>CAJPUO010000001.1 GCA_905373795.1 Candidatus Saccharimonadota bacterium
CGGATCAAGACCTTCTGGATTGCTTTTATCTGAGGATTTGGTTTTCTTCTTGTCTTGTCCTTCTTCAGCCTCATCAAATTCATCGCCAAGATATTTCTGACGCAGCATTTCTTCATACGGATCAAGACCTTCTGGATTGCTTTTATCTGAGGATTTGGTTTTCTTCTTGTCTACAGAGAATTTTCCGTCAATTGTTTTAATACTATCAGCCTCTTGTCGATAAACAAGCGCTGTAAGGGCAGTTGTCAACTCCCTGCGAGCCTCTTCCATAGCCACCCTGCGTTTCGCACCACCAAACCAATTCTTGAAAAAGCCCTCCTCATAATTAATCTTCGCTTCTACAAATTTCCGCCGCGCCTCATCTGCCTGCTCTTCAAGAGTCTTAGTACTAACATGCTCTTTATCGCCAGACTGTTGTTTTTTGTCATCTTTTGCAGTTTTAGTTTTGTCAACAGATTTAGCGTTGTTAAGAAGAGCTTCTAGAGTACGAGCTGCCCCATATCTCTTAACTTCTGATACGCTCTTGTCATTTACTACTTTCTTCAAAGCATCGATTCTAGCCTGTGTATCTTTATCAATTGTCTTGTCATTGTCTTCCTGAGACTGAATAAACTCCACATACTCTTCAACACGCATCCCGTCTTTGGCGGCAGCACTGGCAAGTTCTGAATATCTACGACCAGCCGCTACACTAAACCTACGAAAATCAAGATCACTAATATCCTTTTCAAGTATACCCTGTTTAACAAGCTTGGATTTAATTTCGCTAATATTTTCTTTAAGGTTATTGCCTCCGGCAGCCGTAGCTGCATCAGCATAAGCTAGAGCATCTCTCTCAGATACAGTATATTTTAGACCAGTCATATCATCTGTATCGTCAATATTACTCCTTCCACCGTTAAAGACATCACTTGCTGCACGTCTTCCTAAATTAAAACGAGCCCACACTCTTCGCAATCTTTCTTTCAGACCCGGTCTGTGATCTTCTTCTGTACGCTGACGCTCCGCAGTCTGATTTAAGAAATCGTTAAACGACGGATTGTCTCCGCTCGTTTCGGACGCTGCATCCTGAGAACGTAAGGGTTTCCAGTCGACGTTTAGAGGAGTACCCCATGCCGGAGTCGCCACACCCCCTACACGACCCTCCCCTAGTCTAGATTGCCCTCTTCTCGCGCCGCTGCCGGGTGTTGTTTCTTTTGATGCCATGTGGTGGTTCCTTTCTTAGAAATACTTTTCTTAAAGATTATGTTAGTATGCTATCATACAGTGTACAAAATGTCAAGCTTTTTGCTTAGCTTAACCACTTTCGTAAAATCCGAACCACAAATACTTTATTTACCCCAGCAGACTACAGGGTTTTCTTCACCAATTCCCGCGTAAAGAATTCCAGTTTATCGCCAATTTCCAGTGTAATCTTTTTCTTCGTTTTCAAGCTCAAACCGCACATTTCGCCCTCAAACACTTCCTTGGCTTCCTGCTGTTGGCGCTGAACAGATGAGACTTCCACCTCGGCAATTTGCTCCTTGCCGCGCTTTACTCGCGCCAGCAGCCCTTTCGCCACCTTGCCGCGTTTTACTTCGCCGCCAGCGATTATTTCCTCGCGCATCGTCCTAAACACGCCTTTTACTTCCAATTCGCCAATTTCTGTCTCGACAACTTCTGGCGCCAGCAGCGCTTCCATTAAATCTTTCGCATCGTCCAATAGCTCATAAATCACTTTAAAAATCCGCACTTCCACGTGTTCGCGCGCCGCCAATCGCTTAACCGCTGGCGGAAGATCGACATTAAACCCGTAAATTACGGTGTTCTCGCCTACAGCCAAGTGAATATCGTTCTCAGAAATATTACCCACGCCCGTACCAACGACATGCAGATCAACTTCGCCGCCCGTATCAATCAGCTTCAAGCTATCCACCACCGACGTCACCGAACCCTGAACATCAGCCTTAATAATCACATTAAACTCCTCAGCATCAAGTTTCTGATTCATCATTTTTAGGATGTCCGCGCCGGTAATATTAGTAGTAGCAGCCATCTTTTCCTGCTCAATTTTCGCTTTTTGCGCCAAATTGCGTGCCTCTTTCTCGCTCTTAGCAATTTCAAATCCATCGCCAAACTGCGGCAATTCCTTAAATCCAGTCACGTTGACTGGCGTACTCGGACCAGCATCTTTAACTGTCTTACCGCGGAAGTCCTGAAGCGTCCTAACTCGTCCGTAAGCTGTCCCAGCAACCAAATAATGCCCCGGCCGCAAATGTCCGTTTTCCACCAGCAGCCCGACCACCGCGCCGCGCCCGGTTTCCATGTGCGCCTCAATCACCAAGCCTTCGGCCGGCACATCCTCATCCGCCCGCAAATATTCCATGTCTGCCACCAGTAGCACCATATCCAGCAGCTTATCCAAATTCTGGCCAGTTTTAGCGCTGACTTCCACCATCACCGTATCGCCGCCCCACTCCTCAGGATTGAGGCCGTGTTCAGACGCCAGCTGCGTTTTTACCAGCTGTGGATTAGCGGTATCTTTATCAATTTTATTGATCGCCACCACAATTTTCGCATTAGCCGAGCGCGCAAACCGAATCGCCTCGACCGTCTGCGGCTTGACGCCGTCATCCGCCGCCACCACGATAATCACCACATCAGTCAGTACCGCGCCGTGTTGCCGCAACGCCGCAAACGCCTCATGTCCTGGTGTATCCAATAGCGTAATCATCCGCCCGTTGCGCTGCGCTTGATAGGCGCTAATGTGCTGTGTTATTCCGCCAGCCTCGCCCTCAACTGTCTTTTTATCTAAAATTGCGTCTAGTAAACTCGTCTTACCGTGATCAACATGCCCCATCACCGCCACAATTGGCGGACGCGGCACCGCCTTATCTGATAGTTTTCGTGCATGATGATAGATCTCCGCAGCAGCCGCCTTACGCTTCAGCTGCACGTCCAATCCTAATTCCTCGACCACAATCTGCGCCGTCTCAAAGTCCAGCCGCTGATTAATCGTCGCCGCAATTCCGTTCTTAAACAACTCGCCAATCAGCGTAGTTACCGACAATCCCAGAGTTTCAGCCAATTCGCCAACCGTTACCGAATCCGCAATATTGACGATTTTTTCTGCCATAGTAAGCTCCTCTCACCTCTGGGCGTAGCTACGCTTCAGGGGATTTGTATTATTTTTTCTTTGACTTGCCAAGCGACAGAGAAATCTTGCGGTTTTCTTTATCAATATCCAAAACCGTAAATTCTTTACGCTCGTTCAAGGTGAACACCTTTTCAGGATCCGTCCCGTCGCCGCCAAGCTCTGACACGTGAACCAGCGCCTCAACTGCCGGGCTAAGCTGCACAAACGCACCAAACGGCGTAATGCGAGTCACTGTTCCCTCAACTTTATCGCCAGGCTTGAATTGCTCGACTTCATCCAACCAAGGATCTTTAGTCAATTGCTTCATGCTCAAGCTCAGCCGCTCCTTATCAATCGCGATAATCTTCGCCTTGACCGTCTGACCAACCTTCACGTAGTCGGCTGGATTATTGACACGCTCCCAGCTGATTTCTGAGATGTGAATTAGACCTTCAATACCTTCAACATTAACGAACACGCCAAAGTCGACAACGCCAGTCACTACGCCCTCAACTGTATCGCCGATCGCCATCTTCTGGAATCGCTCCGCCAAACCTTCTTTTACCGCCTCTTTTTCAGAAAAGATAAGTTTATTCGTCTTACGGTCAGCGTCCAAGATTCGCACCTTAATGTCTTTATTTACCAAAGTATTAAGACGCTGCAGAATCTCGTCCTTATCGCTTGAACCGACGCGCGGATAATGTTCTGCTGATAGCTGCGATACCGGCAAGAAGCCGCGAATACCCTCGTATTCCACCAGCATACCGCCGCGATTAGCATCGTACGGCACTACCGTAATAATCTCGCCCGTTTCAAGCTTGGCAAAGACCTCGTCCCAGCCGCGATCCTTGGCAGCTTTACGCAGCGACAGCAGTGAATAGCCGTTATCCAGCTCTGGATCAACCACGCTAGCGACAACTTCGTCGCCTACAGTATAATTTTTTGAAAAACCAACTTCGCGGCGCGGCACCAAACCAACGCCCAAAGGTCCTAAATCGATCAAAACCTCGTGTTTTCTAACCGACAACACAGTTCCGTTAACCATGTCGCCAGCAGCAATTTGCTTTATATTATCGCCTGCTTGCGCCAGCAGGTCGTCCATTGTAATTTTGGCGCTTGCCATAAGTCTTCCTAAAGACCCCTTCCTTAAAATTGATATTACTTCCTAGAGACAGCATGAAAAACGTCCCTATAGATCAATAGTAATTGTACCACAACAGATGTATTTAAGTCAAAATCAGACAACCCGGCGCGACTGAATGTACGCCAAAACGATAAAGGTTAAACCGCCAACCGCCAGAATAGCCGCCGCCGATTCAGCCGGGCCAGTTTTTGGCAAGTCCTTATCGCTAGTTTGTACTGCTGGCGTCTGCGGGGCAGCCTGCGTATCAGCTTTCTTATCTTCAGATTTACCCTCTGTTTTAGTATCCGAACCGCTTATTATAGGAGAACTGTCGCTGCCAGATTTGGAGTCGGTATGCTGATCTTTGCCGGTTTCAGTCTTTTGCTCCGAATTGCCACCTGATTTATTTTCCGTTTTAGCGTCTTTACTGTCTTTGGTATCTTTATTACTCTTATTGTCTTTGTTATCAGATTTATTGTCCGCCGCGACCAATTCGCTTGAAATCGGCGGATTCTGTTGATCGCTTAGCGAATGGCGGGCGCCGTATAACACCGCCAAAGCCGCCGCTGCCAACACAGCACCAACCACTACAAATGTTCCGACAGCTCCTCGTTGATTATTTCTATTCATTGCCTGCTTCTCCAAACTCAAATTTTCTTTATTATATCATGATAGCCCGCAATCAGTAAAGAGCTATGGTATAATCCAATTATGATAGTTGCCGTAGATACTGGAGGAACGAAGACGCTCGTCGCCCGCTTTAATGATAATGGACAGCCCGAACAAATCATAAAATTCCCAACGCCGAAAGATATTGAACAATATATCCAGCGCGTTACCGATCAAATACACTTAATTTCAGGCGATTCCGCTACTACGTTATCTGTCGCTCTGCCGGGCGTTGTCCATGACGGAGTTGCTGTTTGGTGCCAAAATCTCAATTGGCAAAACGTACCCATCCGGCAGCTTTTTGCAAAGAACTTTCCCAATGCCAATATTATAGTTGCCAACGACGCTAACATGGCTGGACTCGCCAGTATGCACCGCTTAGACAAGTTACCTCGCTGCGGATTGTACATCACGATCGGCACCGGTATCGGCACTTCCCTGATCTTAAACGGCGTGCTAGATAAATCCTTAAACGACTGCGAGGGCGGACACATGATGCTGTCGTATGGCGGACGCACCCTATCCTGGGAGCAAATTGCAGCCGGACGAGTATTTTATGAACTATTCGGCGAATTATCGAAAGAAACCTCCCTGAAAGTTTGGTCAGAAATCGCTAAGAGAATTAGCGTCGGACTGCAACCGCTCATCGCTTTTACTCAGCCAGATGTCATCGTAATCGGCGGCAGCATTGGTTCGTTTGTCCCTCATTTTACCGATATATTAAGCGGTTTGCTAGCAGAAAACCTGCCAGCCGCTATAGCCGTACCGAAAATCGCTAGCGCGCCAAAGCCGAAAGAAATTGTACTATATGGATGCTACGACAACGCCCTGGCCTACTCTCGCCAAAATTAAACGAGATTTTCCGGATATTATCTTTAAAAAAAGCGATGTTTTTTCATGGTCTCCGAAAACACAAACAGTTTTTTATAAAAACCTGCGGCAAAAAAATGATTTTGCCCAATTGCTGCATGAAATCGCCCACGCCAAACTGCAGCACGAATCCTACCAGCGGGATATTACGTTAATTGATATGGAGCGATCAGCCTGGGAATACGCCGTAGACGTGCTTGCTCCTGCATACAATCTGCCACTGCAAATGGACGACGACATCGTTCAAGATTCGCTGGATAGTTACCGCGACTGGCTGCACTCACGCAGTATTTGTCCAAATTGCGAAGCTGTCGGCATGGAGATTACTAAACGCCGCTACCACTGTCTTCAGTGCCATAGCGAATGGCGCGTCAACGAAGCTCGCTCCTGCGAACTCCGCCGCTACCGCAGATAAATAACCCTCTTTGCAAAGAGGGTTATTTTATATTATCACGCTCGGGCGTTAGAACTACGCAGCTAGCGTTACATCATCTTGGGTTGCTACTTGCGCTGCTGACGCGGCTGTTACCGATGCAGCCGTCGTTGCTGTCGCCTTGCGCCGGCGAGAAATTTTTCCGCCCTTTGCACCAGCAATTCGCGCCAAAGCCGGATTAGCCGCAAAACCGCCAGTCTTGCCATTCTTGCCGCCCTTTGCGCCAATTTTCGCGTAAAAGTTTGGATCACGCGCTAAATTTTTTTTCGCAGCCTTCAGACCGCCGGCTTTTGTTCCTGCCATGAGTTTTCCTCCGTATTAAAAAAGATTTCCACATAAAATTATGCAGAAACCCTCACCTTTATATATCACACATGGTATGTGTTATAGTTTTATGCTATCATACTGCTCATACTTTGTCAATATTTACACAAGCGCTCTTTCATTGTGAATAAAATATTGCATTCTGCCTCTCTGTTAGCTATACTAAGTATTGTCGGCAACATCATGCTGGCTATCTACTGGAACTTTAGAAATCGTAGTTCCACCACAAATACAATTCTCGTTTTCTGCGAGATTCGAGAATAGAGAAAATAACGCTCTTTCGAGGGCGTTATTTTATTTGCTATAATTACAGTATGCTAGTCAAATTTAAGATGAAGAAGAAAGACTGGACTGGAATATTTCTGACAGCCCGCGTCCAAAGGTTGTATAAAGAGTACGAGAATAATATCGTCTCTGGCCTTGAAACGGCTTCTGGACTATCATTTCGCAGAGGGTTTACTATTGTAGTAAGCGATATAACTGGCGATCACAGCACATGGTTTCTCGGCTCAGGCATTGACAAAAAAGAGGCAGCACTAATTGAGCTAGACGCATCAGCAGTAATAGGAGATGAGCTTATCCTTTGGATTCTTGTTAACCTGACTGGATGTAAATTGCTTGGGCAAAATCATGTATGGCCGCAAACCGTAAAAAACAAAGAAATCTTAAACGAGCGATGGAGTCGACTGATATATTCATTTTTACTTGAAGCAGTGGAGACAGCCTTTGGTAGCCAGCGTGCCAAAGCTATAATAAAAGATGGAACAAAATACGGTTTGAGACCTGGTACAACCAAAGCATGGAAATGGGCAATAAGCATGACGCCGAAGCAGCGCAAAGCAGCTTGGAATAAACTTAAAAAGACTCACTCCCATTAGCAGCACCATGAGCGTCATTAAATGAAAATAACAAAAAAATTAATAGCAATTTTAGCTCGTAAAACTAATATGCAAAATAAAAACCATCCTATTCGGATGGTCTCTATATAATTCGGCACCGTGCTAGTTTCCCACTAAAAGCAGTATAATCGCCGCTGGGGAGCTTAACTTCTGTGTTCGGGATGAGAACAGGTGTTTCCTCCTCGCCATGGGCACCGAAGGAGGGGGTTTAAAGCGCTTGGTTCCACATATACTCGCGTGGTGGGCCAAACCCCTTTCTTCGATGTCCAGTTTACTGTACGGAATTGAATTGTTAATTGACCGGCGCTCGTTGAAAAGCACCAATTACTAGTCAAGTCTACCTTATCCGCGAGCGTTATGCAAGCATAAACGCTAGCAGACAAGGACATAAAAAGGCAATGGGACTATTAGTACGCTTTAGCTCCATGCATTGCTGCACTTCCACCTTGCGCCTATCAAACAGATAGTCTTCCTGTGTCCTCATAGGGAAACCTTATCTTGAGGTTAGTTTCGCGCTTAATATGCTTTCAGCGCTTATCTAGTCCGCACATAGCTACTCGACAATGCAGCAGGTGGCCACAATCGATACACCAGAGGTGCGTCCGCCCCGGTCCTCTCGTACTAGGGGTAGATCCTCTCAAGTTTCCTATCGTCCATACCGGATATAAACCGAACTGTCTCACGACGTTCTGAACCCAGCTCGCGTACCACTTTAATCGGCGAACAGCCGAACCCTTGGAAGGTGCTCCCCCTCCAGGATGTGATGAGCCGACATCGAGGTGCCAAACAGCGCCGTCTATGTGAACTATTGGGCGCTATAAGCCTGTTATCCCCAGGGTAACTTTTATCCGTTTGCGCTGTCGATCCCACATTCATGTACAAATGTACGTACAGCGGATCACTTGCTCCGACTTTCGTCTCTGATTGGAATGTACTCCTCACAGTCAAGCTGGCTTATGCGCATACACTATCACTTCGATTTCCATCCGAAGTTAGCCAACCTTTGAACGCCTCCGCTACTCTTTAGGAGGCAACCGCCCCAGTTAAACTACCCACCATACACGGTCCGCTAACCGGATAACGGTCAGCGTGAGAACACAATCACAACAAGGGTGGTATTTCACTTGGTGACTCCGCAAATACTGGCGTATCTGCTTCAAAGTCTCCCACCTATGCTACACATGTTGAAACCGTATTCAATGTAAAGCTGTAGTAAAGCTCCATGGGGTCTTTTCGTCCTGGTACGGACAGACGGCATCTTTACCGCCAATGCACTTTCACCGAGTCCTTCGCTGAGACAGTGCCCACATGATTACTCCATTCGTGCGGGTCAGAACTTACCTGACAAGGAATTTCGCTACCTTAGGACGGTTATAGTTACCGCCGCCATTGACTAGGGCTTCAGTTCGCACCGTGAAGCGCTCCCCTTAACCTTCCAGCATTGGGCAGGAGTCAGCCCCTATACATCCACTTTCGTGTTAGCAGAGACCTGTGTTTTTGATAAACAGTTCCGTGGGCTCTTTTGCTGCGGCCCCCACATCGTTAGATACAAGAGGTTCGCGTTCAAAAGAACAGTTTGTTTGCTCTATCTCAGAAAATTCGTTTTGTGATTAAAAATGTACTCTTTAACCTATATATTCACTGAGTGAACGCGGCTGATATCCACCGAAGTGGGGGCAGACCTTATCCCGAAGTTACGGTCGCTGTATTGCCGAGTTCCTTAGCGAAGGTTCGCTCGTAAGCCTGAGTCTACTCGACTCGAGCACCTGTGTTGGTTTGCGGTACGGGCGGCTAAGTCCACACGTACACCTGCTTTTCTAGCCAGGGCTTTCACCAAAATCGCGACTCCGAAGAATCACTTTCACTCCCTTTGCGTTCCCGCTCGGTTGGACGGATAAACCATGAATCCGCTTCGATTACTTCCCCGTGAACAGTGTACAAAACTTAACCGGTTCAGGAATATTAACCTGATGTCCATCGCCTACGCTCTGCGCCTCGGCTTAGGCCCGACTAACCCTGAGATGATTACCATGGCTCAGGAAACCTTGCTCTTACGGCCGAGAGGATTCTCACCTCTCTTATGGTTACTCATTCCAGCATTCTCACTTCCTACCGCTCCACCGAACCTTACGATTCGACTTCACTGCTGATAGGAACGCTCCTCTACCGCCCATACTAATGTATAGACCCATATCTTCGGTATAACGTTTTAGCCCCGTTACATTTTCCACGCAAGATCTCTTGACTAGTGAGCTGTTACGCACTCTTTAAATGAATGGCTGCTTCTAAGCCAACATCCTAGCTGTTTAAGAAATCTCACCTTGTTTCCCACTGAACGTTAATTTAGGGACCTTAGATGATGGTCTGGGCTGTTTCCCTTTCGAGCGACGAACTTAGCTCCGCCGTTCTAACTGCCGTGATTCCGCATACGGTATTCGTAGTTTGTTAAGGGTGGGTACAGTTGCCCGCCCCAGTCCTTTACAGAGCTCTACCCCCGTATGTTACGACACGACGCCAGTCCTAAAACTGTTTCGAGGAGAACCAGCTATCTCCGAGTTCGATTGGCATTTCACCGCTAACCACAAGTCATCCAAACACTTTGCTGCGTATCCTGGTTCGGTCCTCCACCACCTGTTACAGTGGCTTCAACCTGCTCATGGTTAGGTCACCCGGTTTCGGGTCTAATCCTTACAACTAAACGCCCTATTCAGGCTCGCTTTCACTGTGGCTCCGTCAATTGACTTAACCTCGCTGTAAAAATTAACTCGCTGGATCGTTCTACAAAAAGCACGCCGTCACCGGACAAGCCGGCTCCGACTCCTTGTAGGCACTAAATTTCAGGATCTATTTCACTCCCCTCCCGGGGTTCTTTTCACCTTTCCATCACTGTACTAGTTCACTATCGATCGTATATTATATTTAGCCTTGGCTGGTGGTCCAGCCAGATTCAAACAGGGTTTCTCGTGCCCCGTCCTACTCGATAAAACATACATAAGGTCAGCGTCGTTTTCACGTACACGGCTTTCACGTTCTTTGGCTAGTCATTCAAACTATTCTGCTAACCACGCATTTCTTACCTTACTACCAGCTGATAGCCTGGTATCGCAAATCAGATACCTTCAAATTGCTCTGAAGTTCTCTGACTTGGTCATATGTAATATCACAACCCCTTATTAAGTATTCGTCTATCAACTTATTTGCCTAAATAGGCAAAAACTTAAAAGGTTTGGGCTGTTGCGATTTCGCTCGCCACTACTTTCGCAATCGTTATTTACTTTCTCTTCCTCATCCTACTAAGATGTTTCAGTTCAGATGGTTCCCGCTCGCTTGCCTATGTGTTCAGCAAGTGGCAACATGACATGACTCATGTTGGGTTTCCCCATTCGGAAATCCCCGGATCAAAGCTTGTTGACAGCTTCCCGAGGCTTATCGCAGTCTTCCACGTCCTTCTTCGGTAATATACGTCTAGGCATCCATTTAGCGCCCTTGAGTACCTTTTTATGCATTGACTTAACTAGTAATTGCTACTTTGCAATTACCTGTTACCGTCAATTAAAAACTCAATTTCTTTTACTCTCAAATTGTTAATGATCATGCCTCGCATTTTGAGTGCACAATAGATTTGTTAAAAACTTAACACATCTGTCTGCATTCAACTAATCATGCTTCACTGCCCTCGCACGTTTTTGCAGTGTATTGCCAGAGGTTCTCCTGAACATTCGCGTAACTAGTAATCAACTATACAGCAGCCGCAGCTGTTTTGCAAGAGTTTTTTCAAAGTTTTTTCGCCTTTTTTGGCTCGCTGCGAAAATCCGCGCCAACTGCCTCGGAAATATGAGAAAAACCGTCCTTTTTCAATAGCTCCACTAACCCGCGGTTGATTTGCCCAATTAGCTGCGGTCCCTCAAAAAACAGCCCGGTAATCAAACCAACTAGACTAGCACCAGCCTTAATTTTGGCATACGCATCTTCAGCCGAAAACACTCCGCCCACGCCAATAATCGTCAATCTGTCGCCGTATTTCTTATACGCATGACGAATCAGCTCCAAACTATGCTCGCGCGTCGGCTCGCCGCTCAATCCGCCGCGGATTTCATCAGTCAGCGGATCTTTGATGTCAATTTTACTACGGTCTTTCACCAGGTTCGCCACCGTTACGCCCTGGATATTATGCCGAACAATAACTTTCAGCAGTGAATCGAATTGTTTTATGTCGTACAAATGCGGCATTTTTACCCAAAACGGCACATCGCGCGGCACGCTGTCAAGCGCTGTTAATAATGCATCAAGCGACTCCGCTTCAATAAACGGCTCTTTACCAGCATTAGGACAGGATATATTAATTTCTACAACACTCGCCAATTTGTTATCATTAATATATTTTGTTGCTTTTTTTACATCATTAATAATTGCCTGTTTGGCTGGATGACCACCAGCCTGCTCAATCGTTGTTTTATTTGCCACAACTGCTACTGACATAACCGTCGGCATGTCATTTAGCCGCCACCGACTACGGCGGACATATCGGCTAATTTTTCGTAGGCCATAATTTGGCATACCAGCATACACCACCACCGACTTTGTGTTAGGCAAACGATGAAACCACGGTCGTCGATTTCCCTTTCTCGGCTCTAGCGTCACCGACCCGCCCGAAGCAAACCCAAAACCAACATCCTCCATCAGCGGCGACAGCTGGACATTTTTATCAAATCCTGCCGACAAGCCAATCGGGTTATAAAAAGTGATGCCGTCAACTTCCTGCTGAAGCGACTTATCATGAAAACTACATAACTTACGAATAACCCACCGAACAGGCGGCAATGCCTGCGCCATGCGACCGCAAAAAACGATTAGCTTATGGGTAAAATCTGGCGTTAGTAGGAATAATATTGGCTTGATAATGTTTTTATACATCTCTACTATATTATACCTTAACTGCAGACTTTTAAGGCAAACTTGCACGTTAAATATCTAATCACGTCCCAGCAGCTGTTTCACTCTGCCAAATAAGCTTTCTGCGGCCACCCTGGACGTATCAACAACAGTAGCCTCGCCAGGAGCTTTTAGACTATCGCCAAAAGTCATCCGCGCTTCTATTTCATCTGGCGCCATACCTCTTTGTTCAAGCCTATGGCGTCTAGTGGCATCATCACACTCCAGATGAAGCCACCCCACATAGCCGTCGCACATAGAAAATATCATTCTTGCAATTTGGGTTGACACCGGAGAAGAACAAAAACCATTTTTCTTCAGTAAATCCACTTGTTCACGCGGAGAGCCATAGTACGTGTCAATTTCTGCCATATAGGCAAAATCCAAAGAATCCTCTATATAAAACCCTTGACGAAAATTGTCCTCAAACTGCCCTTTACTGAGAAAAACACCGTGAACACCCGGCACCTCGCCTGGGCGAGGCATTCTTGTTGTGTGCGTAGGTATATACTTATACCCGCCGGCAATAGCCTGCTCTACAAGCGTAGTTTTACCCGACGCCGAAGCTCCTGTAACTATAAAAGAAGGTAAATCACAAATCCTATCCATTTTAGCTCCTGCAAGAATAGTTATTATAATATCCCAACTACCAATTCCAGCAAAAACTATTTGGTGGGCGACAAGGGACTCGAACCCCTGACCCTCTCGGTGTAAACGAGATGCTCTAGCCAACTGAGCTAGTCGCCCTTATAAAAAACAGTGGGGTAATAAAATAACCCTCCAAAAGGTCATTATATCGCTCTATTCAAATATAATGACGTTATGGTGGGCGATGAGGGACTTGAACCTCCGACCTCGTCATTATCAGTGACGCGCTCTAACCAGCTGAGCTAATCGCCCTCGCACTCTGTCTTGGTGGAGTGCCGCGGACGTAAGCCCGCTTCACCCCATATGGTGGAGACACAGGGACTCGAACCCTGGACCCCCTGCTTGCAAAGCAGGTGCTCTAGCCAACTGAGCTATGTCCCCATTGCCAAGACTTTTTCCATTGTACCGTATCTTTTTCGTTATGACAAGTGTATAATAGTGTATATGTTATACGAATTCAGTGTTCAATCATTTTTTGTCGGCGTACTAATAATAATCGCGGGTGCGCTCGGCGTTGTCTATCACCAAAAACTTGCCGACAACCTAGCTGACGGTCTCAACAGCTACGATAAATTCAAATTTTGGAGTCTGATAGTCTGCGGCATCGGCGTCGCGGTCATGCTAAGCCTGCACACCATTCCGCTCAACTGGATTGTTCAGTCTGTGTTTAGCAATGGCGTAAGATGATCCGCCTGGATACATTTTGCCAGACTATCTCCTTATAATGCACCAGACGATAGGCAAAATACAGTCATATTTATTACTTTGTCTTATTGATTTAATTGCACGGCATCAAAAAAGCCCCTCAACGGGACTTTTCTATTTAACAACTTGATTGTGCAATTCATCAATCGGCTTATCGTAGAGAAGGTTTTGAACTTCGTCTCGTCCGAGAAGGACTATTGTAAATATGTAAGCTCAGCATATTTACGAGACCGACCTAGCTCAACTTGTGATTGCTCGACAAGCTGGCATCTATTCTCCCTAGAAAGGAGGTAATCCATCCGCACCTTCCGGTACGGATACCTTGTTACGACTTAACCCCAATCATGCCCCCCACCTTAGGCCGACGAATCGGACTTCGGGTGTTGGTCACTTTCATGGTTTGACGGGCGGTGTGTACAAGACCCGGGAACGTATTCACCGCAACTTGCTGATTTGCGATTACTAGCGATTCCGACTTCATGGAGGCGAGTTTCAGCCTCCAATCCGAACTGGGACTAGCTTTGATGCGATTTGCTTCACCTCGCGGCTTCGCTGCGCATTGTACTAGCCATTGTATTACGTTTCTAGCCCAGGACGTAAGGGAAATACTGACCTGACATCATCCCCTCCTTCCTCCCCGTTACCGGGGCAGTCCAAGTAGAAAAATACAACTACTTGCAAGGGTTGCGCTCGTTGAAGGACTTAACCTAACATCTCACGACACGAGCTGACGACGGCCATGCATCACCTGTCACAGGGTTCCAAAAGGCACAGTCTACTTTCGTAGACCTTCCCTGGATGTCAAGCCCTGGTAAGGTTCTTCGGTTATCATCGAATTAAAGAACATAATCCACCGCTTGTGCGGGTCCCCGTCAATTCCTTTATGTTTTAGCCTTGCGGCCGTACTCCACAGGCGGGATACTTAACGCGTTAGCTTCGCTACTGAAGGGGTCGATACCTCCAACAGCTAGTATCCATCGTTTACGGCGTGGACTACCCGGGTATCTAATCCGGTTCGCTCCCCACGCTTTCGTGCCTTAGCGTCAGAAATGGCCCAGTAACCTGCCTACGCCATCGGTGTTCCTTCTTATATCTACGGATTTCACTCCTACACAAGAAATTCCAGTTACCTCTACCATTCTCGAGTTTAACAGTTTGAATAATAGTCTGTATGGTTGAGCCACCAGGTTTCACTATTCACTTATTAAACCGCCTACGCAACTCTTTACGCCCAGTCACTCCGGATAATGCTCGCACCCTACGTATGACCGCGGCTGCTGGCACGTAGTTAGCCGGTGCTTATTCATGAGTTACCGTCATATTCTTCACTCATAAAAGAAGTTTACAACCCGAAGGCCTTCATCCTTCACGCGGCGTTGCTCCATCAGGCTTTCGCCCATTGTGGAAGATTCCTCACTGCTGCCTCCCGTAGGAGTCTGGACCGTGTCTCAGTTCCAGTCTGGCTGATCATCCTCTCAGACCAGCTATGGATCGTCGGCTTGGTAGGCCATTACCCTACCAACAACCTAATCCAACGCAGGCTTCTCCCAAAGCGGATAAATCCTTTAATCCGAAGACCATATGCGGTATTAGCTACCCTTTCGGGCAGTTATCCCTCACTTTGGGGCAAATTCCTACGCGTTACTCAGCCGTCCGCCGCTCGCCGACATTCTGCACCATCAATTCGAAGTCACCCCAGACACTCATCTCTTTCGAAATAATGCGGCTAATTCCCTTCGGAAATCCCCGCGTCTAGGCTTCAAGTTGATAGTGCAGAACCCGCTGCCGCTCAACTTGCATGTGTTAGGCACGCCGCCAGCATTCATCCTGAGCCAGGATCAAACTCTCCGTTAAAAATCTACTTTGTATCAAAGTATTAAGGCTCTCTACAAAAATATAAACTGACGATGATATTGCACAATCAAATTGTTAAAGATCATTCCAAGCCGGTCTGAAGCATGATTTGCCTCACTTTACAGATTGTAAACCGTTGCTTAACTCGCACTCCAGCAACCAGACTTAATACCAATCTTACCTCATCTGATTGACTAGGTCAATAGATTTTCATTATTATTTTGTTGCGAAAAATACAACAATAGCTACAAATATCCCTAAAATTATCCCAGCCGCCACTTCAATAGGCGTATGCCCGTGTGCTACTCGAATACGAGGCAGCGTACTTTTTTGCTCGTCAAGCAATTGATTCAAAGTATCGCCTTGTTGTCCCGAAGAAAAGCGCACCATTACCGCGTCATAAATAATAATCATCGCCAACCAAGAACTAATTGCAAACTGCACTGTATCAACTCCGTCATACAGCCCAATCGTGGCCGCCAATGCCACCATCGTAGCTGCATGAGCGCTCGGCATGCCACCTGACAGCAATAAGGAAGAGCGCGGGTTTTTATTAAACACTCGGCGGTTACGACCCATTAAGTGGAAAATATGCTTTGACCCCTGAGCCAGCGCCCAAGCCAGCAAGGGTATCAGCAAATACCGCATTAAGCACCCTCGCTCGGCGAGCGCTCTTCCATAAGACCAATGGACGAGACTGCATCATTGCCATCCAGCCGCATAATCGTCACGCCTTGCGTTGTCCGGCCAAGCAATTTAATATCTTTCAAGCTCAGGCGGATTGTCTGGCCGTTCTGCGATACTAAAATGGCGTCTGTCATAGCCGGATCAATAGTCTGCACCGAAATAATTGGACCAGTTTTCGCCGTAACGACTGCTGCTTTTATACCAACGCCGCCGCGCTTATGGGTTGGGAAATTTGCCGCTTTAGTGCGCTTACCAAAGCCTTTCTCGCTAATCACCAGCAACGTCTGGCTATCGCTCGTTACAACATCCATACCGACCACGCAATCATTCGGACGCAGGCGGACGCCGCGGACGCCGCGAGCTGACCGCCCCATCGGCCGCGCATCTTTTTCATTGAAACGAATCGCCTGTCCAGCAGATGTTGAAATAATTACATCATTCTCGCCATTCGTCCTCTTTATCCAGCGCAATTCGTCGCCATCATCCAATTTAATCGCGATAAGCCCATTCGTCCGAATATTTGCATAATCTTCCAAAGGAGTCTTCTTAACAGTACCATTCTTAGTTGCCATAAACAGATAGCCAGTATCTTTAGAGCCTTTCTCGTGCTTAATAATGGCTGTAATTTTTTCCTCTGGCTGCAATTGCAGCAGATTGACCGCCGCTACCCCTTTAGCATTCAAACCGGCAGCTGGTACTTCATAAGCCTTTAAGCGGAAAATACGGCCCTTATTCGTGAAGAATAACAAATAGTCATGTGTACTAGCAGGCACAATTTGCGCAATAATATCCTCTTCTTTGGTTGTCATACCACGCTTGCCTTTACCGCCGCGGTTCTGCTTGCGATAATCGCTAGCTAGCGTCCGCTTAATATAATTTTCTGTTGTAAGAAGTACAACAGCATCTTCTTCCGGAATCAATTCCTCGTCAGAGAACTTGCCCAGTTCATGATTGATAATTTTACTGCGCCGCTCATCGCCGTATTTTTCTTTCATTGAGATCAGCTCTTCCTTAACGACCCGTAAAATCTCATTTTCGTCTGCCAAAATCGCTTCCAATTTCTGAATCAATTCGTGCAGCTGTTTTAGCTCGCTTTCAATTTTATCGCGCTCCAGACCCTGCAGACGACGCAGCTGCATCGCTAAAATTGCTGCCGCCTGGATTTCCGACAAACCAAACCGATCCATCAACCGCTTGTCAGCATCGTCGTAACTTTCGCGAATCGTCTTAATTACCTCATCGATATGATCAAGCGCAATCTTTAGGCCCTCCAGAATATGCGCCCGCTCCTTAGCTTTGCGCAGCTCAAATTCGGTCCGACGACGAATCACTCCCTGGCGATGCTTGATAAACTCTGCCAAAATTTCTTTCAAACCCATCACCCTAGGCTGAATACCATTCACTAAGGCTAGTACGTTGTAATGAAACGACGTTTGCAATCCAGTTAGCTTATACAGTTGGTTAAGAATCTTCTTCGGGTAGGCGTCTTTCTTTAATTCAACAACAACCCGAACCTTACCGCGGGCGCTTTCATCACGCGCATCAGCGATGTGAGTTATTTTTTTCGCAAGGACCAGCTCTCGAACCTTGTCGACGAAATTTTCCTTGCTCATGCCATATGGCACTTCAGTAATTACAATACTGTAGCGGCCGTTCTTGCGCTCCTCAATATTCGCTACCGCCCGAATCGTTACCGAGCCGCGCCCAGTCTCGTACGCTTGATGCATTGGAGCGCCCCCGTACACTTCCGCACCTGTCGGAAAGTCAGGGCCTTTAATATGCATTAAAAGCTCATCCAGCGTAATCTCAGGATTATCTATTTGCGCCACTGTCGCGTCAACTACTTCGCCAAGGTTATGCGGCGGGATATTCGTCGCCATACCAACAGCAATACCCATTTGCCCGTTCAGCAGAATATTTGGTACAGCAGCCGGCAAAACAACCGGCTCTTTCTCTGTCCCATCAAAGTTATCGCGAAAATCAACCGTTTCTTTCTCAATATCGGACAATAGCTCGCTACCAACTTTATCCATTCGCGCCTCAGTATAACGAGAAGCTGCCGGCTCATCGCCATCCATTGAACCGAAGTTACCCTGTCCTTCTACCAATGTATAGCGCATTTTCCAAGGCTGTGCCAAATTGACCATCGCATCGTAAATCGAAGAGTCGCCGTGCGGATGGTAATTACCCATGACCTCGCCGACAATTTTCGCCGACTTTACCGTTGCATGAGGGGCACGCCAGCCATTCTTATTCATTGCATAT
Organism: Candidatus Saccharimonadota bacterium; assembly: GCA_905373795.1. GTDB lineage: Bacteria > Patescibacteriota > Saccharimonadia > Saccharimonadales > Saccharimonadaceae > Nanosynbacter. Next base: position 18,525 of record CAJPUO010000001.1, read on the forward strand.
AAAATTCGCCGATTCACCGGTTTCAAACCGTCGCGCACGTCCGGTAATGCCCGATCAATAATCACCGACATAGAATACTTTAAGAAAGAGTCTTCCATGACGCTTTCAACTGTCGATTTTTCAATGCCGCGAACTTCCAGATCGTCGTTCATAATTTCCGGCTCTTCTACTATATTCCTATTATCGTTATCCGCCATATCACCTCCTTAAAAGTCCAAGTCTTCCAAATTAACCTTAGCGGCGTTTGTTTGAATAAAACTTTTTCTCAACTCCACGCTATCGCCCATCAGCTTTGTAAATATCGCATCTGCTCGCTCCGCATCTTCAATATTAACTTTTACTAAAGTCCGATTCTCTGGATTCATCGTTGTTTCCCACAATTGAGACGCGTCCATCTCACCTAGGCCCTTAAATCGCTGCTGCGCCGTATAGCCCGCTTGCTTAAACCGCTCGGCACTCTCATCAATTTTTGTACCAGCAGCTTTACGCTCGTTAATTTTTACCGTCAATATCTCTTCCAGAGCCGCTTCATCATATACATAATCTATTTTACGATTACTACCAGTTCCTTTACTCAAGCCGAATAAAGGCGGCTTCGCCAAATAAACATGACCCGCTTCAATAACTTCGGACATATACCGGAAGAAAAACGTCATCAACAACGTCGAGATATGAGCGCCGTCAACATCGGCATCTGTCATAAAAATTATCTTGTCGTAACGTATGCCTCTAATATCAAACTGATCGCCGATACCAACTCCCATAGCCTTAATTAGCGAAACGATTTCAGCGTTAGCGAACATTTTGTCAAATCTTGCCCGCTCAGTATTTAGCACCTTACCGCGCAGAGGCAAAATCGCTTGAACAGTCGAATCACGGCCATCTTTAGCAGAACCAGCCGCCGAATTACCCTCGACGATAAACAGCTCGCAGTCTTTCCGATTACGCGACGAGCAGTCGGTTAGTTTAGAAGGCAAGTTCAGACCCTCAAATGCCCCTTTACGAATCACATTATCCCGTGCCGCTCGTGCCGCCTTGCGCGCCCGCGCTGCCAAAGTTGCCTTGCCGACCACTTTCTTAGCGGTCGCTGGGTTTTCCTCCAAATAATACGCAAAATATTCGCTCATTACTTGATCAACATAGCGGCGCATCTCTGGATTACCAAGTTTATTCTTCGTCTGACCCTCAAACTGCGGATCTGGCAGCTTAACTAGGATAATCGCTGTCAAACCTTCGCGGATATCATCACCCGTCAAATTATCCTCTTTTTCTTTCAATAAACCATTTTTGCGCGCATAGTCATTGATAACCCTCGTCAAAGCCGCCCGGAAGCCAACCAAATGCGTGCCGCCATCCGGAGTCAACACGTTATTAGCAAACGGCTTAACAGTCTCCACGTACGTATCATTATATTGTACGGCGATTTCCACCATACAATCTTCAACTTGCTTTTCTACATAAAAAATATCATCGGATAGCACATCTTTGCCGATATTCAGATTTTTAACATAGCTCTGAATGCCGCCCTCAAAGTAAAATGCCTTGCGATCTCCTGTACGCTCATCAACAACGGAAGTATATACACCCTTAGTCAGATATGCCTGATGACGCAGATAATTGACGACCCACTTATAATCAAAATCAACCGTTTCCTTAAAAATAGTAGGATCGGGATAAAATGTAATCGTCGTACCAGTAGTTTCAGATTTGCCAACCGCTTTAATATCAGCTTGCGGAACACCTGTTGCGTATTCCTGGCGGTATACTTTACCGTTCTTGCGCACCTCAGCAATCATTTTAGTCGAAAGTGCATTAACAACACTAGACCCAACACCATGCAATCCGGACGATACCTTATAACCGCCGCCGCCGAACTTACCGCCAGCATGCAAAATCGTTAGAACCGTCTCCAGCGTACTCTTGCCTGTTTTTGGATGTTTATCAACTGGGATACCGCGCCCATCATCAGCAACTCGAACGCCGCCATCCTTAAGCAAAGTAACCTCAACCCTGGTTGCATAACCAGCAATCGCCTCGTCAATACAGTTATCAGCAATCTCTTTAATAAGATGATGCACGCCGTCATAGCCAGTGCTACCGATATACATGCCCGGACGCTTACGAACTGGCTCCAGTCCTTCCAAAACCTGGATCTGCGAGCCATCATAAACCTGTCCTTTTGTTTGTTTAGCCATATTATTCCCTCGCTATTTCTGAATTATCAGCTCTTTTTCAACCTCTTTATTATACACCAAAATAGATTTCTTCTCAAATTGTTTACTTTATCATAAAGATTATGTTAAACTACATGCAGAGTTTATATAAAAATCAAAAAGAGGTTTAAATGTTCAAAAAAATAATCTCACGAATACCATATAGCCCTTCAATGATTCACAATCTAGGGTTTTATGCTGGGCGCTTGCGCAAAGAAGAAGCCACCAGAAAAATCGGGCTAGTTTTAACAGCCCTAGCTTTGGTCGTTCAAGCATTTACCGTATTCTCGCCGCCGGAGTCTGCTAATGCCGCCGATTCAAGCGACCTCATTTACGGCGGAATCTCCAACGGCTCGCAACTTTTAGCACACTACGACGCTAATACTAATAACATTCGCGACTTGTATAATCACTTAGGAATTAGCCGGGCTGAGCTGGCGAGCGCCACTGGCAATCTCCAAACTTTAAGTAGTAATATAGGAAGTTACTCTTGGGGGTTAACTCCTCATTTTGGCGCAGCCAAGGGCGAAGGCTCTTACGTTGTTAAGACTTCTCAAGGAAGCGCCAGGACATTTTACTACCGTCCGCACAATTTATGGGGCAACTTTACATATAAAGCATTCGTAGGACAGTCAGCAGGAGTGGGCTGGTTTGCTATTATGCTCAATTGCGGCAACCTCATCTTGAAAATTACGCCGCCGCCCCACAAATGCCCTCCTGGGCAAGTCGGCACATACCCAAACTGCTCGACGCCGCCGTGCCCGCAAAACGCCAAGTTGGCAAAGAACGATCCGAAATGCCAACCTTGCCCTGGCGACACCACGCTTCTAATCAGCGACAGTAAATGTGCAGCCTCTTTTACTCAGTCAAAAACCGCGGTCAATTTAACGCAAAATAACGCAAATGCCGATTCAACCGCTGCAAAATCAGGAGATAGAATCACCTATACATTATCTGTTAAAAACGGAGGGCTTAAGGAAGAGGAGTTTATCTTTAAAGATTACGTTAGCGATGTCCTAGAGTACGCAGACATCTTCGACGCTGGCGGCGGAACCCTCTCAGACAATAAAGACGGTAGCGCTGGTAGTAATAATTCAAAAATATTAACTTGGCCAGCAGTAAAAATCAAACCTGGCGAAACCCAGAAAAGAAGTTTCACTATTCAAATTAAAAACACCCTGCCAGCGATGGCCTCTGGAAAAAGCAACCCGACATCATACGACTGTAAGATTGACAACACCTTCGGCAATACGATTAGTACGAAAATAGAATGCCCTACTCCTAAGGTTGTCGAAAAAACCGTTGCCGAACTGCCAAAGACCGGGCCAGGCGCAAATATGACATTCGCAGGAATTATAGCAGCCGTAGTTGTATATTTTTACGCTCGCTCTCGACAACTGAGCAAAGAAGTAAAGATTATCCGGCATGATATGTCTGCCGGCACAATTTAGGAGAGACAAATGACAGAAAAACTAAAAAGTACTATAGAAAATACTGGCGAGGTATTAGAATCGGCAAGAGAACGATTTACCGGCAATATAGAAAACGAATTAGAACGTGCCGCCGAAAAAGAAAAATCCGCAGAAAGCGAAGATATAAGGAATGAAGCTCTAGAAATAGCCAGCCAGCACGAAGCAGCGCAGGAAAAGAAAGCCAGGGAATCAAAAGAAAATAAGAAAGATCAGCCTTCCCTGACGAAAGCCGACGTCGAAGCTTCTTATAAAAAGACCCTGGATAATGTCCAAAAACAATTACCCACACCTTCGCGTGCTTTCAGTAAGGTTATTCATAACTCGGCAGTTGAAAAAACAAGCGACGCCATTGGTAATACCATAGCCAGACCTAATTTAATAATTGCTGGCGCCCTGGGGGCAATCGCTTCAATAATTGTTTATCTAATTGCTAAAAAATACGGCTACGTCCTATCCGGTTCAGAGACTATTGTACTTTTCGCAGCCGGATGGTGTATTGGCGCAATCATCGAGTACGGACGAGTTGGCTTAATTAATAAACAGAAAAGATAAACCAGCTGATACCCAACTAATATTAGACTTTTAAACACTAAAAGTAATTGTTTATTCTGCCTGCGCTAAAAATCGTACTCTACAGTAAATTCTATTAGTATTCATTACCTTAATTTAATAGACACTTCGGTATCGTCGGCATCGTTATCTCGTAAGTCTAACCTATTAACAACTGGTGGGCTTTGAGGAGTTTTAGCCAGGCTAATACTGTCGTTTTCTTGACTGTCTGCAGCGATATTATTAGAACTCGCGATTGGCTGCTGTATTGACGTCGAAGCGGACGCATTATTATACTGCGAAATATTACTGCGTATCGCTTGCGGACTATTATTAATAGTACCAATACCAGCAGGAGAAACCGGAGAGGAAGTAGACGGTGATAAAGAAGTTGGCACTGATGAAAGCGGTGGCATTGCTGCTGCAGAGTTCATATTGGAAGCCGCGACAGGTGCAGCAGATGGGGTAGCAGCCCCCATCGGCCTAGCAGCAGCACCCGCGTAAGCAGGACGAGAAGAAGCTGCCGGTCTTCCGCCCAATTGCTGTCTTTTCGCCAACCACTCGTCCAAAAACGACGATCCGCCAGATTTTGCCCCGCCCGCAGAAGCTGGCACTCCGCCTTGACGACCGGCCTGCGGTGCTACAGGTTTATTTGGCTTGCTGTCTTTCAATCTGTCGAATATTTCTTTTTCTACAATCGCCCGCGGCTTACCGTACTTAGCCGACGACAACCTCACTAAGGCGTCTCTCAACTGCGTGTTGACCTGCCCCATCGGCGGAATCCAATTCATGCTAAATGGCGCCGACGGCACATTGTTTATCATCACTGAAGTGATAGACTGAAAATTCGGCAACTTTGCCAAATCATCGACATCAAATGTCGGCTGGAACTTCTTAACCATCAATTCTGCGTCAGTAATACCGATTCGCCCGGAAATTACCGTACCAACGTTACCGATAATCGCCTCGCGAATCTTATCAGTAAGCTGCGTCATAAACTGGTTACCCATAATCAAACTTAGTTTATATTTTCGCGCCTCAGACAAAATTGACTCAAAACTATCCGTCGCAAAGTTTTGAAACTCGTCTACATACAAAGAGAAATCGACTCGCTGGTCTTCTGGAATGTCTGCCCGAGCCATTGCTGCCGCCTGAAATTTCATCACAAATATAATGCCCAGCAGCCTTGAGTTTAACTCGCCCATCTTACCTTTTGACAGGTTAACCAGCAAAATTTTATTATTATCCATAATATCGCGCAAGTTAAACCCAGATTTCGTCTGACCAATAATATTGCGCATAGCATCATTGGAAATAAACGGACCAAACTTTGCTACCACCCAAGAAACAACTTCGCCGGCTTCGTTTGAGCGCTGAGATGCTGGAAATTCTTTCGTCCAGAAATCAATCACCTGCTGATCTTTAACATATTTCAACTTACTTTTTACGAATTCTGGATCAATCAAACACTTTGGCACATCGATAAACGTTCCGCCTTCCGGATCCGCCATCAGCAACAAGGCGCAGTTTCTAAAAATATGCTCCAGACGCGGGCCGACAATACCTGTATGGCCTGGGTCATACAAACCGTACAGCATGTTTATGGCCTCTTGCACTAAGAAGTCTTTTTGATCTGGCGTGTCGTATTCAAACATATTAAGCCCGATCGGATTGGTCATATCCGCCGGGTTAAAATAAATAATATCTTCAACTCGCTCTTTCGGCACCTTTCCCAACAACGATTCCACCAAGTCGCCATGCGGATCAATAAACGCAAACCCGCGTCCATCCATCATGTCTTGATAAGCCATATTTTCCTGCAGCACCGACTTACCAACACCCGTCTGTCCGATAATATAAACGTGGCGGCGGCGGTCTTTTGTGCCAATTCTAATAGGTTTTCTTGTTCCCCGGAATTCGTTATAACCGATCAATAACCCTTCATCCAAAACATCAGTCGGTCCATCTACCTGTTTTGACATTTGCCGCTTAACTTGCGATGTAGGAATTGCACCAGCTCCTGGCAAGTGAAACAGCGTAGCCATTTCTACGCTATTTAAAATATTACCGCGCACTTCCTGAGGAAAGAACCGCATAATGTATGCTGTGGTCATTTCTTCGACATTCCTCGTTAACGAGAACTTAAACCCGTTATTCCGCGGCGAATCAAACAGCGAAAATGCTGCAATGATATTTTTTAAAAGCGCTTGCGATCTGGCTGCTGTGTTTGAGGAAATGACTACGCGAATCAAAACCTCATAAGCCGGATAACGCGCCTTTTCGCTAATTGCATCAACCTCCGCCTGCTCTAGCGCTGTAAGCTGCTTGTCTTCAGGCTTGCTGTCTTTTTCTTTGTCCGACTCTGGCGGTTTCCACAATGCCTCCATAATTTCCCCAACCGCTGCGCCGCCAGCCGCCAAACCAGTTTTTTTACCTTTATTTTTCTTCATATTATCAATATGAGATTCCGAAGACTTTGACCAGCCTTCACGCGCTGGCCGTATTAAAAACTGCACGCCGATACCATCATCCTTAGTCGCCGACGACAAAGCATTCAATAAAGCTCGCGATGCGTCTCGCTTTGACTCCTGATAGGTGGCGATCGGATAAACAAACGACTTTCTCAAGTTAAACTCGCCGCCGATAGTACCGCTCATTTTGCCGACTTTACTAAATATATTTGTATCAGTCACTTCTTCAAGCCTAGCCGACGGATAAGCTGCCGCTACTGCCTGGCGAATCACGTCAACTAAAACGAGAGGCACCACAGCATAGTAATGCACCAATCCTCCATGAGCCACTACCTCAAACGACATGTGCCGCTGACCATACACTTTACTCTTAAATCCCTTAGTGGCTGTACTGGATACAATATTATACATAACCTGTGCCTGGGATAATATCTCTTCTGTCAGATCTCTTTCATCGCGATTAGAATTATCAATATCTTCGCTAGACGGCGGCAGATGAATAAGCAGCGGCACCATCTTCAGTCCGCGTTCATAATTTTTCGCCTCTCGAAGCATTTTACGATACTGAAACACGACCACTGTAACACCAACGGCTATAGTAATAGTCACTATAAAGCTTATAATTAAAGGTCCAGCACCCATAAAACCCTACCCATTATTTTGGTTTTGACCCAATACTTTATTATATCTCTTTTTCAAATAATCAGCTTGCAGTTGCGCAATCACCCTGCTGCGCTCGTATGGATCATCCCTAGTTAATGTAATTATCTTCTTTAGTTTTTCAACCCACTCTTTTTCAATAAGATCTTCGTCCGCAGCCGTCAATGGAGTGTCATCGTCCGACGCCACTGTCTGCGTATCATCTTGCACAGGCTGAGAAACAGTAACTACCGGCAAGGCCGTGGGAATAACTGGCTGCTGCTGTGCTACACCAGGATCGGGTCCAGCTTCAACGCCTGTTTGAATTTCTGGAGTTTGAGGCGCCTGCTCTGGGCTATGCTCAATACTGCCCGGTATTTGCGGCGGCGCTTCAACACTTTGCCTGACTTGCGGCAATTCTGGATTCATATCTTTATTGTATCATGCCACCGCTTAAAAACATATGGACACTAGTATCTTTTATATACATAAAAGCAGGCTAGCACCTCAAACAACAACAGTAGAATAATCTCAAACAACCCTGCACCGCCGACAGATTGCATTCCTATGTAAATAACCGGCACTAAAGCAACAACCGTAGAATAATAATAGCTCTTGTTATTGCTTGACATATTAGTTAGTTGTATTTGGTTTTTTTCTCTGACAAACCTAGCTGTTATCCTTTGCACCAATACTATAAGTACAAAAAATAAACACACAAAAAATAAATATGCACAAGCAAAAAAAGCAAGAACCCCCAACGGTCCTACCGCAGTTGGATTGGTCATACTTAAAATCAGCGCGACTATAATCGCCATAGACACGCCAACCATTACAGCTACTTTAATCCCCATACTCACAATTATACCAAGAGAGCCCGAGCGATAACTTCGCTAAAGCAAATGCAACCATCCGCCGCTTTAAAAATAACTATTGGGCGCGGGCATTCTCGCTATGCTCCATTACCGCTCAAGGCAGTTGACCGCTCCTTATTAAAGGAGCACGTCCTTGTATGGAGTTCCTCATACGCATCCAGTATTTTCATTACCAAAACACTCTGATAAGGATTAACTGGATGCATACGGTACTGCCTCCATACGCGCTTGACGCCAACCAAATGTTGGCGAAGCTTCGGCCATGCCATCATAGACTCAAGCAACTATTGTTTTGTTGCGAATCCGAACGATGCCGTGGCCGAGTTTCCGTCAAATCTTTTGCGCGGCTATGCGCAAAGACGCCAAGCTTCTGACTAAAATTGTTAATGTATTTTTGCTTTTTGTTTTTGTAAAAGCTTACGTTTATACTAGCACACTTAAACCATTTAGTCAATAGCTTCGACGTGTAACTTAAGCTAATTATTTGTGTTATTATGAACCTTCGTCACACTTCTAAAAGGAGAAAATATCCTGCCGCCCCAGTAGTGTCCAATGTCCTCTAACCCAGAATCCAATCCACTATTTTACATGTAGTATTTTTTACCTAGACTTTTTATAAAAATATTGTTGACATAAGCGTTTTTGTGCTATATTATAGGGGTAGCTTCTGAATAAAAAAATTATACAGAAGCCAAAAATAAACAGAACTCGTAAAACTCCACTTTTGAAAACAACCACTACTCGCAGGTGGTTGTTTTTTTGAAATCTATACACTCATCCGCTGCTATAATCTGCCAAATAAAAACCAGCCTCTTGGCTAGATTTGACATATATGGTGGAGCTGCCGGGTACTGCCCCCGGGTCCAACTGGTATCATGATATTCGTCTACGAACATAGGCTCATTTAAAAATTTTATAACGTCGCTTGGCTAAAAAATGAGTCGAAAAAACCAAATTTCGTTACGCGGAAAAAGTCCCACATGTCCGCCGCTTCCGAACATACAGCAAGCAACATATATATAACACCCTACGCATCGGCTGTTGCCACAACGCAAGGATGATCGCTAAAAACTAAGCAGCGATAGCGACCGGCTGAGCAACTTTGAATGAATCAAAGAATGCAGCAACACGATCTTTCAAAGATGTTCTTGCATCTAAAATCATACGTTACGCGTATCGTCGGCTCGCAGAATATCTTGATAAAGTCCAATTGTCGAAAGCTATATCAGCCCCGCACATCTCCCCACTATTATAGCACGCTATATTTTAAAAGGCTAAGCATGTATGGTTTAATAAAGTCATGGTAAGTAAAGTACGGTCAGCCACTCCATACGGATTTCATGGTCAAATGATTGACATTGAAGGAGATATATCACGAGGCTTACCTGGAATGCAAATAGTTGGACTTGGCAATAAAGCAATTGACGAATCTCGCGACCGAGTACGCGGCGCTATCAAAAACTCATCCTTAGATTTTCCAAAAGGTAAAATAGTCATAAACCTAGCACCAGCCGAACTGCCTAAAGATGGGTCTCAGTTTGACCTGCCAATAGCCTTAACTATTCTATGCTTAGGCGGACTGTTGTCTCAAAACGACTTAGACGGCGCCCTGTTTGCTGGCGAGCTGGCTCTGGATGGTAGCCTACGGCCTATCAGGTCTGCTATCATCACGGCTGAAATCGCTAAAAAGCACGAAATTCATACCGTGTATGTTCCGTCTCAAAATGCCAATCAAGCAGCTCTGGTTTCAGGAGTAGAAATAATACCCGTAGATAATCTAAAATCGTTATTTCTTCATCTAAAAAAAGAAAGAGTCATACAACCCGTCAGCAAAACTAAGCTTAGCCACTCAAAAACACCAAAAGACAATATATCCCTTGATCACATATACGGACAAGAGCAAGCTAAACGAGCAATCCAAATAGCAGTGGCCGGGAGACATAATCTGCTTCTTTCCGGACCTCCAGGGTCAGGTAAGACTATGCTCGCCCGCGCATTAAAAAATTTACTACCGCCCCTCAACCAGGATGAGATTATTGAAGTAACTAAATTGCACAATCTTGGAGATCGTAACATTACAAATAACACCATCACCGAACGGCCCTTTAGGTCGCCGCATCACACTGCCAGTCGAACCTCCATTATCGGCGGCGGATCCAGAATACAGCCCGGAGAGATTAGTCTCGCTCATCGCGGCGTTCTGTTTTTAGACGAATTCCTGGAGTATCCGCGATCAATACTCGAATCGCTGCGACAACCACTTGAAGACCGTGAAATAACCATTAGCCGTGCAAAAGGAAAATTTAAATTCCCTGCAGACTTTATACTTATCGCCACAATGAACCCATGTCCCTGCGGATTCTTAGGCGATACAGAAAAGCAATGCACCTGCTCTCAGTCCCAAATACTAAACTACCAGAAAAAACTATCCGGACCACTACTGGATAGAATCGATCTTACCGTGTCTGTATCCAGAGTTCCTCATGAGCAATTAGCGATAAAAAACCTGTCGTTAAAATCACAACATACCAATATTCAGTCTTTAATAAATAAAGCACATAACCTTCAACACCTCCGTTATAATTGTAGCACTAGTTACAACAGCAATATAAATAACACTGATGTTGATAAATATACATCATTATCAAATAAGGCTCAATCTTTCCTCATTTCGGCAAGTAAAAAACTAGATTTGAGCGCCCGCAGCTATTTCAAAATCATCAAAGTCGCTAGAACTATTGCCGACCTGGAAGACAGCCGCACTATTGAAGTCCCCCATGTCGCCGAAAGTCTTCAGTATCGCCAAATCGCTGCGAATTGAATAAGACATATTGAAAAGGCTCTCCATCTCTGTTACAATGACCAATGGAATTAATCTAAAAATTGCTTCAAAGGAGAGCTGAAGATCACTAAATCAATTCGTATCAACGGAGAAATCCGTGCCCGAGAACTGCGGGTCGTCGGCTCAGATGGCGAACAGCTCGGAATTATGCCGCTTCGCGACGCGCTTCGTGCGGCCGAGGAAGCTGGACTGGACCTTGTTGAAATTTCACCAAATGCCAATCCGCCTGTTGCTAAGGTCATCGACTGGGGTAAGTACCAGTATCAAAAGATGAAAGATCAGCAAAGAAATCGGCGTTCGGCAAAATCTGGCGACTTGAAACAAATGCGCTTTGGACTGAAGATTGGCGCTGGCGACCTAGAGGTCAAGCTAAAGAAGATTCGTAAATTCCTGGAAGGCGGACATAAAGTGCGCATACAGGTTGTTTACAAAGGTCGCGAGATGGCACACAAAGAGATAGGCTATGAGTTGATCAACAAAATCATGGAACATCTCGAAGAAGAAGCAATATTAGAGCAAAAACCTCAGATGGCTGGTCGCAATCTGAGCGTAGTAATAAGGAGTAAATAATGCCGAAACTAAAGACCCACAAAGGTACTGCGAAGCGCATTAAGCTGACCAGCACCGGCAAATTGACTCGCCAACGCGCGTTTGGCGGTCACTTTCTGGCTAAAAAGTCAAAAAGTCGAAAGCGCGCTATCAATACAACAGCAAAAGTAACTGGCTCAATGGCAAAGAATGTCCGCCGAGCGATAGGAGTTTAATGACATCATGAGAGTAAAACGAGGAGTCGCTGCCCGCGCAAAACATAAAAAGACGCTCAAATTAGCTAAGGGCATGCAGCACAATAGAACCCGTAGCTTCCGCCTGGCAAAGCAAGGCGTCATCCGGGCTTTACAGTACGCTTACCGCGATCGCCGCAATAAAAAACGCGATTTGCGCAGCTTATGGATCACCCGCATTAACGCCGCTGCTCGCCAGGAAGGTACAACATACGGCAAGCTAATTGCAGGATTGAAAGCGAACAATATCGCGCTTGATCGGAAAGTATTAGCAGAACTGGCAGTAAATGAGCCAAAGGCTTTCGCGGACATCGTAAAAGCAGCTTCGTAATTACCCAAGTGTACCAATAAAATAACCCTGACTACCCAGTAATCAGGGTTATTTTACGTTGCAGCCTGCCTATAAGCCGGGTTTTGTCGAGAACGATCATCTATCTAGTTTGCTTGTTGCCAAGCAAATCAAGCGGTTATCGATTTACAAGCGGATCACTTCTAGCGTAAATCTCCTTGCAGCCAGCAGGGTTTACCTCTTGCCTGCGTCACCGCAGACAACTGCGAGCTCTTACCTCGCTCGTTTCACCTTTTCCTTAGTATTTTAATTAAACACTAAGGTAGTTTCGTTTCTGTGGCACTTTCCCTAGGGTTGCCCCCGGTCGCCGTTAGCGACTGCCGTATCCTTCGCTGCCCGGACTTTCCTCTTAGTGCAGCACGCGCCAAGCGACCGCTCAGCAGACTACCGCTTCATTATACATTAAACTTTCATATAATCCCAAACAAAAAACCCTAAGATCCTGCAAATACTTGATATTCCCCGCTTAAAAGCAAGGTGGGTGCTCGCAACTTATTACCACGATAATAAATCATTAAAGCTCCCTATCATATGATGTTAGGAAAATCATACGTACCCGCAGGCAACTTAGGGCTATCTCTATTATACACTAAAAATCATCATAAATACATCTAGTATAGTACTGATACAAGCGCTCATTACTCGGCCAATTGCACTAGAGAATAGCACAACAAGTAAAAAAACTACCAATGTGCCGTATTGTTCAATTTGCTCCATCAGCCGCCTAGCGCTTTCCGGCGCTAAAGCATATAACAAGCGAGAACCGTCTAACGGCGGTACAGGCAGCATGTTAAACACGAAAAAGCCCAGATTAACGGATACTGTCATTGCTATCACCGATCCAAGAAAAGATGACGCAACCAACCCACCGTTACTAACAACACCCATCAAGGCACCAATACCAAAAGCAAGAAAAGCTATAAAAAGATTAGTCAACGGCCCTGCCAATGCAACCATAGCAGCTCCCCACTCGCCATAACGGACTCTATTAGGGTTAAATGGCACCGGTTTTGCGCCGCCAAACACTGGCCCGCCCAGCAGCGCCATGGTTAACGGCAGAAGAATAGTCATAAATGGGTCAATGTGCCTTAATGGGTTAAGGGTCAGTCGTCCTTCAATCTTTGCAGTATTATCCCCCAGAAAGTATCCCATAAAAGCATGCATAGCCTCATGAACCGTCATAGACAAGAGAATAATAGCAAAAATCATTATGATACTCACAATAGACATCACAGTAGCATTATACCATGACTAACCTACATCTTTATCAGCGTTAAATTCCATAAGACAGCTTTATAAAACAAGTATATCAATAAAGTCTTTACTTAAAATAAAAGCACAACCCTAAGTGCTGTGTTTACTTAACAAATCTACTTCTCTCGACGGAATCTGGTGAGGTGCGCCTCCCCATAACTACGATTGTCCACCACAACAATTCCGTTTTGAATTGGCACCTCACCTATTCCTGGGTGTGATAATATCATACATCCGCCTGGTTTGAGAAGCCCCATCAGTCGTGAAACTGTGGAAAACTGAGGGTTATGATATGGCGGATCAGCAAAAATGATATCAAACTTCTCTGTTACGCTCATGCTTTCCAACCAATTCGATACCGTTGTTTTTATTACAATAGATTTTTCATCAACACCCAAATTGGCTATGTTTTCGGCGATAATGCGCTGCGCGACCCGGTCTCGCTCCACAAAAAACACCGACTCGGCGCCGCGACTGAGCGCTTCCAAACCAATCGCGCCAGAGCCGGCAAAGACATCCAACACTCGCGCGCCGCGAACCGTCTCGCCTAGTGAATTAAACATCGCCGAACGGACTCGTTCGCCCATGGGATGTGTCGTTGAGCCTGGCGGCGTTTGAATAAATCGTCCGCCAAATTCCCCAGCGATGATGCGCACTCTCACCGTTTTGCCTCAAGCTTCCAAATCGACGCTAGCCAGCCCAGCATGACGGCTTTGATGATGATTGGCATCAACTCATGGTTGGTCTGCCACGCCAGATCCGTCGTCCAGCCGTTTTTACCAAAGTTGTCATACATTTTCATGGCCGCCACAGCGTGAACTTGCTCCAAATAGTATTCCCGATAGTCTTGCTGCTTGACCTGCAAAATCTCAGCCTCACTCGGCACAGCGTCCTTAAAGCGTGGATAAGCCACCACGCTTGCCACGCCCGCTTCAAACGCCACGTGCATGGTCATCATGCCTTTAGCACCCCAAAACTTCCAGTTGTTTTTGATGAGCTCAATCCCCGTGTCACCCTTCATGACATTTTTCTTGAGAATTGAGGTTCGCGTCTCCAAGCCTTCGCCACCGCGCAACTCCTCCATTGCCTGTTCCAGCGGGAAATGATGCGCCGGCGTCAGACCATCGGTGATAGCGTGCGCCATCCACGCGGCTTCAAAGGCGGCTCGTTCAGAATTACGTTTCTGCAGCGCCTTCGCTAGGTTATCAATATGCTGGTCAATCATCTCCAAAAGCGCCGTGTCGTTTGGATCGTCTGGATTGATGAAATGCCACGGCTCGTCAACGGCTGGACTTTTACGCTTGACGCCGTCAGGACCGTTTTTGCCTTCAAAGTGCAGGATATCTTTAATATCAGGAAACTCACACCAATCAGGCAGCATTGGCTTAATGTGTCGCCTGGCTACTCGATCTATCTTTTGATGAACACCGATAAATCGGCCAGAGCCATCTCTAATTGTCGTTCCTGCATACATATTAATTCAAAATGGTTAATCGCTGATAGCGACTGACGGCACGCGCCAGATGGTTATATTGTAACAAATCCTGCCCCTCTTTTACAAAGCGCTCGGCTTCCGTTTGCGCACGGGCAATCAGCGGCGTGTCGCTCAGTGAGGCAATTTTTAGGTTGAGCGTGCCATGCTGCGCTCGCCCGTAAATCTCGCCAGGACCGCGCAGTTTCAGGTCAACTTCCGCCAGGTAAAAGCCATTTTGGGATTTCTCAATTTCCCTGAGGCGCTGACTCGGTTTATCATGACCCGACATCATCAGATGACAAAAGCTCTGGTGCTCGCCACGTCCAACCCGCCCGCGTAGCTGATGAAGCTGGCTGAGACCAAAATGATCGGCATTTTCGATAAGCATGACTGTGGCGTTCGGTACGTTGACACCAACTTCCACCACCGTGGTACTCACCAGCATATCAATTTCACCGTTCGCGAATTGCTGCATGACCGCAGCCTTTTCCTCCGACGGCAATTTACCGTGTAGCAGCCCAAGGCGACGATGATGAAACATCGTTTTTGCTAATTTGTGATATTCCGCCTCGACCGATTTTTTGTCGTTGTCAGGATTATCATCAATCAACGGACAAATGACATAGGCTTGGCGACCCTGGGCTAGTTCGTAGTCAATGGCTTCGTAAAGTTTCGGCGCTGAGGGCGGCGACCAAATTTTCGTTTCAATCGGCTGACGGCCAGCTGGTAGCTCATCCAAAATCGAGATATCCAGTTCACCATACAAGGTCAACGCCAAACTGCGTGGAATCGGCGTGGCGGTCATGTTGAGTAGATGCGGCATGTAGTCTGCCTTTTGCAGCAACGCCTGCCGCTGCTTGACGCCAAATCGATGCTGCTCGTCAATCACCACAAATCCCAATTTATGGTACGCCACTTTTTCCTGAATCAGCGCATGCGTACCAACCACCACGTTGATGTTGCCATTTGCCAAGTTATCCAGCAGCTGCCGCCGCGCTGCGCCCTTGACCTGCCCCGTCAGTAGAGCCACCGACACACCAAACGGCGATAACAGCTCATACAGCGTCTTTGCGTGCTGAGCCGCCAAAATCTCCGTCGGCGCCATGATGGCCGTCTGAAAACCAGCCTGCGCCACTTCCGCCGCCACCAGCCCGGCAACCACTGTTTTACCCGAACCAACATCGCCTTGCAATAATCGGTTCATTGGATGTTCGGACTCCAAATCTTGCAAAATCTGCCAGGCGGCGCGGCGCTGCGCGTTGGTCAAGGGAAACGGCAGCTGCTCAACAAATTGCTTAACGACCGACTGATTGAACGGGATGCGCCAGCCAGTCAACTTGGTTTGCTCTTGCTTATTAAATTGTGCCGCCAAGATCATTTCAAACAATTCTTCAAACGCCAAGCGTTCACGACCGCGAGCAATTTCCTGATGATTTTTCGGCGCGTGGAGAAACTTGACGGCCTCCGCGCGGCTGACTAGTTTTTGCCGCTGGACAATGTGCTCCGGCAGCGTTTCGGGCAAAAATTCCATGATGGGGCGCAGATTCTTCAGCAAATCCTGCACGGTTTTGGGGCGGAGGTTTTTGATGGATTTATAGACCGGATGAATGCCTGACGTATGGTGGATGTCGGATGTATCAGTTGACTTGGCGAGTTCGACGGATGGATTGCTGATTTGGTAGCTGTTATACTGCATGCCAAATTGACCAGAAAACATGAATTCAGCGTCAGATTTGAGCTGTGACTCACGGTACGGCTGATTGAACCAAACAGCCTTCACCTTGCCAGAATCATCCGCCAACACCGCCGTAGTAATCCTCAAGCCTCGGCGCACAATGCGCGTGGAAATCGACTCGCAGCGCGCCCGCACCGTCACTTTACCCGGCTGAAGATCAGCAATGTTAACCGCCGCCGAATAATCATCATACACCCGCGGCAAAAAATCTAAGGCGTCCGCTACCGTCTCCAAACCCGCCGCCGACAGCGCCTGGGCGGTTTTAGGGCCGACGCCTTTGATATGCTTTAATAAAGTCGTTGTCAAGACCATCCTGTTCTATTGTAGCTTCCTGTAGTCATAAAGTCCAAAGGTACCCAAACTACGAATTATGTAGGAAGGACTTTATTTTTACATAACTGAGTCTTGACTAATTAAAGAAATACCTCTACAATACTAGAGATTAGATACTAACCTTAAAGAGAGAGTGAAAATGGCATCACGATGTGAATTGACAGGCAAAGGCAAGCAATACGGACACAACGTTAGCTTTTCTTTGCGCCGCACTAAGCGCGTCTTTAAGCCAAATCTTCAGAAAAAGACTTTTGTTGTAAACGGTCAGAAAATTACTATGATTTTAAGCACAAAAGCAATACGGACACTGAAGAAAAAAGGATTGCTGCAACCGCCAGCTGCAAAGGCTGCTTAACTATAAAACCCTGTCGCAACAGACAGGGTTTTTACTAGCCCCAATTACTTACGTCTATGTTTTCGATATTTGAACAACAGTTAAGCTATCAGGCAAATCAGCAGGCTTCTTTAATCTCCATTTTACCCCAGCTTCCACAACATTTGCATTTAATTCTTTCATAAAATCTTCTACACCAGCCTGAGGAACTTCATAATTTATAGATGAATCTGCATAATGAACTGGAATAACCACCTTTGGGTCTAGTTGCCGAACCATAGAAGAAGCACTCACGGCATCTAATGTATAGCCGCTACCTCCTACCGGTATAATTGCAAAATCAACCACACCAATATCTTCAAGCTGATCATCGCTAAGTTTTGGCTGAATATTGCCAATCACCACCCCTCTTACGTCGCCGACAGATATCTTATATATCGTAGATTTTTTACCATCAGCATCAGTATCAATATGACGCCGAGCAGGAATACCAGAAATTGCTACATCGCCAACTTCATACTCGCCAGGACCATTGAGTAATAGTCTTGGTGCAGGGTCGGTAACTGCAAATCTATCTTCCGTAGCTACTTCAACACTATCTTTAACCGAAACATTCTTAGCGCCGACAACTGCTAGATTTGGATCAAAAACTACCCGCACCTTCTTTGTAGCAAATACTATAGCATTTGCGCCCTTATATTCTATATCAAACATCCCTACTCCTTTCTCAATATATTTTCCGTATCAATCAATACCGAATGTTTGCCTTCAATGATATCCATTATAAACCGATCTCTAACGCTTAATCGATAGTAAAAATCCTCATACGACATTACTGAATAATTTAATTCATTATTCTCTACCTTCTCTATTTTCTTAACTAGGCTACCAGCGTCTGCTGCTGATATATCGCCCACTAACAGCAAATCTATTTTACCGTCAGCGTCGCCGACCAATTTCCCAGCAGATATTATAACTTTAATGTTAGACATCCTAGATAAGGTCTTCGCCCAAACCTTGCTAGAATCATTACCCTGCAGATTCCTTTTATCGGAAAAAATGACGCTTAGAGGCTCCAAATACCTATAACCTATGTTAGTACTATAGTAAAGTTTATTGTCTATATTATCCGACTGCACGATACCAACAGAAACCATATTAGCCAGCTCCCGGCGAACGGAATTTATCTGCTCGTCAATAAGCCTGGTAATTTCCCGCACGTAAAACGATTTTTCTGGATTGTTCAGAAATAGGTGTAATAATTTTACTCTCGTTTTTGAGCCGAATAACGAATCAATCATCGTTCTATAATTGTACCATAATCTTTACTTGCTCTCCAGTTACCTGCCCTCTAAAATTTGCATCAAGTAACGTTCGCAGCTAGCAAGATCGC
This sequence comes from Candidatus Saccharimonadota bacterium, assembly GCA_905373795.1. Classification (GTDB taxonomy): domain Bacteria; phylum Patescibacteriota; class Saccharimonadia; order Saccharimonadales; family Saccharimonadaceae; genus Nanosynbacter. The sequence continues at coordinate 37,240 of CAJPUO010000001.1, forward strand.
CCCAAACAATAAACGGATTTTTTCTGAACCAAGTCATTTGTTTTTTCACCAAGCGCATGTCGCTCTTTATAAATTCTTGCAACATTTCTTTTTCATTTAGCACACATTTTTTATGCTTTTTAATTATCGAATAAATATTGCCTGTCATGGCTTCATTGTTCCAGCCAAATTCATCAGCTGCCATTGTAGTTTCATTCACAACGTTGTTTTTTATCATACATTCAGCTCTTTTGGCAATTCGTTTATGTAGTGTTTTTTTCAACGTTGTTACACCAACCACAATAGTATTATTAGGTGGACACTTACTTCTCTCTCCTCTTATACCGCCCCTTTCGATCGTCCGAATTAGATGCCTTTTATTTTGAATATTGTCTGGTAATTTTATGTTGTTTTTTACACAATAACTTTGTAACGCCAAGATATTCATCTTTTGAAGCGTTGTTCTTTTTTCAACAATTGGCAAATTTCCAAATTCAAAGTTGAACAATATTGCATCAATGTAAAGGCCAGAGCCGCCAGCCAGAATCGGCAAATGCCCCCTTGACCTGATATCGTCAATCTTTGCGTCAGCGTATCTTTTAAAGTCTGCTGCCGTATAATACTCTCCCGGATTTACCAAATCTATCCCCCAATGCACGACACTCTGTCTCTCTTCAATAGACGGCTTAGCTGTACCGATATCCAGGCCGCGATAAATCGCGCGCGAGTCAGCTGAGATAATTTCACCATTAAACTCTTTTGCGAGCTTAATACTAAGTCCAGTTTTTCCACTTGCTGTCGGTCCAACAATCACTATCAACGGCAAAGAATCTTTCATAGTCTAGGTCTCCATCGCCGCTCATCAAAATCAACCACCCGATACGATTCGTCGCAAATAATACCGTCTTGTTTAAGAAGCTGCCGCTGAGATTCCTGTCCATCAGGAAATCCTGTCGCTAAACCGCCCTTTGCGTTTACCAGACGATGCCATGGCAGGCTAATTGGCCCGCCATGAGCAATCTGCCCAACTTGCCGCGCCGCATACGGATACCCCGCCATAGCCGCTAAATCACCATAGGTAGTCACTTTATCTTCAGGCAACTGCGCCATTAATTCATAAACTTTATCGCGCAAACTAACTATTGGCAACCCGCTCAATTCTCTGTTCCACCTCTATCCAATCAGCACAGCGAACAATACCTTCACCCGCCTCGACTATCGTCCTACTCCACGGAAAATCGCCAAATAACAACGCACAGCCTGGATCTAATACACCCTCCTCTAGCGCCTTATTCAAATGATGCATAGAATCATCAACCAGAACATCAGCTCCTATTTTCCTTAGAGTTTCATGTTTTGAACCGTACCAGCCAACAAACTCAATCGCATCAAACACTCCAGGCGCATCCCGTTCAATCATCGATTCTGTTATAGGTCTCTCATGTTCTTTTCGAGCGGTTACAACTACCAGCCTGTGTCCTTCTGCACGTAGATCGTTTAGTACGCGGAATGCATTATCATACATTTCTATTTGACGGTACTCTTCGGCGTCTTGCAACATTCCTAATCGCCGCAACAATTCGGCATCACCGACACCCCACCCATCATAATCAGGTTCGTGCTGATGCTCAAAATCAACACTTGCATTAAATTTCTTATTATAGGAGTCTATAAAATATTTTGCCGTCGGAAACAGCGTATCGTCACAGTCAACAGCAATGGTTAATTTTCTCATCACTGAACACCTTTAATATAACTAGCCAGTTGATCAATTGAAATTTGCTCTTCACTGGCGCGAGTACGAATACTGACGACGCGTGCTGCTTTATCTTTTGGTCCAACGATAATTTGTATTGGAATTTTTACAACAGTTGCTTCACGAATCTTCTTTCCGATCGATTCATTACGGGCATCTGTCGTAAACCTTACATCGTTGTATTTTATAGGTTTCATTAACGTTACCTCTGATAGAATTGTTGTTATTTCTGCAACATAGTCGAGAACAGTGTCGTTGATGGTTAAAATTCGCACTTGCTCTGGAGCCGCCCAGAACGGAAACCAACCACCAGTGTGTTCAATAAAAACACTTAAAAATCGTTCAATCGACCCCAGCAGAGCACAGTGAATCATCACAGGTGTTGTAAATTTACCATCACTTTCTGTATACTCTAAACCAAACCGTTGCGGCTGCACAAAGTCTAGCTGTACAGTTGCAACTTGGTGTTCACGACCAATCGCATCAGTCGCCATAAAGTCGATTTTTGGCCCATAAAAAGCAGCCTCTCCTTCCTGCTCAAAGTAATCCAAACCGACCTTTTCGACTGCCGATTTCAACTGATTTTGCGCAGAATTCCACAATGAGCGTTCACCCAAATATGCATCAGAATTATCACGATAACTCAGCCGCACTCTTAGTTTCATATCAATTGTACCGTACAGCTCGCGAGCAGCCGACAATAAATTGTTAATCTCATTCTCAATTTGATCCGGACGGCAAAATACATGGCTATCGTCTTGAGTTAGCGAACGCACGCGATTTAAGCCGCCAAGTTCGCCAGTTTTTTCATCGCGATAATCAGTCGTCGTTTCCAAATAGCGCACCGGCATATCGCGATAGCTCCGCGGCCGCGAAGCAAAAATCTGTGTATGGTGCGGGCAATTCATCGGCTTGAGTGCCATTTCATCGCTCGTTTCTTGGCTTTTAACCAGGAATAGTTCTTCACCAAACTTTGCCCAGTGACCAGAAGTTTCGTATAGATCTTTCTTAGTAATGTGCGGTGTCCAGACCTTTTCAAAGCCAAATTTCTGCCGTAACTGGTTTGAATATTGAGCCACTACATCGCGCAAAATCGTACCCCGCGGCGTAAACAGCGGCAAGCCGACGCCCACCAGCGGCGAAGTTGTGTATAAATCAAGCTCCTTGCCCAGTTTTCGATGATCGCGCTGCTTAGCTAGCTCCAGATTTTTAAGATAATCGTCCAATTCTTTATGGGTCGCGAAAGCTACACCGTATAATCGTTGCATTTGTTGGCGTTTTTCATCGCCGCGCCAGTATGCCCCAGCCACCCGCATCAGCTTGAACGCACCAACCTTACCCGTACTGTCGGCGTGCCCGCCGCGGCATAAGTCGGTATAATCACCCTGAGAATAGAGAGACACTGTTTTAAGTTTACTATCTCTATCGGTTACCGATCCTAAATCCTCGCCAACCAATTCCTTAGCAACGGTCGTACCAGACCGCTTGAGATCATTTAGTAACTCAAGTTTAAATACTTGATGATTGTTTTCTGCCCAGGCAATGGCATCCTCAATCGGCACGTCGCGGCGTTCAAACGGATAATTAGCAGCGATAATTTTTTTCATCTCTTTTTCTATCTTTGGAAAATCATCTTCAGAAATTGTCGCGCCACCAAGGTCAATATCATAATAAAAGCCATCATCAATAGCTGGACCGACACCAAACTTAGCTTGAGGCCATAAATGTTGAACGGCCTGCGCCATAATATGCGCTAAACTATGCCGCATTTTGTGCAATTCATCTGTACTCATACGTCATATTATACCATGTCTTGCAATCAATCTCTTTCTCTGATAGAATCAAAAAAGCGGGCGATTAGCTCATTTGGCTAGAGCGCTTCATTGACGTTGAAGAGGTGAGAGGTTCGAATCCTCTATTGCCCACCAATTCAGGTTTTTGTATTTTATATTTGACTTTTTTGCTTGTATATGTTAACATAAACAGTATGAGTAATCTTTCCTCAACGCAAGCATCCAAGCAACTTCCGCAGCGGTCGCGGAGCCCCCTGCTTGATAAGACGGTTTTATATTTCGAGTATAATGAGAAAATCGCAAAGGTACGCGCAAGGCTGCAGAAAAATTCTCGTTGTAAGAAATAATTACAATACAAAGTTACGTTTATTTTTTTCACCTGCCTTTAAAAACACGAGGCGACTTTTTCTTATTCTGACGCTCTTGATCGTTCATGTCAATCGTAGTCTTCTCTGTCACATCAAACTTGTCTAAATACTTGCCGAGAATTAAATGTGTATGAGCATTATAGGCCGACATTGAACTATAAAGAATTGACGTAACAGGCATCAACACCCACTGTAGTAGCATTAATATATTCCGGCGGCGTTTATAGCGCTCTGGGCGCGGCGGTAAAAACCTAAAAGAGGTAAATATCGAAACTACAAGACCTATCATGGCAATCTGCTGCAAAAAACTAACTGTATCTGGCAATTGATGAGCAACCACGCTCCTGGCCGCTTCCCTATTGAGCAGCAACGGCATCCAACCGCCGAAAGCTACCATAACCGAGACGCTAGCTAAGGTTACATGCCCCTCCAATAACCTAATAAACCGCGTAAAGCTTGGCCAGAATGGCGCGCCACGATTGCGGCTAAAAACAATATTACCAACATACGCTACATCGGAAGAACCATATGACCAGCGCCGCAGCTGAATAAATTGCGCCTTTAACGTCTTTATATAAGTATTGCCTAAAACTGCGTCTTGATAAATCGGGACGTACATAGGCAATACTGCGTAATCGCCCTTAAAGTGAAAATAACTGCGCCAGTACTGATGCCCGTCTTCGACAATTGTACGCGTACTCCAAAAGTTCATTTCAACCAGCGCATCCATCGGCTGGGCATGAGAAGCAAAATTACGCAGCGAATACGGCCGCATAGAACTAATAATATTCCAGAAAGAGTTACCAGTCGCTAGCACCCGCATCGGCGCTGGCACATCCCAAATATTGTTAGTAAACAAGGATATCGGTTGATAAGACAAGTGCTTTCGATTTTCATGGACAATGTATTCATAGGTTAAATAATCGAAATAGTATTTATGCGGCTTATTATCGCAATCCATGGTTGTTACTATCACATTAGAAAAAGCTATCTTCTGCTCTTCCAGATATTTTTTCAGCCATTTTCCTGCGTAAGTTATGTTTCCGCCCTTACCGATAACTTCATTAGGTAAATCTTTAGGGTGCTTGACGATATGGAAAGAATGAAAATACTTGCCATATTTATCCCGAAGGGTTTTAGCAGTTTCCTCAATACCAGCTCCGCCACGCTCTTCGTAAGCAAAAACAATAATTAGGTGTTTTTTATCGTAAGTTGTATCAACAACCGACTTTAAAGCCGGCTCAATAACCTCAATGCTCTCGTTATACGCAGGCATAATCAAAGCATTGTATAAATCTGAAGCTTTTGGGAAAAAGCCATCCTTACTAGTAGACATTAATCGCAGGTTTTCCATGTGCCGCTTATAAAAAATGTTCTTAATTTTACGATTAGATTTTTTTAATTTATCATAGGCTGCCTTGGGGTTATCCAAATCCGCCAAGAGCCTGTTCCAGTCCGTGTTCGAGGCTTTCTCCATCATACTGCGTCCGCCAACCACTCGATAGCAAATACCGATAGACCTTACTAAAGTAGATAAAATAATTATCAAAAGGTAAATTGAAGCTAAAAGCGGATTAAAAATCGATAAAACTATCAATAGGATAATTGCCCCGTAGCTAAAAAAACCAGGCAATATTTCAAAAAACCGATACTTTTTAGTCCGTTTTCCAAGAGGAATTTCTAAATCCATCGCTACCCCAAAGAAGCAATCTTAATTATCGACCAGGCAAAAATCACCAATATTATCAGCAAACCAAGCGTCAGACACAGCACAAACATTGCTAGATCGCGTCTTTTAGCAAGCGCAAGCTTCACACTCAGCACCGAATGACCAACAGCCATGATTATCGCTAAAACAGCATAGCTAAATAGATCATACCAGTAACTTCTGTAAAAATTAGCAACACCATACGCCGTGTACCGAGTTATTACTTGAGATTCATTAGGCTTAATTGCTACTACCAGAAAGACAGCAATAATAACAACCGCAATCAGATTAATAACGATCAAGCCAGTTAGCCCTCTGTCTGCAGCAATAACTCGTAAAGATTTTTTTACAGTGTCGTTCATAAACTATGGAGCCGCTGACCAGATTTGAACTGGTGACCTACGCTTTACGAAAGCGCCGCTCTACCAACTGAGCTACAGCGGCATACTCCTAGGAAGATTATACCAAAAGGAGGGTTTTTTTCAACCTGAACAGCTACTTATCAACGGATATGTAGTATTTTACTTTGTTGCTTTTTTTAATACTATCTAGCTGTTTATTGAATACCGTCAAGGGGACTTTAATGTAAGAATAATTCACATTATTACCATCTATAGCATTCAAAACGATAAAGTAATAGCCATCGCCAGACAGCGTCTTAACAGGTCCAGTAATTTTTCCTTTCGGCGATTTTAAGGCAGCCTCAGTTAAGCCGCCATCAGAGTTATCTTTAGAGATAGAAAGATCAAATACCGGCTGGATTTTATCGCCAAATTCATGGGCAATATCTTTTAGATTTTTGCCTGATTTTATTTTTTTCTGGATTTGCATAACTAGATCTTCTGCTTTTTTATCAATTTTAAACGAAACTTCTTGCTTGAGAACCGTGTACTCCATGGCAGTTGTTAGCTCGCCCATAGTCCAGTGAAGATTATCCTTGACCACAGACTCATAGGCTGCCTCCGAAAGCTTACTGACTTCGCGCTGGCGCTGTATTAAGCCCTGAACCTTATCTTTATCAACCGAGATTCCGTTTTCGCGCGCCAGTTTTTTTGCATAAGCAACATCCAAAGCCTTATCTATGGATTGTTTCTGATAAAATTTAACTTTGTCTTTTTGATCAGACTGGCCTTGATTATTCAAAATAGTTAATGTGCTGCGATGATACAATAAATAATCTCTGTATAAAGCATCTTCGCCGTCAATATTTGCCACCGGCAGCGGAAATATCTTAACAAGCCGATACGAAATGTCTCCCGTGTCTTTCCAGACATACAACTGCAACCATCCTAAAGTAACAAAAACCGCCAAAACAGCCAAACTGACAAACGATGTAATCCAAATAAGCCGATGTTTCGTGTATTGTATCGGGTACTTGTGTTTGCGCCCTGCCGCCAGCACTTTCTCGCGATGCTGCGCCACGGTATCATTAGTAATACGCGATGGCAGCTCTTTTTTAGTTTTATTCCGCTTCAATAACTTCTTCATTATCGTCCCCCTCTTTCTTAGCCGACAACTCAACCGCGTCTTGCAGTCTATTATAGATTTCATCTGGATGTTCGACATTTTTTATTACTAAATCGCCTACAAACGTCTGAATGACTATTGTACCAAACTTAAAGACCTCGCCGCTAAACCCTGGCACATTATAGCTGATATTTTGTATTTTCGATAGGCGTAACTCAATAACGTCCTTGCCGAAAAAACCGTGCTGCGTAATTTGGCGAATCCGCTGATCGGTCACAATATAGTATGTATAAAACCACATTAAAAAATGGTATAAAAACATGATCAAACCAAACACAAAGCTGCCTACAAACACCCATAATAAATTAAGGTTATCTTGCCAAATAAGAAACGGCAGCGCCCCAATTGCCATGGGAACTAAAAGCAGGTAAAACCCCTTTCTCATAGCAATAATATGCCGGCGAAATACAAACAATAGCCGCTCTCCATCTCGCTGGCCATCAAACTGCTTTTCAACCGTACCCTCTGTCATATCTATGGTACCCCGGGCAGGAGTCGAACCTGCAACCTTATCCTTAGGACGGATCTGCTCTATCCAGTTGAGCTACCGAGGCATATACTAATTATACCACGGCAGCCCTCAGGAAAGACCAGCCTAGCGCGTAAACTTCTCGTTTAGCATATGGTAATCCATCAGCTCTTCTTTATCGAACCAATGGGCAATTTCTTGGGCAGCTTCCTCTGGATCGCCAGACGCGTGAATCAAATTTGGCACGCCCTTTTGGCACTCATCCGCATACCCAAAACTCATGTGCGAATAATCGCCGCGAATCGTTCCCATGTCAGCCGCCTTTGGCTCAGTCGGACCAACAATTTTACGCACTAATTCCACCGCCTCAACGCCCTCAAATACCACAGCAACTACCGGACCGTTCATCATAAAATCAAGCGTGACGTTAAACGCATCTTCGCCGCGGCGAGTCACCATCTTGCCGATATCTTCATAATGATGATAGTAATGCTCCCGGTCTGGCGCTGCCATCTTAATTCCAACCATTTTTAATCCAACGCGTTCAAATCTTTGCAAAATCTCGCCGACAATCCCACGCTGCACCGCATCGGGCTTGAAAACGACAAGCGTTCTCTCAACACCGCAATACTTTTTCTTATTATCCGCCATATGACATCTCCTCTGTTAACTTGTTACGCTATATAATATCAGAAATTGCTAATTTGATAAACTTCACAGAGGCAAGTACAATAAGCATATGTTTATATCAGAAGCGTTAACCGATTTCTTAGAGCATTTAGAAGTTGAGGGCGGCCGCAGTCCAAAAACAATTGCTAATTATCAATTATATTTAGAGCGCTTCATAGATTTTGCTGGCGATATTACCGTTGACAAAATTACATCAGAAGTAATTCGCCGATATAGGCTTTGGCTCAATAGGTACAAAAATGAAACGACAAACGAAGAGTTGTCTTTAATCACCCAAAGTTACCACTTGATCGCTCTGCGCGGATTTTTAACCTATCTATCACGCCGGAATATTACATCTTTGGCTGCCGATAAAATCATCTTGCCTAAAACCGCCAGAAAACAAGTTACGTTTTTACAATATGACGAAGTTGTACGAATGATAAATCAGATACCAACCGACACCGAAGCTGGTCTACGCGATCGAGCAATCGTTGAATTATTATTTTCCAGCGGTTTGCGAGTCTCGGAGCTGGTGAATTTGAATCGCGACCATATAAACTTATCACGGCGCGAGTTTATGGTGCGCGGAAAAGGCCAAAAAGATCGTCCAGTTTTTATTTCAAAGAGCGCCGCCGAACATGTTTCATCGTATTTGGATGCCAGGACAGACAGTTTACCAGCCCTATTCTTAAGCTATAGCCGAAGAAATGCCGCGCCAAATCTATCAGGAGACTATAGGCGGTTAAGCGCCCGCAGTATTCAGCGAATGATTAGCCAATATGCTCGGTTAGCCGGTATAACAAAACATGTCAGCCCGCACACCATGCGCCATAGTTTTGCCACTGATCTGCTGATGAATGGCGCAGATTTGCGATCCGTTCAGTCGCTACTGGGACATAGCAATATATCTACCACGCAAGTTTACACCCACGTCACCGACCAGCATCTTAAAGATATCCACGAGCGGTTTCATAGCGATACTGACTAGATTTAATAAGGCTTGCATTCTCCGTAAGAATGCCCTGAATCAGTTACCGAAAAATCTTTACAGAGGCTATTGATCAGTTCTATAGCGTTATCTGGATAAGCAAAATCGTCGCCAATTTGCAGCCTCGCCTCGACCCGCCTGAACAAATTGCTTGCTCGTCCGGTTGAATCGACTGCTGGCTGCACGCCGTCAAACGACACTATCGAATGTCCGTTTTTTAAGGAAACTTTAACGCTAGCTCCCTTATATATCGAATTTAACCGCAAGAATGCATTTGCGCTGGCGCTTCTGGTTATAGTACCGACATTTATAGAAGCCTTGCAAGCGTACGTGCCAGAAAATCGAAAGCTTTTACTGCAAGTAGTTATACTTACATCGTTATCGTGAGCGTGTCCGTCAGTTGCTCGCGGATGAGCCGAGGCTGTTAATGACGTACCATTTTCCAGCGATGCGCTAGGAATATCGCTTCTCGGTACATACGGACGCAGGAACATCGTTGAACCAGTCTTGTCTAATTGTTCTAAATTAAATGATTCGCCGGGATTAATTATTTGGGTGCGCATAAGCGATGGGGTACTAGCTCCCCACGTACTTTTGTTATATAAAAGACCAGTCATACTGCTTTCGTTCGCCGGAGAAGTGGCGTCTTCCCCAGAATTACCCTCGTCGTCCCTTTTATACCACTCAATTACCACCGTATCAAAATCACCAGTAGCCCTTAAGGGTATAACTTGCGACTTATCCTCGACAGCCTTATATATAAAATCCTTAGTATTCATGGCTATTTTTACACAGGTATAAGCCTGATTGAACACCTGGCCAGTAGATAAAGTTCCAGATTTAACAATAGTTTCCGTATCAGAAGCTCCATTCACTACGCCAGATCTTCTGATAACATTACAGGCGTCTCCAAAATTGACCAATGCCTGTGTAGCAGCAGTATTCCCAGTTTGAGCAGCACGCACCACCCGTTTGGCATCCTCAACACCCGCCAAAGCAGCGTCGTAAGCGCCTTGTGATAAATTATTGTTTGTCGCCTGCTGCTGATCAAGAATCATCAACTTAATAAAGCCAACTGTCAGCACGGTCAATAGTAATGTTGCAAAAATCACCGCAAATAGCGACGCCGCACCGCGCTGTTTATGTGTATTAGCCATTTGTCCTCGCAATCGTTTCAAACTTATTTATTGCACAAAATTGTATATTTTCTTCATCATCAGACGGCGGCTTGCATTGTTGATTAACTGTATTTATCTCCCCTATCCTATTCGTACCGATAGTCAAACTTATTTTATACAACTCTTCGGCATCATCCCCAGAGGTAATTTTATTAACCTCAAACGAATGAACGCCTAAAGTATCTTCTCCTAATCCTTTTAATAGCTCTGTAGAATCGCTCTTTTTTATCACATACGGATACTTGCTGGCAGATGATTCAGTTTTTCTGCAGAGATTACCGCCAGAGTCAGCCACGCGCACAAAGTTAATCGCTTCGCCAGAATCATACTTCACCAAATCCGGCCGGGAAGCTGCATTATCCACAGCATCATTCCAGACATAAGAATAATAACCTAGACAAATCCGACCGCCAGTTTTTCCGGAAGCAGACTTATGTTCAATAATATTTCCCGACATATCTGCCGGATCGGCACCCAAATTAATCTTCTGCGAATTAGCCTGAAGAAAATCGCGGCGAAGATTATCGCTAATATCGCGACCCGCTTGATTGATACTTCTTAAAATCGTACCTCTATTGTATAGTCTTCCCGACTGAATTGCTGTGAGGGCAATTGCCAGAAGCAGCACTGACACAAACACCATCGCCAGCATCAGCTCGACGAGCGTAAACCCTTTCTTATCATAACTATGCATCGTTATCATACAGCCTCACAATCGTCCCCATAGTCGTTGGCGCCGCACCGCTAGGACCATACCAGCAGGCTTGGATATACGCGTCATAATGCCTACTTCCCTTTGTTAATTGAATAGATATCCCGTACGGCTTGGCGTTTTCAACCTTGGCATAAGTTTCTGGATTTTCATAATGGCTAGCGTCGCCTTTTACAATATTTTTTCCGCTGGGACGTAAGAAAAAGCTATTGCGCACATCGCCGCACGAACCGCCGTTACTGCCAACGACCTGCTGCACTTCGCCAGATCCTTTCAAATTTTCGCGTAAAATATTTTTCCACAGCGAAGCATAGGTTGCATCATTACTGCCTGTTTTATCATGAACATAGCGCAGCATTTCTGCTTGCGAATCGATTTGCTGGCGCACTAGAGTAATTTCTAGCGATTGCTGCGCAATTGCCACGCCCTTATTCATAATCGAAATCGCCCCAACAGCAACCATACTAAATATTGTCACAGCGAAAACTACCTCGACAATCGTATCTCCGCGATTAAACATGCGCCTACCCATTGCTGCAGCCTCTCGCATTACCAACAGTTATAGCATCGGCAGACCCGGCACGCTGCGGCAAAAACACCGAAAGACGCTCGCCCGACATCCAGCCGTCATCATAAACACAAATCTCATTATCAGAGACAGTGCTGTCTGAAAATGCCTTGGAGATACTAGTATTAGAAAAACGACTGTTGAATAATTTTACTTGCAAGCCGCCAGATTCTGGATCACGGTACATAAGCACCGAAATATTAGTATTAGAGTTCGCCAATTTAGTTTTAGCACCCCAATTCACTTGATAAGAGACAGATTCGCCAAGCGCATACTTCCAGGACGAACCCGCTTTAGAGTAAAGTCCATAAACTGGATAAGATCGATATCTGTCACCGGCATTATCACCATCAGCAACTGTTTCAATATATCTACCCAAAATTACACATTCGGATTGCCCTCGATTCGTATCGCCGCCGCCAATTGGACACTTGCCAAAATTGCGGTCATTTTCCACGTTAATAACTTGCGAATATTGGGAGCGCAAATAATTAGCAAAAGATTGCACAGAATCGCGGTACTGCTGGCGCTGAACAGCAGTACTAGCACCAACCAGCAGGGAAATCGCAAAGAATCCAGAGACAGCCAAAAACAGCGTCACTTCAATAATTGTAAATCCGTCTTGGCGTTTCATAACTTACTCTAATTATAGCATAGGCGGTTTGCTAAAGAATAAATTGATACAAATTCAAAATACTTTCAGAAAACAGCCAGACTATCAAAAATCCAGCGATCAACAATGGACCAAAAGATATCCTGGAATTGCCGCGAAGTTTACCTGTTAACATTGATGGAAGTACTAAAATTGTGCCGATAAGATTGGCAGCAAATAGTGCCGCAAATGCCAGCAGCCAGTTTCCTAAAAACAACGACAACCCCAAACCAAGCTTAACATCGCCAAAACCGACCCACGTTTTATCCTCGCCATAACGCGCTTTTGAAAACAAATACAACAGCAGATAAATACCGCTCAATACGAAAACCGCGCCTAGAAGAGATGTCAGCGTACTGGTAAAATCAGACGCTAAGCACAATTTTATACCAGCGAAAACTGCGCCTAAAACAATAAACGGAATATTAACAATATCTGGCAGTAATAACCACCTCAGGTCGTAAACAAACAAAATTGCCAGCAACACCAGCGCCGCCAGCCACAAAGCCAGCATCATAATTTGCCAAAAACTAGCAAGCGGCATCGGCCACAGGAAGACCGACAGAGCAAACAGTGCAGCCATGCCAACCTCTAATAAAAACTCCGTCCAGCCGATAAATTTTTTACAATAACGGCATTTGCCGCGTAGCGACAACCAACTAACCAGCGGAATCAAATCGTACCACGCCAGTATATGACCGCAAGACAAGCAGCGCGACCGGTCTTTAGATGCTTTCTTAATCAACGGAGATAGTTTTTTTAACTCCTTTGCGCTAACTTTTTCGCCAGCCTTTTTATCTTCGACAAGCTGGCGAGCCCGTAAACGCCAAACCTGCGCACCAGCAAAGCTGCCGAACGCCGCACCCAATATTCCAATCAGAATCAACCTTACCATAACTAGTATGGTAGCAAAAAATAACAGCCCCGTAAACCGAAGCTGTTATTATATAAATTGACTTTCGCTATTCCTGATTATTGATTATCCTGGCAATAAATACCGCTACCCTCCAATTTGATACGAACAGCTACGGCGCGCTTCTTTGATCCTGCTGAAGTAAACTCCTCGCCGTTACACTTCATCTGGGTAGCATATATTATATGCGACGTAGAAGGATTTCCGCTAAACCCTACCGTATAGTTATTACCAGACTGCGGATCGACAAATTCGCCGGAACTCCGTTTCATATAATTATTCAAGAATTTCCCCATAGCATCTTTATCAGCAGATGGCACTCGGCCGCCATTATTTGTTTGATAACTATTAATTTGCGACATAAAACGCGAGACGTCGCTGCGTCGCTGGCTATCTCGTTGACCGCGCTGCAAAGCTGGCAGCGCCACAAACACCATCAAAAAGATAAGTCCGGCAATCGCTAAGACTAAAACAACTTCGATGATAGTAAATCCTTTTTTGTTCTGTTGAGTGATCATGAAAATTTCCACCTTTCTATGATCTTTTTTATTAATTTACGCTTAACGCTTACGTTTATGATACACATAAAAGCCAAATTTGTCTATATATGTATGTTATTAACCAGGCTGTAAATAGGAAATAGAATCGCCCCAACCATAAGAGCCGCCACCAAGGCTAAGAATACCATTAAGATCGGCTCAATTGCTGTTGAAATTGCACGGATTTCTTCGTCCAATTCGTTTTCGTAGACTTGGGCAGTCTTACCCATCATTTCGTCAATTTTACCCGACTGTTCGCCAATTTTAATCATTTGCGGCACCATAACCAAGAAATAATCCTCATTTTTCAAGGCAGCAGAAAGCGCCTTGCCGCCCTTCACCTTATCCGCTGTTCGATGAATACTCTGCTTAATTACCACATTATTAACCGCGTCGCTGGTAATTTTTAGCATATCCAGCATCGGCACGCCGGTACTTAATAGTGTCTGCCCTGTCCGCGTAAACCGCGCCATATACAGCTTGCGAAACATCCCCTTGAAAAGCGGCATATTAAGCTTAAGCGTATCTTTAGCCTTGATGCCAGGTTCAGTTTTCAGATACTGAACTAAAAAGTAAATTCCCACGCCGCCAATTAGTAAAAGTATCCACCAAAAATTAGTAAAGAAATTAGCCGTTCCAACCATAATGAGCGTTGGCAGCGGCAAGTCTTTATTCAAATCGTCATACAACTGCTCAACCTGCGGCACCACCGTCAGGAGCATAAAAGCCACCACCATAATGATAACTATTAAAACAATAATCGGATAGGTCATCGCACCGCGAATTTTACTTATCATAGCAGCATCTTTTTCCTGTTGAGCAGACAAACGCTTCAACGCCTCGTCCATCGTTCCTGAAGCTTCGCCTGCTGAAACTAGCGCAATATAAACTTTATCAAAAACTTCCGGATGCTTGCCGAAAGCATCAGACAGCGATTTCCCGCCTTCAACATCAGACAAAACCTCCTGAGCAATTTCCCGCATTTTTTTGTTAGCCGTTTGTTCCTGAACTGTATTTAAGCTCTGAGCCAGCGGCAGACCAGCGCCAATCAGCGTCGCCAGCTGGCGCGTAAAAATGATTTTATCTTTACTGGTAATTCTATTCGACCAGCGCGCGAAAAAACCCGCTTTTTCGTCCTGCAACTCAATTTTTAACGGCGCAAAACCCTGTTCGGTAAGCAACTTAGCAGCAGCATTCTCGCTTTCTGCCTGAACAGTTGATTTGACAATTTTATTATTAGCGCTATCTCTGGCTTCATACGTATATTTTTTCATATATTACCCCCTCATCAAACGCTCAAACTCCGTTAAATCAACCGCAAACTCGCGAGCGCTATCGTACGTAATTGTACCGTTTTGTACCAAATTGACCAAAGTTCTGTCCATCGTCTGCATTCCTTGATCGGCACCAGTCTGAATCACCGCGTCTAACTGATGCGATTTACCTTCGCGAATAATATTGCGGACTGCCGGGTTGGCAATCAGCACTTCCGCCGCCACAACTCGTCCGCCGCCGATTGACGGTACTAATCGCTGTGAACAAATTGCCATCAGGATATTACTAAGCTGCGCCCGGATCTGCGGCTGCTGATGCGGTGGAAAAACGTCAATCATACGATCGACCGATTGTGCCGCCGAGTTGGTGTGCAATGTCGCAAACACTAAGTGTCCAGTTTCAGCAATGGTAATCGCTGCCGAAATCGTCTCGAGGTCGCGCATCTCGCCAATCAGCACCACGTCCGGATCTTGGCGAAGGCTGGAACGCAGCGCCGCCGAGAAAGAATAGGTGTCATAGTGAACCTCGCGCTGCACCACCACCGATTTTTTCGACTTGTGCGTAAACTCAATCGGGTCTTCAATGGTAATGATATGCTGCGATTTTTCAGAGTTAATCTTATCAACTAGCGCCGCCAAAGTTGTCGACTTACCCGAGCCAGTCGGCCCAGTCACCAGTACCAAACCGCGCGGAAAGTCAGCAAAGGTATTAACGACCGGCGGCATACCTAGCTCGGTTGCCGACTTAATCTCGTTTGGAATCAAACGCAAAGCCGCCGCCAAATTGCCGCGTTCATGAAAGGCGTTCACTCGGAATCGCCCTAACGTACCGAAGGCAAACGAAAAGTCAAATTCCTTGTCTTTTAACAGAATCTGGCGCTGATCTTCGTCAAGAATCTGAAACACCAGCCGTTCTACCGCAGGCTCATCCAGCGGCTGGGTTCCCGCAGCTGGCATTAGCGACCCGTCAATCCTTAGCATCGGCGGCAGGCCAACCTGAATATGAAGGTCTGAAGCCCGCTTCTTTACCACTTCTTCTAGCAAAATCTCGATTCGTAATTCTTGATTATTCATATTTCCTCCTTTTATGCGGTGTCCGCCGCTACTCTATTAACTTCTTCCAATGTTGTTATACCGTTTAACGCTTTTAGGTATCCGTCCTGGCGCATCGTAATCATTCCCTGCTGAATTGCTGCTTTTTGGATTTCAGCAGTCGTTGCCCGCCTAACGATTAAATTCTGAATTTCCTCTGTTACGTCCATCACTTCATACAAACCAGCCCGGCCAGAATAACCATGCGGCGTTTGCGGCGCATCCCGGCCTTTTGCTAATATAAACGAGCTTTGGTTTGCTAACGGCAAGCTGTCATAGCCCAAATCCTGAGAAAACGCTGCCACTTGCTCTTTGGTCTGCGGCAACAAATGTCCGACCGTACTCTGAATGGTTTGCGTTTCTAATGGTGACGACTGATACAGATCGCGGCGTTTAGCAACTCGCCGCACTAGGCGCTGGCCAATAATAGTATTTACTGTACTAGCAATTAAAAACGGCTCAATTCCCATATCTAATAGCCTCGGTAGAACACCAGAAGCCGAATTGGTATGAAGCGTCGAAAATACCAAATGCCCTGTTAGCGCAGCCTGAACCGCCAAATTGGCGGTTTCACCATCGCGGATCTCGCCGACCATTACAATATCCGGATCTTGGCGTAAAATTGACCTTAATCCTGACGCAAACGTCAAGCCAACCTCTGCATTGACTTGAATCTGGTTAACGCCATCAATTTTATATTCAACTGGATCTTCCAGCGTCACGATATTAACCGTATCGTCTTTAATCTCTTTAATTAACGCATAAAGGCTGGTCGATTTTCCCGAACCGGTCGGTCCCGACGTTAAGATCATGCCGTTTGGACGCTTAATTCCCTTGCGAATAGCCCTTAAAGCACGCCCGGCATAACCCATATCCTCCAAGTTAAACGAATTGCCAGTCTTGTCTAATAAGCGAATCACTACCTGCTCGCCCCAAACGACCGGCGAAATTGCAATACGCAAGTCAACTTCTTTTCCAGCCACGCTAACCGCGAACTGGCCGTCTTGCGGAATGCGATGTTCATCAATTTTCAGATTAGATAAGATCTTAATACGACTAACTAGCGCCGGCTCAATACTCTTCGGCAGCTGCATAATCTCGCGCAGTACGCCGTCAACGCGGCAGCGAATCTTCAAAGCTTTTTCTAGCGGTTCAATATGAACATCGGAAGCATGGCTTTTAACAGCGTATTCCAAGATCGTCGACAATGCCCGAGAAATCGGCGAATCCTGAACAATAGTCTTAATATCGCTCGTCTCTGACCGCATCTCTTCCTGCGATGCCTGCGCCGCCATATTAACAGTTGATAGGTCAGTTTTATACTGGTCTAATACATGACGGACGCTCTCTTCCGAGGCCATAAATACCTTAAGCGGACGCTGAATCCGATTTGACAAGTAGTCAACAGCCTGGACGTTATTGGCATCAATCATCGCCACCGCCAAGCGGTTTTGTACTTCAGCCAGCGGTACCGCCATAAATCGTTCGGCAATATCGGATGGTAGCAACGACAAAATGTCCTGGCTGATCATGCTATTTTCCAGGTTTACATATGGCACGCCAGACACCTGCGCCACAGCATGAACTAACAATTCGTTGTCTAAAATCCCCTCGTCAGCCAATAAACTGAACAGCGGCTTATTTATATCGGCTGCCCGTTTCACAGCAGCATCAATTACCGGTTTTTCAATCAACCCCTCATCAACAAGCAGCTTTATCAACTTGTCCTGAATATCATCCGTAAGTAAGGCCATACGCTACGTCCCCTCCCTAATTGGCAGCATTCTGACCCACAAACACCTCGACAGTTGGATTTATCGCATTACTATTAAAGACAGCTTGGCTTGGCTTCTCTACGTCTGAAGATATCTCCCGTATAGTTTGGACTTCAACGCCTTTTTCCGGAACTTTCAAAAACGATATATTAGACGCCGCCAAATAGCCGATGCCAACACCTAGTCCGGCTATTAAAACAATCATAGCAATATCTGTTTTTTTCATGGTTTTACCACCTTCTTTTCTAAATGTATTTTTTGCGCAGGCTCATAATAGGCAACTCCCTGGATCGTCAGGCTCAACTTGTCCTCGCTAGTATGAATTTCAAACGATTTGAGCTCAATAACGCGGATTGACCGCTCAAACTTCGTTAATAATTCCCGTAATTTATCAGCCGACCCGCTAACCTCTAATGAAAAATGTAACGTATTTGGCGAATCTGCTGACTCAGAATTGTTATCTTCTGACTCCTCCCCCCGGCTATTTGGCGACGTCACCGATAAATTATCCAGCGTCAAGCCCTCAACAGTATCAACAAATTTATTCTTAATTGAAGCTCCAAAGGCATCGGCATTAGGGTTATCCGGCAAGGCGTCCAAAACCGTTTGTAGGGCGCTATTCTCGCTATTAGCCTTTACGGAATTAAGAGCTGAATTTGTCTCTAGCACGCGCACGTTCTTCTTTAATTCATCTACCGACTCTAAATTCTTATCTAATCTGAAAATTGTACTCTGCTTCTCAATAATAACTTTTGAATGAAATACAATTTGCTGAATCAAAAAGATACTAATAACTAAGGCGATTCCCGCCAAAAATGCTGCACCAGCAACGAACACAAACATCGTTTTTCTTGAAGAATCAATTTGTTGCCGCTTGCGGACTGCTACGTCTTTATTATTGGCTGACATACGCTATTTATTCTCCTTGTCTGAAGATTTTTTTGTCGCCTCTTTCTTAAACAAACTATCCGGAATACTCTGGCGCGAATCAGTCACATCAACCTTGGATGTTGGAGTTACGATAGAAACGCTGCCATCGCGAGAAACTTCTAAAAGCTCATCCGGATAATTAAATGAAAACGAGAACTGTAAGACCTTCTTTCCTTCAGAGTTTTCGCCGAAACTAGTATTGCCATTTTGGATACTTTCCGCCAAAGAAACCTCCGACGACTTATCGCCAGTAACCTTAATTTTTGTTTTCAGTATGGTCTTCTTCAGAGTTTCCAAAGCACTATATCCATTCGCTGCCGTCCCCTCCAAAGTAATCGTCTTCGCTTCAGGGTCTAGTTTGACCGTCGAAAAGCTGATGTCGTTCGGCGCAGGCGGATTCACAGCAGAAACCACATCAAACACCCGGGAGTTTATTTTCTTAGAGTCGTGCTGCGAGGTAATTTTACTTAATTGGTTTTGGATTGTTACAACTTTATTCAAATCCTTAATAGACGACAGTTTATTACCTTTATCTTTTATGCTGCCGTTTTGCACGGCCTCCGCTGCAATCTGTCCGCCAAATATTACCGCCAGCGCAACGACCGCCGCCACTGAAGCGCTGCCAACCAAAAACGACACCGATACAACACGATTACGGATTGACCGCGCGCGCAGCAAATCTCTCTTAACACTTGGTATAAGATTTATCTCAATCATGACGAATTACTCCTTTGGGCCAATCCGACAGCTGTTGCAAACTCCGATGCTATCGGCGCTAGTTGCTGCTGATCTGTTTGCGACACTTGAACTTTCTGCCATGGATCTGCTACTGCAGACTGGATACCCGATTTCGTCGTTACATAATTATCAAGCTGCGGAATAGCTGAACCGAAACCTGACAATAAGATTCCCGGCACTGAAATATTTGGATACCTGGTTTGGAAGAATTTCACCGATTTCACCAACTCAGAAGCAAAATTGTCTAAAGTTGGATCTATCGCTCGCAGCACTTGACCGTCTAATCTATCAGCCGCCAACCCAAACTTCAAGATAAACTGCCGCGCCTGGTCGTCTTGAATGCTTAGATTTTGAACAGCGGCACGCACTAGCGACGATAGCCCTGTTGGAATTGTACGAATAAGCCTCGGCACGCCGCCATAAACCACCGCCAAATCAGTTGAACTTTCCCCCATGTCAAGTATCAACCGGGCATCCTGAATATCTGACGGAGCTAAAGCTCGAACCATAGCAATCGGATCCGGCTCTTCTGCTATGACATTAAAACCCAATCCCTCTACTAATTCTAGCCTCTCCTCGGCATACGTCTTAGCCGCACTAGTCAGTAAAATCTCGTATTTATCCGTCTCCCGCAAGCTGTCGCCAAGCAGCGCCCAATCAACCTCCGCCTCATCAAGCGACATTGGTATATATTGATCAATCTGATACTTCATCATCGCTTTCAGTTCCTGATCTGGAACTTTCGGCACATCAATTACGGTAGAAAATGTTTTACTCGAAGGCAAACCTACCGCTACATTAGATGTTTTTATTCCAGCTTGCCCAACAGCAGTGGTAATAGCCTCGCCCAAGCGGCGTCTTGATTCTGGCGAATCACCGCCAACAAGCTTTGCATCAACAGGCGTATAGCCATAATGAGCCAGATTCCAGCCCGTACCAGAACGCGACAGCTGAACCACCCGCACTGCATTTGTGCCGATGTCTAGTCCGAAGAAGTCGCCCAACCCTTTTGCTAATTTCATAACCGATTCTAATTATATACATTAGCGGTTTAATTTGCAAACAATTTTAATATCTTGGCGGTAATTCTTTGACATTCATCGTACGAATCGCACCAGAACCACGATAATTGTTATAGGCCCAAATATAAGCATCGGCTCGCAGGTTCAAAACCTCAGCTGGCGTACCCGGATGCATATTATCATCATTTCTAGCAGGACTGGAATGACGACCGCCGTATGTACGCCGCAAAAACAAACTGCCTGCCATGATAGGGCCATTTACCCGCAATTGCTTATTGCACTGGCTGGATGACAACCCGCTCAACCACGACGTCATATTTACTATACTGCCGCATGTACTAACATAACCTTTGTTGCGAGTTATCAGCCACGCATTCACTTCTGAAACATCCGGCTCTATGATTATGTTTTCAGCATAGATAATTAGCTGCGGCAGGCGAGTTGTATCGCTCGTCGCTTCATACAATAAATTGCCAGAGATTTTTACGGTACCGCTAGACCTAATCACAACACTTTTCCCAGTACCCAGCGTTGTTCCAGACAACGTGACATTGCCAGCCATATATTCCCCGGTTGATAAGCTATTAACATCCACCGAGCCAGAGATACGTCCTCTATTGCCGCGCACCGACGGAGTAGTAAAACCGCCTAAAACTAGAGAATTTTTCGTAAAATTACCAAACGTTGGCGTATTCGCAAACGTTAACTTGTTGTAACCTGCTGAACTAACGCCATCCCTGCCAGCATACCCGGAAGATAGCCCAGCCCCAGAAGATGTAATAGCCTTGTCTTTTGCGGCAATCCCATACTCGCCCCATGAACCATACGTACTCTGATACATGCGATCCATCGTATATGTCATGGCTATGTTATCAATCAATAAGCCCATATGCGTCCAGTCGGACTTTATATAAAAATCAATAACATTGCCTTCGCTTTTTAATACCGTGCCCGGTTTCATGTCCGCGTTAAAATATGAATAAGTGCTCCATCCAGGTACCGCCCAAGAGGTATTCTTATATTTTCCATACGAACACGTAGGACAAGATTGAGCATTAACGTCCATCTCGTATCCGTTAATCTTAACTCTCACTAAATTATCCACCGCCCCAGAAAATTTCAATGTTAAATTTTTTACATCTTTTAGGTTTCCTAATTTAATATTTTTTAAGCGAAATACATACATATTGCCATAATCTAAAACCTTATCGCCAGGCGCGGTAAAAGTAGATGATGGGTCTAGCCATTTGCTAATGTTAGTGTGTTGACCATATATATTAAGACCTATCCACTTAGCGCCGCTTGATGTTCTGTTCCATGGTCCTTTATTACAAGTAGCAGTTTCATTAGACGTTGGAACATCTCCCAGAATATTATAGTATCTGGCAGGCGGCGGCGACCACGGGCAAGTATAATTACCAACCATATTACCGCGCTGCATAATTACTCTCGCCTGATATTCCGTTTTTAGCCCGCTAGCATCGCCTTTACAAGCTGGCAGCCAGGCAGGATTATTACTTTGATTATACGCTTTTTGATTACCACTGCCGCCCTTATAATCCTGAGAGCATATAATAGACCAGTGAGGATCTTTAGAATCATCCTTCAAAGTATTATTGTTGTTATCAATACCAGTCTTCCATAAACCAGAGGATTGTAGAACTGACGCATCAATCACATGCTCCGTCTCCAATCTCGTATTTTTCTGCACGGTAATACTTGTAATTGCTTCCTTGTTTGTTCTTGCATCACCGCCCCAAATCTGGACTTTAGGTTTTTTGCTGACAAATACACACTTTGAATTTGAGTACCGGAAAGTGTTTTCCCCGACAGTCCTATTATATGAGCTAACCATCGACACATAACACACTTTATCGCCGCTTTGCAAAACTAAATCAGACACATCATCAGAAGTACTTCCTAAGAATTCAGTCATCGCGCCAGATGCCAGCTGTTCATTATTACTCGACAAGCTCAAGCTCTTACAGCTATTAGGATTAAACCTGCCGCCAGCTATGCTCTGAACAATCGCGCAGACATCATTGCCATTATTCACCGGCCGGCTAACACCGTCTCCTGAAGACGGGACTCCAACATGCGAAGACTCTGCTTTTATCACATAGCGGGCTACTGCATATTTTTTAGTATTAGTATCTGCTTTTGTTGGACCACTATTCTGAACGCTCGCCCTAATACCGCTAATCGCCTTTGTTTCTTCATCCATCTTCTCTGAATCAACGCCAACAGACGGTACTAAATTATAATCATAAAGAACATTTGCACAAGCATAGCCAGATTGAGCATGCCCCCAATTCGGCTTATTCCACGCTTCTTTATACCAAGACACTCTCTGGCATATTTTCTTGCCCAAATCATCCTGAGTTACTTTATGCGTAAACATATCGCCACTAGTTTTATCTCGCATATAGAACCACTTGCCATTATTTACGCCTCTAGACTTGTTCTTATCTATTCTGGAGAAATAGCTCCCGCCAATCTGGCTGTCATTAGGCCATCTTTTCTCCTGTTCAACGCCTGTATTAACACTCTCATTCATATCTGCCGTGGTATTCTTTAACCTATGACGCCAGCTAATAATATCTCCTGGCTTCGCAGTTAAGGCATTAGAACCCTGATGCCAAGTAGCGCCATCATCTTTAGTAATATGAGATTGCCCATCAATCGTCCACAAACCAGGTTTTTTTCTAATCGTGACAGCTACATTCTGCCATGCAGCAGACCCATCACCATTAGACGGGCAAGAATTAACATCAAATGATCCGTAACGGTTCACGCACTCGTTATAGCGCTCTCTGGTATAATACGTAAATTGTCTATACATTCGTATAATGAACGTCTTAGCACCGCCCGCAGGAACGCTGCTTATATCCAACTTGAATCTTCTAGCGCTTTGTCCAGGGTGGTTTGCCTGGTCAGTTGTCCAGTTATAACCACCTATATTACCTATATCTCCCCGGTATAGCCAAAGGTTGTTAGCAATATATCTGCCGTTAATTTGAATTTGAATATTTTTAGCATATATAAGCCCTCTTTGCGAGTGCGGACCTGGAGACGCCGAACCTCTTAACTCTAAATCCACAGTATTCTGATTCGGATCTATATCGGGTATGTGATCGCTAAAATAATTAGTCCCTGGATAACCAGCCCAAAAGGCGCCGCAAGTTGACGCTGTACTATAATCGCTGCAAATGGCATACGAAGAGTGAACCTCGCCAGAATTTCTGGCATTAATACATCTCTGCTGATTTATAGCGGAAATAGGACCATAAAGACCGCGGCAATATCGCTCTTCTACAGCAGACGCCGTATTATTGCCGCCGAACACCCCAACAACTGCAGTAAAAAGGATACCGCTAGTTAATACAAACAGGTGTGTTCGTTTCACTTTATCCTCTACCTATACTGTTTTTATCCGTCAATTTATCTATATTATTACTTGTAGCTCCAATTTTATATAACAGACCTGTATCGTTAGATTCATCAATGGATTTTTCAAATGTTTCTTTCAGCTGTTTTATCTGATTTTTATCATCGCCCAGACTTGCCTGATACAAGACTATATAATTACAAACCGGATTCTTATCATAGCCTGCCTTTGATTTTACATCGCTGACAATGCCGTCAAACGACTTTTGGTCGTATCCGCTGCTTGAATTGATGATCTTTTTAAACTCATCAACCCTGCTTTGCCCGCAAGCCGACTGAGCACTGGACAAGACAACCCCCTGAGACGGATTTTTTATACCAACGTATAAATAACCCGATAGAATAAGTCCAACACAGATAAATAGCACAGCAGCTGGTATGCTTATAAATAATATTACCCTATTCTTCATAATACTTATGGTAACCCAGTCATCTATAAATCGCAAGTATTTTGCTATAATAGTTATCATGAGTTTATCTATCGGAATTGTCGGTTTGCCGAATGTTGGCAAATCCACGCTTTTTAATGCTTTAACTAATAATAATATTTTGGCGGCCAATTACCCTTTTGCCACTATCGAACCAAACACCGGCATCGTGCCGGTACCCGACGAGCGGCTAGAAAAATTGGCTGAGCTATATGGCTCTAAAAAAATCCTGCCAGCCACCGTCGAGTTTGTTGACATCGCAGGCCTGGTCGCCGACGCCTCCAAAGGCGAAGGGTTGGGTAACAAATTTTTAGCTAATATCCGCCAGTGTGATGCTATTGTTCATGTAGTGCGCGCTTTTAAAAATGACAATATTTTGCGCCACGATGGTTCGGCAGTTGATCCGACCGCTGATATCGAGATTATTAACACCGAGCTGATTTTGGCTGATCTGCAAACGCTAGAAACTCGCCTGACTCGCCTTGCCAAAGAAGCCAAAGCCAACCCCAAAGCTAGCGCTATCAAAAATCGTTTGGAAGTGATTGCTGAAAAACTGCGCGCTGGCACGCCAATTAACGAAATTTCCGGCGTCGATCCTGACGATATCGCTGATTTACACCTTTTGACTGCTAAGCCGGTAATTTATGTATTCAATGTCAATGAAGAAACCCTGGCTAGCGAAGACAAGAAACAGAGCCTGCGCAATCTCGTGCCGCATGCTCGCAGCCTATTTATCTGCGCCAAGCTTGAGGACGAAATTAAAGGCCTTAACCCCAGCGATACACTCGAACTCTTACAAAGTTACGACGTGCCAGAAGCCGGACTAACGCAAATGATTCACGCCGCCTACGATTTGCTCGGACTGCAAAGTTACTTAACCGCCGGACCGAAAGAGGTTCGCGCCTGGACAATCCATCAGGGCTGGACCGCTCCGCAAGCTGCTGGCGTTATTCACACTGATTTCGAAAAGGGCTTTATCGCTGCTCAAGTTGTTAATTACGATGATTTAGTCGCTGCCGGCTCAGAGGCTAACGCTCGCGCTGCTGGCAAAATCCGTACCGAGGGCAAAACTTATGTCATGCAGCCAGACGATGTGGTTGAATTTCGATTTAACGTTAGTAAATAATTTAGCATTTAATCGCTTAGATTTGATATAGCTTAGGCTAATTTGCCAGCGAATCACCGGCCAGCCGCATAAGCTGCTAACAACTTCCAGCTTTTCTCAATATATAAAACCGTTCCAAGTTGCCGTGCGCGCCTTTCACTTCGCTATCTGCTTTATTAATAATTATGAAATTAGCACGCGCCCACTGCTCGAACTCACGCAAGATTGCTCGCCGCACGCCGTCATTCTTGACGACACCGCCGCGAGTCAGCTGTTGGCGTTGCGCCTCAAACTGCGGTTTAACCATTACTACTATCGTTGTATTTTTATCAACGATTTTCGCAACGTGCGGCAAGATTTGCCTCAGACTAATAAACGACACGTCAATCACTACCATATCCGGAGTTTCATTTGGCACAAAATCCCGAATGTCAGTTTTTTCGTGCAATTCAATTCGTTTGTCGCCGCGCAAACTCGGATGCAGTTGATCGGTGCCAACATCCACAGCGTATACTTTCTTCGCGCCATGCTGCAGCGCAAAATCGGTGAAGCCGCCCGTACTGCTGCCAATATCCAATACCGTCTTGCTATGAAAATCCAAATTAAAAGCTTTCGCCGCGCCCGCCAATTTTAATCCGGCCCGCGACACATAACGCTCTGACGCTGCTAATTCAATCGGCGCCGATTCATCAACGAACAACCCCGGCTTGGCTACTACTCGCCCGCCAACACGCACACGTCCCAAACGAATCCAATTCTCGGCTTCCGAACGCGAACCTACCAATCCGCGCGCTAGTATCAATTTATCTAACCGTTGCCTCATTCCTCAATTCTACTATGGATACATAATCCGCTCAATGTTGCGGGTCATCGCCGAAAATACCGCACAACCCATAAACTGGCGGTCAGCTTGCTAGCAACAATCCATGAGGTTATTTTTACTACAATTGATGTAAATATGGCATCAATTGTAACGTGGCTTTTTTAACAACGTAGTTATATACACATCGTTGATTATTTTACACTGCCCTTTTGCTGATATCTTTAACATATCTGCTTTATCTCGCCAGCTACTTTATCCGTATGTACTCGCTAAATATTAGCGAATGTAAAATAATTTCTTTGTATTTCATACAATGTTGTATTTTTATCATCTAATTAAATCTTTTGTTGTTCTTTTTACATATGGTTGTATAAATAACAACGTAATATTATCGTATTTCTCAACCATATCACTCCAAGCACAGTAAGTTTTGTCAAAAATAAGCAAAACTCCAATTGAACACTTATTTTGCTCAACACAGTTATGCTTGTCGTTTTTTCATGTCTATTTGCGCCTTCTCAACAAGACAATAAATCCCGACAATCTATCATTTTACGTTTGAAGCGGCTCAATCGTATCGCAAACACCGCGCAATAAAAAAACGCCGTCCAAGCTTGTTGCTTTACGGCGCTTTTTACTAAATTCGTGCTAGCTTATAGTCATTTTTTACGTTCGCGATATTCGCCAGTTGAGGTATCGACGCTAATAACATCTCCTTGCTTAATGAACGCTGGAACTTTTACTACCAATCCTGTTTCCATAGTTGCATCCTTCATAACCGACGAAGTCGTATCGCCTTTAACAACATCTTCCGTGTATGTAACTTTCAAATATAAGTTTTTTGGTAATTCTACATTAATAACTTTGCCGTCAAAAAACTGCAAGGTAAGCTCATCGCCTTCCTTCAAAAAGTTGCTGGCATTATCCACAATATCTGCTGACAATTCAAATTGCTCGAAACTTTCTGGATCCATAAAAAAGAAATTACTGCCATTATTATACAGGTACTGAACCGTTTTATTACTCACTTCCGCCATTTCAATTCGTTCTTGCCCTTTGAATGTTTTAGGTATTACGCTACCGTCAATCAAATTCTTCAGCTTAACATTTACAATCGATCCGCCGCGGCCCATTACTTTTTGGCTATACTCTACTACTCTATACGGCTTACCATCAATCTGGCACACCGTACCTTTTTTCAAATCTGTTGGTTGATACATTTTACCTTCCTAACAAAATATCCCGCTGCCAAAATAGAACAGCAGCGAGATATTACCTTAATTTACTATTAATTGTTGGCAACAAATGGCAACAAGCCAAGATGGCGGGCGCGCTTGATCGCTACTGCCAAATTTTGCTGCTGTTTTTCGCTTAGTCCAGTTTTGCCAATTGGCTCAATCTGCCCATAAGCGTTAATGTACCGCATTAAAGTCTTGACATCTTTATAGTCAAAAACTACCGGCGTACTTTTCTTTACTTTTGCCATATAAACTCCTTATTATACTAGAAAGGAATCTCGCTCAAATCAATCGGCTTGTCGTCGATCTCTGTCACCGCTTCCTCTCTTTTGCTATTTTTCGGTGCCGCAGAAGCTGCAGAAGAGTTGTTATCATTAGCCGGACCGTCCAAAAATGTTACGTCCGTCGCCACAACCTCAATCCTGCTCTGGCGTTTGCCAGTATCCTTATCTTCCCAGCTATCCTGGCGCAAGCGCCCCTGAACAAGTACGCGGCGGCCTTTGTTCAGGTATTGCATAACCAAATCACCCAATTTTTCCCATGCAGTCACATTGAAAAAATCTGCTTGGTCATCCTGAGTCGCCCGGCTCACTGCGATACTAAAACTAACGACATTCTTGCCAGAAGCAGTTGTTCGCTGCTCTGGATCGCGTGTTAGCCTGCCGAGCAGAATAACTTGGTTGATACTTCTTGCCATAATTTTACCCTCTCTTTTTAGTTAATAAAATAAACGGCTAATCTTTATCTAACACTTCCTCGGCGGCAGCTTTTTCTGCCTGCTCTTTTTGCTCGCTTAAAGCTTTACGGGTTTTTTCATCAACTTTAACTAACAAATAGCGCAGAACTTCATCGGTAATATTCAAAATATTTGATATCTTAAGCGGCGCATCGCTTGGCAGCTTAACATCAAAGCAAACATAGATTGCAAAATCTTCCCGCTTTATCTGGTAAGCCAGCTTTTTCTTACCCCAGTTATCTTCTTTGACAATTTCACCGCCATTACTGGTGATTAAGCCGCGAACCTTATCCAGCGCCGAATCTAAAGTAGACTCTAAATCCGGATGAATAAGAACAGTCAGCTCGTACTCGTTCATATTTCCTCCTTTGGAATCCGTACGGATGGTTACGCTATCTCACGCAACCTTAGGTTAATATACAAGAGTAATTATACACTAAATTAGTGCTGTTTACCAGAGAAAACCCACCCAGAAAGAATCCAATAAAAATCAGAGTACCGTTTCTAACGGCGGAAGTAATCTATAACCATCGGGTGCGGTTGATGTCCAAAATTTTCTGCTTTGTAAACATCCATTCTTAACGTCATCGAATCAGCCCGCGAAAGAAGTCTAGCTATTACATTATCATCAATCCTAACCCCTGCCTCAATAAAGCTATTAAGATGTGCTAAGAAAAACTCTGGATACTCAATAAAACGAGAAGCGATCGCATTCATATCAGCCCCGGCCGAAGCAAAATCTGAAAGAAATTCGCTAATTTGACCGCCGCCCATACGAGATGCAATATCGTCCACGTTCGCCCCAAGTCCAAGAAGCTTACTAATTTCCTCTGGGAAAAGTTTTTTAATATTCATCCTGCTAGCTAATTCGTTAACATCGTCAGCAGACCTAAGTACAAAATCAAAGTCATCTTCACGATACCTATCCTCTAAAAGCTTGTCAACGCGGCTGTCTTCATATAGGCCAAACCCTCTAATCCTTTCGCCAAACCA
The DNA here is from genome assembly GCA_905373795.1 of Candidatus Saccharimonadota bacterium. Lineage (GTDB taxonomy): Bacteria > Patescibacteriota > Saccharimonadia > Saccharimonadales > Saccharimonadaceae > Nanosynbacter. Next base: position 66,663 of record CAJPUO010000001.1, read on the forward strand.
TAAAAATTTAAGATCTTCCGCCGTTAACTCGCCGCCAGCCTTAACACGATTATCAATCTCTGTTAGCCGTCGCATTTGTTCGACTTTCTTAAAATATTCGCTACCGCCAGGCAGCGTGTTAAGCTTTTCTGCGACAACATCCAATAAGTTATCTTCTACGTTTTGCCTGGGTGCAATACCGCGAACTTCGGTAACCTGATTACCTTCCATACGAATCGCGACGCGCGGCATCGTATCATTACCGTCGTCATCTCGCGTGTAATAGACATAGAAATCCCCTTTTGATAACTGATTCGCCGCAGTGTGCGTGCCAGCCGTGCACCACCCTGTGCCTTTTTCCTGTAGCGATTCGGCGAGCCGCATGGCAGTGTCGCTATCTACAAGACTTTTGTCTGTAGCCTCATATCCCTTTTGAGTACGACGGTAACTATAATTTGGACGATACTCTCCTTCAATCCGGTCATACTTTACCCAAGATCCATTAGTAATCTCACGCAACTCTGGTGTTAAACCGCCAACTTCGGTACTGTATATAGCATATGCATACATGGCTGCAAAATTTCCCCTGTTCAGTAGCTCCGCCATCTGCTTATCTTCAATGTCTTTACCTTGAATAACACCTTCGTTTACCCTATCATATACATACGATAAAGCTTCAGCATTCAGTTCTGGCCACGGCGCCACGGTAGATTTAGTACGCTTCTTAAATTTGCCGCTTCCTTCGTCAAATTCACCCATCTTTTTGAGCGATTCCCAAACATACACCTTAAACCAATCAGGATAGGAGTGTCCGTTTTCTTCGCTCCGCAAATAGCCAGACCACCTCATTAAACTTTCCTTCTGATCTGCTCGCAGCCTTTTAACATCTTCTTCTTTTTGTCTGTCGGTAAGTTCGAAGTCGCCATAACCGCGTTCACGCGCAATCCGTCTTTGCAATTCAAAATACGACTCCGGCACTTCATTGCGGCGAATCAGCAGACCCTCAATTTCTGCATTAATATATAATTCGCTTGGTTCAGGCTCTTTTGACTCAGGGTTTTTTGTTTTAGGGTTTATGAAATCAGGTTTTATAATACCGAAATAGCCGCTTTCTAGCGTTTCTTTAACTTTTTCTTCTTTATTGCCTAATTTGCTAGGTTCCTGCGGCTCGCCGTTTATTTCAATAAGGCGTAGCGCGCCAGAGGCGAGGTTTCTTTCAAATACCCCCCCAATTAACTTTTCGCCAATTGGCGATGAAGCGATAAATTGCTCTGGTGATTTTTGCTTTGGCCGCGGCACGTAAATTCCTCTTTTAACTCTTATTACTCTAATTTTGTCCTGTCAATACTAGCATACTTTATTATAATTGTCAATAGTAAGACAATAATGTTCCGCTTTTGCAATACCGCACCTTAATGTAGCCATTGCCGCCAGCCAAAGAGTGTACTATGATACTAGCATGCGTATCGCCATCCAAGGACAAGCTGGCTCGTTTCATGAACAGGCCGCCCATAAACAATACGGCTCAGATATTGAAATTGTACCTTGCGATACCTTCGGCGATGTTTTTAGAACCTATCGCGAGGACAAGGCTGACGCCATCATTGTAGCCGTCGAAAATACTATTCATGGCACCATTAACGAAGCCTACCGGCAAATTGAAAGCTGTACAGCCCCTATTACCAGTGAAGTCACGCTACGCATTAGCCAAAATTTGATCACTTTACCAGGTGCGGCACTACCCGGCATTACAAAAGTATATTCGCATCCGGTCGCCCTATCCCAGTGCCAAAAATTCCTGCAAGATTTTCTATCGCATGCTTCTCAGATTGAATTCTTTGATACTGCTGGCGCTGTCGAATTTGTCAAACAGCAGCAAAATCCGCAAATTGCGGCAATTGCCAGCGCGGCGGCGGCGGACTTATATAACTTGCCAATTCTCCGAACAAACATCCAGGATTCCGATGATAACCTAACCCGTTTCCTTGTCCTTGATCCGAATATGTCACCGAAAAACCCTAACCGCGCCAGCCTGGTCGTAACTACTGCCCATCACGCTGGCAGTTTGGCCGAGGTTCTCCAAATTTTTGCCCGCCAGAATATAAATCTAGCTAGCCTTCATTCTCAGCCTATCGCTGGACAACCTTGGAAATATAAGTTTTTTCTAACAGTTGACGCAGCAGGAAACCGACTTCATCAGGCTATCGATGAAGTCAGAAGTACTGGACATAGCGTAACAATACTCGGCGAGTATGAATCCAGCTGTTAATAATTATTAGTCAAACGCCTACCGCCAAAGAAAACACCAGCATTAAGCAGACACTTTATATATCTAACTCATCAACGCTGGATATCAGAACGTCGCGCGGCTTTGAGCCGTTCGCTGCACCAATAATACCCCGCTCTTCCATCTCTTCAATAATCCGCGCCGCCCGCTGGTAGCCAATACCTAGCCGAGTCTGCAGCATGCTTGTCGAAGCCTTACGCCGCTCAACCACCACGCGTACCGCATCCTTAAATTTATCATCGCCGCCCTCAGAGAAATCCATTATCACGCCGCCCTTGCCGTTCAACTGTACCGGCTGCGCCACCACCTCATCGTTATATTGCGGCGCCATCTGCATTCGCAAATGATCAGTTATTTTATTCACTTCATCATCGGTTACCCACGCGCCCTGGATACGCTTCGGCTTACTCATGCTTGGCGTATAGAATAGCATATCGCCCTGGCCCAGCAGCTTTTCGGCGCCCGCTTGGTCTAAAATCGTCATACTGTCCACCTGGCTAGCGACCGTAAACGAAATACGCGCTGGCACATTCGCTTTAATCAAACCAGTGATTACATCAACACTCGGCCGCTGCGTCGCCAGCACCAGATGGATACCAACCGCACGGGCCTTCTGCGCCAAACGAACAATTAGCGCTTCAACATCGCGTTTGGCAATCATCATCAAGTCAGCCATTTCGTCCACCACGATCACGATGTACGGCATCGAACCGTCCTCATGCTGCTGGACATTGCCGTTTTCATCAGCGATGGCAATCTTTTTAGCGCGCGACTGCAACTTTTTATTATAATCTCGAATATTGCGAATTTTCTCTGCCGCCAATAATTTATATCGCCGCTCCATCTCGTTAACCGCCCACTTCAGTGCCGAAATCGTCTTTTCCGGTTCGGTAATAACAGGGGTAAGCAGATGCGGAATGTCCTCATACGGCGCCATTTCCACTTGTTTCGGGTCAACCAAAATCAGCTTCATGTCGCTCGGACTATTACGGTAAAGCAAACTAGATAACAGCGTGTTAATCATCACCGACTTACCTGAACCAGTCTGTCCAGCTATCAGCAAGTGCGGCATTTTACCTAGTTCGCCGACCACCACCTGTCCGGAAATATCCTTACCGATAGCAAAGCTAAGCTGTTCGCGGGCAGATTTCCATTGTTTAGAATTGAGCGTGCCGTATAAGCGCACGTCAGCAGCCTTACGGTTTGGCACCTCTATGCCAACTGCTTTTTGTCCAGGAATCGGCGCTTCAATTCTTAGGCTTTGCGCTGCCAAATTAAGCGCAATATTAGTCTCCAGCGCCGTAATTCGCGTTAACTTCACGCCGCTTGGCGGTCTTAAGGTATACTGCGTCACCTTTGGCCCGACGTTGATATCACCCATTTCCGCATCAATATTAAATTCCGACAGCGTATCGTGAATAATTTGCGCATTTTGGCGCGTATCACCGGCATCGGCACCGCTTTCGCTCCTCTCTAACAATTCCAAACTTGGCGGCTGCCAGTTTGGATCCCGAGTTGCCACCAAAGCAGTTTGCTCTTCCGCCTTTTCCGGGTGCGGCAGTTGCTTTTTACTACTTTTTAGTAAACTTTTCTTCTCTTTAGCAGTGTCAATAATCGGCACGCCAGCATTCAGCTTGATATCGCCCAATTTATCGCCAGAATCACGCTTCGCCGCCTGTTTCATTACCGAGCGGTTCTTATCATCTTCAGATCTGTCGGTTTTTATCATTTCCCAAACTCTACTGAATACCGTAAATGGCGATGTTTGCGTAATAAACAGCACGGTGATAAAAATTAAGACTAAATAAATTATAGCTGCAATTGCCGAATCAACCATTTGCAGAACGCCCATATTGATTGAATCGCCGACGAAACCGCCAGACTCTGGACGCGACGCGGTTTTTAGCAAGCCGAACAAGCCAGAAAACCAAACAATCTCCAAAACCGCCGCAAATTTAACAGCTAGCGGCAGCTGATTACCCTCCGCTCGAAAGGTTTCCACTGCCAAATAGATTAGCAAAATTGGCAAAGCATACATCGTATAGCCGACAGCCTGCAGCGACACTGTATCAATCCATTTAAGCACCGGACCGCCAACACCAAACCACGCCACTACCAGCAGCAAAGAAAACAAAATCAGCAACACCGCGCCGACTTGCGACCAAAAACCCGCTGGCAAGCTGTGCTGCGGTTTGGCAGGAGCTGCCTTTTTAGCTGCCTTTCGTTTCTTTGCCATACTTATTTATTATACACGTTAATATGCCCGCACGTCATGTCGTTCCCTAGCCTTGGTGTCATTCGCCTCGGTGTCTGGCACCTGGCGGCGCGGGAAACGGCGGCGCGGCATAGTTGGCAGAGTCATTTTTGGCTCTTCCGCCGAAGTAGCCGCAGGTTTTTTGCCGCGTACTGGTGTCTTTATGGTAGAGGTATTCGAAGTAGCAGTCGATTTTACCGTTTTCAAACCGCCAACTTCGTTAATTACCGGAATAATGATCGGCGTCCGCCTGGTCTGGTCATATAATATATGGGTAATTTCATCCTTAATTTCTTTCTTTACTACATCAAGGTCGTACTTGCCAGCAAAACTACGTGCTGCTTTCTGTTTCAAGTACTGGCGAATCATATTCATCAATTCCTCGGAATCACGTAGATAGATGAAACCGCGGGAAATAATGTCTGGGCTGGTTAGTAACCGCCCCGTGCCGCGTTGCACCGTCAGCACTACCACAAACATGCCCTCCTGAGACATATGAATCCGGTCTTTTAGTACTACCTCAGAGACGATAGCACCCGTATCGTCATACATCACGCCGCCAACTTGAATTCGTCCGGCTTTCTTGGCTTGGCGCTCAATATCAATTTCAATAATATCGCCAGCATCACACACAAAGATATTCTTCCTAGGAATGCCACACTCTTTTTCTGCCAGCCGCGCATTGTGAACCAGCATGTGGAATTCACCGTGAATTGGCATGTAGTACGTCGGGTTCAAGGCGTTAATCAGCTTGATGTGATCGTCGTAGTAACCATGACCCGACAAGTGCAGCGGCCCAATCCCCGTCAAGTGCGTTTTACCATTCTGAATCACATCAGAGCCCTCGCGCATTAAGCCATCCACTGTTCGCACCACGTTTTTCTCATTGCCCGGAATTGGATTAGAGCTAAATACCACCACGTCAGAGCCTTTAATCTTCATGTATTTATGTGCACCAGTCGCCATACGGCTCAACACGGCATTAAACTCACCCTGCGAACCAGTACAAACCACGGTGATCTGACTATCCGGCAGCTTGATGATGTCCTCCATCTTCATGACGGTATTTTTCGGGATCTTGATAGTTCCTGAACGCAGCGCCACTTCCAGGTTCTGAATCATCGAAAAGCCGGCAAACGCTACCTTGCGGCCGTGCTTGTGCGCTTCTTCCAAAATCAATTGCAAGCGGTGCACCTGCGATGAGAAACAGCTTAAAATCACTCGGCTGTTATTAAATTTATCCATCACCTGGCCGATGGAATATTGAATATCAAACTCAGTGTGCGTATGCGTACCAGCTGACTCACAGTTGGTCGATTCGTTCATGAACATCAACACTCCCTCTTTGGCAGCGATTTCTGTCATACGCTCAAGGTCAAATCTCTGACCGTCAACCGGACTCTCCTCAAATCGCCAGTCGCCAGAGTCAATCACCACACCCAGCGGCGTCCGAATCACCACCGCCGTTGAATCTGGAATTGAGTGGTTAACCCTCACCAATTCCACAGAAAAATGCTTAGAAACCTGAACAATTTCGTGGCTCAATGGATCCATCACCCGAAAGTCCGGCTGAAAATCGGTATCCGCGTCAGCCATCGACTTATCTAACATACCAATAGTGAACTTTGAACCGTACACCGGCGCTGGAATTCGGTGGATAAAGTGCCGGAATGACCCGATGTGATCAAGGTGTCCATGGGTAAACACGTGTGCCTTGATTTTATGCTTATTTTCTTCTAGCCATGTGATGTCTGGCGTGATATAGTTGATACCCGGATAATCGCTGCCCGGAAACAGGAAGCCCATGTCCACAATAATAATCTCATCATCGTACTCAATGGCGTTCATGTTTTTACCGATGCCCATTTCGCCGACACCGCCGATTGGGATAATCCTTAGTTTTGGCTTACCGCCGCGAGTACGCTTTGGCTGCATTTTAGCGCTAAATTGCTCGCCGCCATAGCCGTTGTAGACCGACTTATTGACCGGAATATCGATCACGTGCTGCGACGCCTGCAAGTTAACATTCTCGCTCGTCCGCCGCTGCGCCCGAAACACCTCGCCTTTGCGAGTGGTGGTGCTATTTAATACTGCATTGTTACTCTTTTTCGATTGTGGACGCTTTTTAGTATCGTCCTTCTGCGGTGTTGCCAGTCGCCGCTGACCCATATTGTTATACTCCTTTTTTATTACAATAATCTAAAAACCAGGTAGAGAGGTGTTATATTAATCGTTAGAAATCCCTCTCGTTAGTAACCTTATTCTAGCAAACTGTCAGTATTTTGTCAAAAATAACTCTACGCCAGCTAAAATGCCAGCGCCATTTTTTCAGCGACACTGGCATTTCTTAAAAATCTCAAAGAGAATTAATCATCGCCATCTACCGAAGTGTGAGCGAATTTACGCTTGCCACGGTAGATAAAGAAACCGATTGTCAACAAGTTAGCCGCTAGCAAGAATCCCGCCAACACCCACATACTATCGCTATAGAACGAGCTACCTAAGCCTCCCGAGATAGCCTGGCGCAGCGCCCGGATAGAATAAGTCATCGGCACCAGCGGATTAACCGCCTGGAAGAAGTTGTTGGCAGTTTGAATCGGGAATGTCCCCTCGCTCGACCCCAGCTGCAGCACTAATAGCACCATCGCCAGGAAGCGTCCTGGATTATCCAGCACAATTACCAGCAGCGACACGATCGACATATAGACAAACGATGTCAAATAAATCGCCCCGATGAAGTTCACCGGATGGTCTGGTACTAGACCCAGGCAGTAAACCATGATCAGCATCAAGATTGTTGCCTGAACGAAAGCCGCCACGCCAGTAACCGAAGCTTTGGCCAACCACCAGCGAAAGGCGTTCTCTTGTTCGGCAAAAGTTTTGCGGATTGGATAAATAATATTCAGAGCAATCGCCCCGACAAACAAGCTCAGCGACAATACGTACGGTGCCAGTGCATAGCCGTAGTTCGGCACGTCGCCCTGCTTGGTCGTTTCCGACTTCACCGGATTCGCCATCTGCTGCTGGGTGGCTGCACCAGTTGGTTGTATTTTGAGTTGCCGAGAAGCGTCTGCTAGCTTCGTAGACAGAGTATCCGCGCCGCCCGCCAGCTGCGAGGCGCCATTCGTTAGTATACTGGAGCGGCTATCTAACAGCCGCGCGCCATTCGCTAGCTGTTGGCTGCCAGTTTGCGCCTGTGCCAGACCGTTTGTTAGCGATGTCGAGCCAGCCAGCAATTGATTATTCGCTGCTCTTACGCTGTTATAACCATTAAGAGCGGCGGTTGCATTCGGCGCCAACTGATTAACGCCGTTGTTTAGCATAGAAACGCCAGTTTGCAATTGTGCTTGCTGCGTTGACAGACTTTGAGTGAGTACCTGCAAATCTTTAAGCAGCGCAGCTGCTTGGACGCTAATCGTTTGCGTTTTATTAAGTGCCCGGGAAAGCTGGTTAATTTGCGGCAAAGTTATGGTTGTCGAACCGCCAGAATTTGCCGCATTAGCTCCCAGTATCTGCAGCGTCCCGCCCGCTGCCGTCAAATCCGCTGCTGCCGTTTGCATAGTTTGCACCAGATCTCGTGCTTCGCTCTGCACTTTGCTCTGCTGATTAACAAGCGTCGGCGATGGATTATGGACGCTAGTATTCAATTGATTAAGGCCTGCCTGCAACTGTTTCATGCCGCTTGTTAACCGGGCAACTTGCGATTTGCTTGGCAAACCGTTCGACAATTGCCTCAACCCTGCCTGCAATTGGCGCGATCCATCGCCGAGCCGCGCTAATCCATTAGCCATCGCCCGCTGATTTACCGCCAATTGCCGGACACCGCCAGTATACGTCTGCGCGCCCGCTTGCAGCTGCGACAACCCGCCATGCAAAGTAGCTGCGCCGCCCGCTGCCGTTTCCAAGCCGCCACCGAGCTTATTTACATTATCCAGAACGCCTTTAGCATACGCTTGAGTAATTTGCTCGGCCACCGAAGCTTTGACTTTTTCAGCCGCTTGATTACTGACCAGCGAACCGATGTAGTTCTTGGCTGGCGTAGTCGTGTAGCGGATCACCGCCTGCTGCGGTTTGTTCTGAGTAATCGACGCCGCTTTTGCCGAAAAATCCGTCGGAACAGTCACCACCGCATAGAAATGTCCGCTATTGACCCCGTCATCAGCCTGCTGTTTATCCACAAATTCCCAGCCCAAATCATGATTACTCTTAAGTTTTTGCTCAACCGATTGCCCGATATTGACCGTTTGACCGTTCAGCTGCGCGCCTTTGTCCTCATTGACAAATGCCACCGGCAATTTTTTCACCTGCCCATATGGATCCCAAATTGAACCCAAGAAAAAACCGCTGTACATAATCGGAATAAAGGAAATAACCGCCATCGACAGCAGTAATATTTTGTTTTTGCAGAGATGCTGCCACTCAGCTCGCACCATATTAGCGCGGCGTCTATTTGACAGCCGTTTTAATTTTTCAACCATGCATTACCTCCTTGACAACGTCTGCTAACGTTACCGTTTTTAGATACTCGCTCCACTTCTCTTGCGCCTCGGAAAAGACTTTTTCAATCATAGTCATGCCAATTTCCACCTGGCGAGGCCGCGACGCAAACACTCTTTCGACAATTCCTTGAGGCTGGAAAAACGGCGCTTCGCCCTCGATCGCCAGCACCACATCGTGTAGCGTTACTTGGCTCATTTCCCGCGCTAAAATGAAACCGCCGCCAGCACCCTGCGTCGAGGTAATCAACCGTGCTACCACCAGCTTGCGGCTAATTTTCTTCAGATACGTCGGCGATACTGCCATCTTTTCCGCCAAAGCATCATTGGTCATCGGCGCTTTTCGCTGCGGATCAGCTAAAATTGCCATAATACAGCAAGCTTGTTCAACAGCTCCCGATAGTTTCATAAAGTCCTTTCATGAATTAGATATAGTGGATATCGATTATCCACTATACTACACTAGGCTAGCTTTTGCAAGAGTTTAATAAACGAATTGGGAATAAGCCCCGGATTTGAGCAAATATCTATAGGTTATCAGCGTGTCAATCTTACGATTCAGGATTATTCTGCTGCACAAACGCTGCCGCCCGCATAAAATCGTCAATCAGCGTCTGGCGCATACCGCCATTATACAGCGCTGCTGCCGGATGATACAGCGGGATCACCACGAATTCCAGCTCGTGCAAACGCACCCGCCGCGGCCGGCCGTGGTCTTGGCTAATCCTTAATCCAGGGATAAAACCGCCGCCGCTGTGCCGCCCCAATGTTAACACCGCTTTTGGCTGAATAATTTCTAATTGCCGCATCAAATACGGCCAAAACTGGCGCTTTTCCTCTGGCAGCGGGTCGCGGTTATTTGGCGGCCGATACTTCACAATGTTGGTAATATAAACGTCTGGGCGCTGCAAACCAGCTGCCGCCAGCATCTCGTCGAGGAATTTCCCCGCCGCGCCGACGAATGGTTTACCTTGTAAATCTTCATTCTTGCCCGGTGCTTCGCCGATAAATACGATATCAGCATCAGCATTGCCATCGCCCATCACCAGCTGCGTTGCTTGAGCCGCCAATTCCGAACAAATCCCAGCTTTGATAATTTCCGCCGCCAATGTGTCTAATTCAGCTTGCTTATCCATAACTTAGTAAAAGCCGCCCCAATTGAAATAAGGCGGCCATGCTTTCCTCTTACGAATCTTTACCCTTATGCGATAACGCTTCAATTAAATCGTTTACCTCATCCTTGATCTGCGCCTCATCAGTCCGCTTGTCGACCGAATTAGTCCATTTTTTATGCGCCGCTTCAAACCGATCGGCAGCATCCATGTATTTATCATAGGCATTTGAATCGTAAGAGTAGCTGCTTGAACTTTTAGCATTCGCGTAATCTCTTGCTGCTCTCAAATAATTTGCCGCTTCTGTCATCATTTGCTTCGTATCAGCATCACTAGTAGAAATATTATCAATGTCAGTAATTGCTTTATTAATATCCGATATTGTTGAAGAGCTGTTAAGCTGTAATGCCTTAAAGAATGCCGGCAATACCTTTTCTCCTAGTTCAATTGAAAAATCAATCATCTTATTGAACTTATCGCGCTTTTCGTTTAACTTATCCCATTTTTCTTTTACTTTTTTATCGCCGGTAATTGCCTTCATCTTGCTGAGTTTGTTAAATTTCTCATCCAGCGTCTTCTTTGACTTTTTCAGCGAATCAATTGTGCTTGAGTTATTTGCCCCTTTTGTACTCGACGAAAACAAAGTATATGTTTTATCCGAAATATCCGAATAGGCAGTGTGTGCTTCATCCAGCACTTTCTGCGCCTCCATATAATCTTTGTCCGATGGACCAGAGAACACAATCAAAGACACAACTATTGCTACGACTATCAAGACAAGTCCGACGACTCCGCCGATAATCCCCCATAATAGACCTTTATTTATTCTTTTTGGCGGCATTTGATACGGCTGCATTGGCTGCTGCATCATCGGCTGCATCGGTGTCTGACCAGGCATCGGCGGCTGGCCGCCAGGTACTGGCTGCGGCGGCGTCAATTGCTGCTGCGGCTGCCCGTACTGTTGGGGCGGAGTTGGCGGACCCTGCGGCGGTGCCGGCTGGAATGGCATTTGAGGCGATTGCGGTTGTTCGTTCATGAATTCTCCTTTTTTCTTTTTTATACCAAAAGTATACCAAAAAACGCCCCGTCTGGCGAGGCGTTTTTAATAATCTGCTAAAATCGACTACTTATTAGCTTTTTCCTCTAGGATATTCTTAAAGTCACTATATGAGTCGTCCAACGCTTTCGTATCAGCACTTTTTGACATGGATGAAATAAGCGACGATGTGCTTGGATATTTCGGGTATGTCGGATAAGCCAATGAAGTATCTTTACTGCTGTATCTTTTAGCTACGTCTACGTAATATTTCTTCAGCGCCGAATAGTATTCTGACATACTTTTAGCAAATTCTGACACCTTTGAATTACCGGATTTTTCCATATCTTTCAACGTTTTAATACAGTCTTTCGTTTTTTCGTCGAATTCTTTTGCCACCTCGTCGCCAGTCTTCGTTGTGTAGCTCACGCTTACATAGGCTTTGCAAACTTTTGCATACTTTCTGTAGGAGCCTATACCCTCGGCAGCTTCAGCTAACTGTTTCTTGCTTTTATTCCATTCGTCAATGTACTTATCGTAGGCAGTTTTCAGTTCTTTGTCTTTAAGAGCTTTGTGCGAATCTATTTTTTTATGATACTCGTCAATCTTTTCTATAGCCTTATCAACATTCTTTTTATAATTATCAGGATCTGAACTCATACCTCCAGAGATGTCCGACCGGTTAAAACTATTAATTGTCGATACCAAGTCTTTATAGTCTTCCTTGCTTGGGCCACCTAAAAAGACAATGGCCAAAACTACTGTTATAACAACTACCACCAGGCCGATTGAACCGCCGATAATCCCCCACAGGACGCCTTTACTCATTTTTTTCTTTGGCGGCATTTGATACGGCGGTGTACCGGGCTGCGCTGGTGCTTGACCAGGCATCGGCGGCTGGCCGCCAGGTACTGGATGCGGCGCTGGCTGAACTGGCGCTTGTTTCTGCTGGTTATTACTATTATCCATACTCCTCCTCGTTAACCTCCTCTTAGTATACCATTTACAACCCGATCATCGTCAAGTTAATTTTACCGCGTTCATCGATGCCAGTAATCTTCACGCGGACGATTTGCCCTTCTTTGACGACATCGGTGACTTTAGCGACGCGGTGATCCGCCAGCTTGGAAATATGCACCATCCCGTCAATCCCCGGCAAGATATTCACGAACGCCCCGAAATCTTTGATGCTGACGACCTTGCCTTCGTAAATTTTGCCAACTTCTGGCTCTTCGACCAGGCTTTTAATCCAAACAAGCGCCTTCTCAATTGACTCGCCGTTCGGGCTGGCGATGGTGATCAAGCCGTCTTCCTTAATATCAACCTCGGCACCAGTCTCGCTGGTAATCTTGTTAATCACCTCGCCGCCCTTGCCGATGACCGCACCGATTTTATCTGGATCAATCTTTAGCTTTTCAATTCGCGGTGCGTATGGGCTGAGTGCTTCACGCGGCGCTGGCAAAATACTCAGCATATGGTCAAGGATAAACGCCCGGCCAGCCTTGCTCTGTTCAATCGCTTGGCGCAGCACTGCCACCGGCAAACCATGCACCTTCATATCCATCTGCAGCGCCGTGATGCCCTTGGCTGTACCAGTCACCTTGAAATCCATATCACCGGCAAAATCCTCAGCATCAGCGATATCGCTCAATACGTAGGGCGTATCACCGTCCATCATTAGACCCATAGCAATGCCGCTAACCGGCGCCGTCAAAGGCACGCCAGCATCCATCAACGCCAGACAGCTCGAACAGGTCGCTGCCATCGACGTTGAACCGTTTTGGCTCATGATTTCGGTAACGCTGCGAATAGCGTACGGGAAGTCTTCTTCGCTCGGCAACACCGGTGTCAAGGCTCGTTCCGCCAAGTAGCCGTGGCCAATTTCGCGCCGGCCCGGGCTGCCCATCCGCTTAACCTCGCCAACCGTATAGCCCGGCGCATTGTAATGGTGCATGTAGCGCCGCTCGCCATCGTTAACTTCCATGGTATCAACCAGCTGCGCGTAACTCAGCGGCGCCAAAGTCACAATATTCATACCTTGCGTCACGCCGCGGGTAAACAAGCTCGAGCCGTGCGCTCGCGGCAGCAAACCAACCTCTGAGCTTAACGGGCGGATTTCCGTCAAAGCGCGGCCATCCGGGCGCTTGCCGTCCTCGACGATACCGCGGCGAACATCTTTGTGTAGCGCCAAGGTAAATGCTTCATCGTATTCATCGCGCACTTCGTCATACTCCTCAGCACTCAAACCTAGCTTTTCGGCCATCGCTTCGTGAAATGCCCAGCGAATCTCGTTAACCACTTCGTTGCGCTCCGGGTACGGCCGGCGAATTTTCTCGCCCAGCTTGCCATCAACCCACGCATCAGCCGTCTGCTGAATTGCTTCATCAGGTAAAACTAATTCATATTCTTGTGCGGCTGGCGCCACTTTAGCTGCCAACTCTCGCTGCAAAGCAATCGCCGGCTGCATCATCTGGTGCGCCCAGGCCATGGCATCGACGATTACCTCTTCTGACACCTCCTTAGCACCAGCTTCCACCATGGTAATACCGCTGGCAATACCGGCCACCACTAGGTCCAAATCAGATTGCTCACGTTCCTCGGGCGTCAAAAAGGCCTTAAACTCGCCATTCACGCGGCCCACCCGCAGGCCCGCCACCGGCCCGTCAAACGGCGTCCCGGTCAGCATCAAGGCGCTCGACGCCGCAATCATCGCCACCACGTCCGGGCGGAAATCCGGATCCATGCTCAGCACCGTCGCCACCACTTGCACCTCTTGGCGGTACCCTTTCGGGAACAGCGGCCGAATCGGGCGGTCGATTAGCCGGCCGATCAGCACCGCTTCGTCGCTCGGCCGACCCTCGCGCTTGATAAACCGCGAGCCAGAAATTTTACCCGCCGCATAAAACCGTTCTTCATAATCAATCGACAGCGGGAAATAATCTAGCTGCACCGGCCGGCTGCCTACCTGGGCACTGCCCAGCACCACCGTATCGCCATAGCGCACCAGCACGCTACCAGTCGTCCGAAAACCAACACGGTTGACCTCCAGCGTCAGCGGCCGGCCGCACAGCTCGGTGGTAACGCTAAAAATCTCCTTGCCGCTCGGATTAATAATACTCATAAAAGAGCTCCTTTCTTCGCGGCAAGTAACAGGGATGAAAATTCGTCTTGGCCAGACTTGGCGATTCAAAGCCGCGCGCCGGAAATTCTCGTCTCTATCACTTCCGCGTTAACAATAACTGTCTCTATTATAACAAATTTCATGCCAAAATATAAAACTCTCAAACCCTTGAACCGCCAGAAAAATCACCCTCCATCAATCGTGTTATACTTTATCTATGTCTCTAAAGCTGAACGATACTAAGAAATCCCGCAAATCCAAAAGTCTGCTTACTGCCATCATAGCCCTGTCTATGATTTTGGCGGGTGGATATATGCTATTTACGATATTAACACCGCTTTTTCAGTCGCAATTTATCGACACAACCAACAACTCTACAACGAAACGCCTGGCGCAAACTCAAACCATCACCGAAAATCGCCTTTATATCCCTAAAATTGATATTAATTTGCCATATTTTGCCGGCCCCGCCAGCGTTATGGAACACGGTGCTTGGTGGCGCAAGCCAGAGAACGGCAACCCGAAAGACGGTGGCAACTTTGTTCTATCCGCACACCGTTTTATTATGGGCATGACCCCGCAGCAAACGCTCAGAAAATCACCATTTTATAATATCAACCGGCTGGATATCGGCGATAAAATCATCGTTGATTATAATGGCAAGCGCTATGAGTACCTTATCAGCGAAAAACGCAACGTTAAACCGGAAGCAGTAGAAATCGAACAACGAACCGCCCAACCGCAACTAACCCTCTATTCCTGTACTTTAGGCGGCGCCAACGACGGGCGCGAAGTAATCGTTGCCAAACCAAACGTTAGCCATAAATCAAAAACCCCTTCCGATAAAGGGGTTTAAGCAGTCTAGCTTGCTAATAGAAATTATTTACGCAAACCTAACTTGGCAACAACTGCTTTGTAGCTCTCAAAATCAGTTCGCTCCAAATATTTCAGCAAACGCTTGCGCTTACCAACCATTTGGATTAAGCCGCGGCGCGCCATGAAGTCGTGCTTATTCGCCTTCAAATGCTCCGTGACCTCTTTGATACGAGCCGTCAAAACCGACACCTGAGCCTGCGGGCTGCCGACGTCGTTTTTATTGACCTGAGTCAAAGCAATTGCTTTCGCTTTATTATCTTTGCTAATCATAGCCCTGTTATTATACCAAGCCTAACCTGTAAACGCAACCTAGAACACCTGCGCATAATTATATGCAGGATTACCAGAAGTAGGAACGCTGGCAGCAATATGACAATCAGCCTTTATCGTAGCGACTCGAGATGATTCGTCGCTGCTAGGACTATTCAGCGAGGCAAAAACCGCCACGCCAGTTACTGCGCCGCTTCCGTCCTTGCATTGATACCAAAGAAAAATATCATCTTTATTAGAAGCGTTTTTACTTACAGCATCATCCCTATACCCGCGTTGTATGTATTGCGGCACTAAAGAATCTACGCTATTTGCCTGGTTAAATTTTCCCTGCCCTGACGGCAAGCTGTTATTTTTCGTTTCGTACAGCTGCAGAGCATCGCCCGCTGTCTTCACAACTGAACGAATTTTAGAATCCCTAGCACGCTCAGTCATGCCTGTATAAGAAACTACCGAAATCGTTGCCAGAATAGCAATGACTGCAACAACGACTAATATCTCAACTAATGTAAAACCCTTATGCTTGCCCATATCCTGATAATACCACTTCACGACAGAATTCCAAAATCCGCCAGCACCTTAGCATTTTTCACGTCATAATCAGCGATTTTAATTCGCCGTAAATTCTGGCAGTAAGCGCCAGTTTTTAACTCTTTGCCAATGTCCGCTGCCAAGCTGCGTATATATGTACCACTGGAAACATGCGCCCGTAACTTCAAGACTGGATAGTCATATCCTATCAATTCTAAAGCATAAATAGTTACTATCCGCTTGGGAATATCAACCTCTTTACCCGCCCGCGCCAACTGGTATGCTCGCCGACCATTAACTTTTACAGCACTAAACGCCGGCGGGATCTGCTCTATTTTACCCGTAAACTTTTGGAGAACTTGCTTAATCTCGCCTTTGTCTGGTTTTCTATCAGATATCCTGGATAGTTCTCCCTCCGGATCGCCAGTTGTTGATTCTATACCAAGGACAATTTCCGCTTCATACCACTTGTCCAACTTAGTAAACTCCATAGCCCGGCGGCACATCTGACCCGTAACTATAATCATTAATCCAGTTGCAAACGGATCTAATGTTCCAGTATGTCCGACTTTTACTTTCTTACCCTCCTGCTTGGATAAGACACGGCGCAAGCGCGCCACCACGCCAAAGCTAGTCATGCCCGGCGGCTTATCAATCAGCAATATTTCATCCATCAACTACTTCTGACCTGGAATTTGAAACTGCGAAGGATTAAAATTTGTACTCTGCGGCGCGGCGGCAGGTTCAGGTGCTACTGGAGCAGAAGGCATACCGCGGCCCAGCGGCGGAACTGGCGGCAAACCAGCCGGCGTTCCTGCTGGTGCTGGCGGTATTGGCGGCAATGTACTAAAGTCTGGCATTGGCGGCAGTGCTGGCGCAGATGAAGCCGGAGCAGCAGCTTCAAGCTCGGCTAATGTCGGCGTCGCTGATTTACTTGCACCCTGCATTGGCCCCTGAGCAGGCTGCACCGGCGAAGCTACAGCCGCAGCTGGAGGAGCGGCAGAAAGCGCAGCATCAACCGCCGCCAAAGCGGACTCGCGGTCGTTAACCGCCGGTGGAGCCGGCGCTGCTGGTTTGCCAGTTAGCTGCGTTGTATCTTTAGCTATCGCATCCATAATTGATTCATCCGCCGGAGCAGCTGAAGGTGTCTCCGGCGCCCCCATGCCAGGCAAAGCAGCTGTCGAAGAGTTATTTGCAAACGGATCAATTTTCGGCGGTTCGTCAGATTTGCCCATGGCGGCATTTAACGGCGTATCGCCAAACGACGGCTCATTAGACCCGATATACTCGCCGTGTGTCAAAATTGTCTTATTCTGATTGTTCTGCAGTTCTCTTTCTTTATCCTTAGCTGCTTGTTCAGTAGTTGCATTCAATGTGCCGCCCATCAACGGCGTACTACCTATCGGCTCAGGCGTCGAAGTTTTTACGCTACTCTGCACTGGCGGCAACTTAATCTCTGGAGGTTTTACTGGGGCTGGTTCGTCATCTTTATCATCATTACCAGCAGTTGGATTCGAGTCTGCCTGGCTTGACGCGGCAGAATTATTTACCATCTCAATATGAGCTAGCTTAGTTTGCGTCGATTGTGCCGCTTCATGCCGTTTTTCTTGGATAGTCTGATGCGAAACCTCATCTAAGCTGCCCTCTTTTTCATGATTAATCGACAATGCGCCGTCAGCTCTGTCCTGTTGGCTTTCCGAGCTCTTCTTATCTGCGCCCGGTTTTTTCCGGTCTTTTGCTTCTTCAATAGCTTGCGGACGCTCAGCCCTAGCCTCGCTTTCGGCTATCTTCATCGCCACCAGCTGCTGATTAGCACCAATCGCCATCAGATTTGCAGCAACCGTCATCACCCTAGATGACGTCAAGTTATTACTAAACCTGTTCGTCACCGCCACAATACCAGTTAACAATGCCGTCGCTATCTGCTCGTCCAGCGCCGCACTCTGCGTTCTCAGATCGTTAATAAGCTCAACCATCATCTCGCTGACACCGCTCGCGCTATCTTCATGCCAATCAACCGACCCTAAACCGCTTTTAACGCCGCCCGCTGTCATAGTTACTACGATCGCGTCATGTAAAATTTTACCGTGCGCCGTCAATGCAGCGTCGATACGCTCGCCATTCTCGACATTCAGCGCCACCACCAGCTCAACATTATAATCGCCCTGCGAAAACTCCAAATCCTTCTCGGAAATCGTCGTGCGGTACGGCGTAATAAAAATCTTCACCGCATCGTCAACCACTTTATACCGCAAATGATCAGCTTTTTCTTTATCCAGCGCAATGATAAAATCGCGCAAACTATTCGCCGTCTGTTCAAACGTCTTATCTGGATTTAAAAACGAAATCGCCGGCGGTACTTCACCGCTGAATACCGCCGTGGCATGCTTGCCCAGCTTGTTCAAAAAAATTGTCAACGCCAGCGCCGCCGACAATTCATCAACCGACGGATTAGCGCTAACCGTCACCAAAATATTGGTAACATCCTTGATGCTGTCAATTATTCTCTGCTTTGAAGATCCATCAGCCATATTTTTTCCTATTTTTTGTTTTTTATCTAACTACGACTTGCTCCCCACTATACCATAAGCGTTACCATAAAGTCAATAGTTTTACCGCCTCTTTACAATTTTGGCTATTTTCTGTATAATTCCTCCTGATTAGCAATAAAAAATTAGAGATTAAATTAACTTTTAAGGAGTACCATGCCAATCATAAAATCCGCCATAAAACGCGCTAAACAAACCGTCAAACGCCGCGAACGTAATATAGGCATTAAAAAAGATATTAAAACTGCCGTTAAAGCTTTCCATGCCAGCCCAAGCGCTAAAACGCTGGCCAGCGCTCAAAGCGAGCTTGATACCGCTGTTAAAAAGGGTTTGCTTAAGAAAAATACTGCCGCCCGCCGTAAAAGCGCCTTAAGTAAAACTGCCAAAAGCGCCGGCGTAAAGCTGGAAACGGCTAAAGGCTAAATAATTGCTTTTTAACTTAATCCGCTTGGTCTAGTTATACGCCTTAAGCGCCATACACCTTTTCAGCCATACACCTTTTCAATATAGTCGGCGATTTGCTGTGCTGTAACTTTATTTGGGCAGTAGTTTGAGACCGTCTGCTCGTCGAATACAAGTTTTATAGCCTCCCTGTCTGGGGTCAGTAATCTAGCTATTCTAGTTTTATCATCCTGCAGCAGCAATCCTATTTCCTCCAAAGAAACAGTTCCGTCGCCGTCAATTCTATTCGGAGATTCCAGCACAATTCGATCATCAGAACACGGTTGGTTAGAATTGTGATATTCTCCAGATTTCACCGTTACCCATATACGCGTACCAACATCTGGATCATTTTCACACCCTGTTACGTTTTGATCCACCTCAAACCTGTATCTATCGTCAGACATATGCAGCATAACACAAGCTTCAGGAGAAAATACTTGCAAATGATTTGGCTTGTTCTTAATACGTTCAAAAATAGAGACGGCAGCCATACGAGCTAAGCTATCAATTTCACCCCTTTCTTCATCAGTTAACTCAATAGATAGCGGCGACGGCTCCCGGCGGCCGTAATCCGCGGACCGCGGCATACCGTCACTTCCTTTGTCGGCTTGTCTATGGCAAGCAGCGAGGAAGCCAGACAAACCAACAAATCCAGCTCCTTTCAAAAAATTTCTTCTCGAGCACCCTCCAACATCTCCCATTGGCGGCATTCCATCAATTCCTGGCATTGCTTAACTCCTTTTCCTAAGTCTGCTATTTATAGATATATCATAAAATCAACTAGCGACTTCAGTCAAGATTTTTACTCCCCGCAGCAATCTCAATCAGCGCCGCCTCTATCAGCAGCCACGGCGAGGCGCTGGTTGTTTTCATTTGTAAGTCCGCATAAAACAGTGCTTTGTTTGTTGCCGCCAACTGGCTGGCATTGATTTTATTAGCGTAAGAAGATAATTTCCGTAAAACATACGGACTGGTTGAAAAATCCGCTGCGACAGATACAGCATCATTGCCAGACAATACCAAAGCATTCAAATTGACCGCCTGCGACGCTAATAATCCCATCGTTTGGTATGCGCTTTCTGCATCTCCCTCAGCCTCCAAATACGCGATAATTTCATGAATACGGCCAGAATTTCCAGCCAGCGCTGCTGTAAACAGTTCAAAAGCACTTTCCGTTTTCGCCAAAGGTACTAGTTTATCAAGCAAATCATCGGTAATTTCCCTGGCAAAAGACAATTGTTCAATAAAATTACTCAGACGCAGCTGATCATAACCCAGCCGGTCAATCAACGTTTCCGCCTGCACCGCACTCAGCTTATAACCCTGTTTCCTTGCCTCGTCAACACACCACTTCGCCAGCTGCGGTTTTTGCCGTTCATTCAGCGGTGTAAATTCGTAAATTTCGACATTTTTCCGCAGCCATTTGTATGTTTTCGCGCGCTTATCCAACTTATTCTCCAACAAAATCACCTCAGTGCTGCTGCTAACAGTGATTTCTGATAATTCCGCCCACAGTGCGGCGTTATCGCTCAGCTGCGAAATAATTACTGTACGCTCCAGCGCAAACAAAGATTGCCCTTGCATAATATCGCGCAAACTTGCCGCATCCAGCTGCTCGCCGTCATAACGTTCCGGTACAGCACCGCCAGCAATCAACGCTGCCAGCTTTTGACGCTTATCAAACTCATTCTCACCGCACAATACGTATAACATTTATGTAATTATACCTTATGTCAGCAAAACCCGCCTCGTGATAAGAATTAACAGCATTTCTTTCTGAGAGCGGCGCAGCATTTTATTCGGATTTAATAGAGCTCTTACGAAATATCCACAACGAATCAGGGCTTCTATACTCCTCAAAGACAATGCCCGCACCCGCACGAGCTTGTTCTAATTGCTCTTCTGTTGGATCGTAATCAACATAACCATTCGGGCCATCGCCTAGATAACATTGCACCTTGCCCAGCAAGCTATATAGTAAATCACTATTTGTCAAATTTTGGCGGTTTTTGGCAGACCGGGCAAATATGCGTACCGCGGCCGCCGACTTTTAGCTTGATGATTTCTTGGTCGGGGTGGCGGTGGCAAGCCTGGCCTTCGCGGCGAAACACATGAGCAAATGTCAAATAATTCCCCTTTCGACCCTCGGCATCAACATAATTTTTATCCGTCGAACCGCCCTGATCGATACTGAGTTGCAAAATTTTTCTAAGTTCCGTAAATAATGTGTTCAATTGCTGGTCGGCGACATGCTTGACGCGCTTTTGCGGATGAATCCGTGCCGCCCACAGCGCCTCGTCCGCATAAATATTACCAACCCCAGCGATCACCGCTTGGTCAAGGAAAGCTGGCTTGATCATTGAATTTTGGCGGCGGCGAATCCGCTGGATAAAATCCTCGGCGCACGTCTGAGGATCAAGCGGCTCCGGCCCGACTTTCTGCATGAACGGCAGGTTTTTTACCTCATCAGTCGGCAGCAACTTAACCCAGCCAAACTTGCGCTGATCATTAAAAAACAGCCGCGACCCATCAGCAAAATCAATCTGCACCCGCGTCGACCGATCTGGCAGCTCGCCAATCAAACTGTCATTCGGATGCCCGCCAGCAAAATCGTCGATCTCGCGAGCGGTATCCGCATAAAAATCTTGGGTAACTTTACGTGGGTCCCGAGATTTTTTTAGGGATACCCGAGCGCTATGACGAGAGTTTTGACGAAACACCAACTGCCCCGTCATCTTCAAATGCACCACCAACGAGTAGCGAGTATCCAAATCAATCATCAGCACCTTTGCTCGCCGCCTCACCGCCGTCACACATGCGCCATACAAAAATTGTTCGACATCAGCCGGCGCATTCGGAAAACTCTTCGGCGAGTCAAACACTGCCACTCGCGCCACCACTCGGTCTGGCAGCAGCTCCGCCAACCCGCGGCGGACTGTCTCGACTTCAGGAAGTTCCGGCATAACTATTAAAGTCTAAACGGCGATTCGTCCTGCCCTAAACCAATGCCGCTTGCCATTTTTTTACCATCGGGGATTTGCTTCAGAAACATGTCCAAAATTTCATTAACATTTGCCTGCGCCGAGCCCTTGGATCCGCTGCAATCTGACGTCCATAAGCTCTTGACAACCGAATTATTTTTTATGGTTTCAAATTTATAAATCTTGCCGCTGGCACAGATACCGCGCAAATCGTTTTGTTCTTCAGTCAAATCCTTGCCATCCATCATTTTACGTTTATCCAGCGCATAAACCAGTTCCGTATAAGCTTTCGTATTATTATCTAACCTTTTCCGGTCAATTTGATTATCCAAATAACCCTCATATGTTATCATTTCGCGCGAATCCGGCGTGATAGTAATACTATACGAACGAAAATTCTCGTTCGCCACAATTGGACCGCGTACCGTCAAGCGCACCGATCGGTCGACATCAGTTGATAATAAAGCGGTTTTTGCATCCTCAATGTTTGGATTTGGCTGGGGATTATTAGACGAACCATCGCCAAACAGCGCCCGGCCGATAGCGATAACCGCCGCAACCGCCACAATAGTAATGATAATAACTAGTAGAATCGGGATGAAGCGAGAGATTGAGTTTCGTGGTTGAGCATATTTCATGGGGTGATTATACCATAATATTAGATTTTTCGCGCTAGTTGCCTGACCTGACCTAGGGAAGCTGTGCTATTGCTTGGCAAAACGAACCAGGATACTTATTTTTCAAACGATCGGCCGCTTCTTCAGGGCTCACCCAATGAAGTGTAGTACCCGGCTCGCATGAATGAGGGATTTGGTCTGCTGGCAGCTGCACGCGGTAGACAATCAACATCAGGCTCGTCATCATATTACCATACGGTAGCTGCTTGACCGCTCTTGCCACATTCCAAAGCTGCTTTCCGACAATGCGATCAACGCCAATCTCTTCGTTTAGTTCACGCAAAAGTGCAGCTTCTATATCCTCGCCTTGATCCATTCTACCGCCTGGAATATCCCAATAGTCCTTATTTTTGAGCAGCAAAATTTGATTTTCATCATTTCGGATAATGGCTTTTATTCCGATTTGAAATAACTGCTCTGTCATATTATATCTCCTCCCAGTTTTTGCCTGTTTTCACATCAACCTTCAATCGAATTGGCAGTTTCGGACAAATACTTTCCATTTCCGCGCGCATCATTTCGCCGACCCGCTCGGTGTCTTCCGCTCGACATTCCACCAAAATCGAATCATGAACCTGCAGAACTGGCTCGGCCAGCCCGGCTAATTTATCCTCCAGCCGGATCATCGCCAGTTTCATCAAATCCGCTTCCGTTCCCTGAATCGGCATATTCATCGCTGCCCGCTCGGCCGCCGAACGCACCATAAAATTACTCGACTTGACGTCAGGCGTTGGTCGCCGCCGGCCAAAATAGGTCTCAACAAAACCTTGTTCGCGCGCTTGAACTAAAATTGTATCCAGATATTGGCGGATTGGCTGGCGCACCGCAAAATAGTGTTCGATAAATTTTTTTGCCTCAGTAAAGGTCATGCCCGTGGCTGCCGCCAGCCCGTGCGGACTCATGCCATACAGTACCCCAAAGTTGATCACCTTGGCCGCACGCCGCTGTGCTTTTGTCACCTGCTCCATCGGCACACCGTAGGTCTCGGCCGCCGTCTTGGTATGAATATCCACGTCGCTATTAAAATCGTTAATTAACTGCTCATCACCCGCCAGCACCGCCGCCAGCCGCAGCTCAAATTGTGAATAATCCGCACCGACAAACACCTTGCCCTCACTCGGCACAAACGCCTGACGAATTTTCCGACCCAATTCCGTCCGCACGGGAATGTTCTGTAGGTTGGGATTAGTGCTACTCAGCCGCCCAGTGCTGGTGACGTCTTGATTAAATGTGGTGTGAATCCGCTCGTCCTCAGCCACCAACTTCGGCAGCGCTTCAATGTAGGTGCTGATTAATTTAGTTAGCTCCCGGTACCGCTCAATCAGCTCGATGATTGGGTGCTGGCCGCGCAGTTTATCCAACTCTTTCTGTCCCGTCGAATAGCCAGTTTTGCCTTTTTTGATACCAGTCGTCGGCAGCTGCAACTTGGTAAATAACACCTCAGACAGCTGCGCCGGACTAGCAGCGTTGAACTCGCGCCCGGCCATCGCATACATTTGTTGTTCAAGCTGGCTAACTTCCGCCGCCAGCTCCTGACCCATATGTTCAAGGAGTGCCGTGTCCAGCTTCATACCGCGCTTTTCCATCTGAAACAGCGGCCAAATCACCGGAAAATCAAACTCGCGGAGCACCCGGGCAATCTGCTGATGTGTCGCCATATAATCCTGCTGCTGGCGGTAAATCTGGCGTAGTCGTGCCAGCTGCCGCTCTGGGGAATTATCCTCAGAAAAATCGCCCGCCAACGCCATTAAACTGCGATCGCGCCTGAGCGGATCGATCAAAAACGCTGCTTGCCCAACATCCCAAACCTTATGAAAACGCACCGCCACATCGTGAACGTCTAGTGCGTGATACAACCCCTTGACGTCCGCCGCGATAACCACACCTTGTGCCAACAACTGCCAAACCGACCAGCCAATTTCGCTAACCTTCGCGCGCCACGCCACGTCAGGTTTGGAATTGATATACACCGTGTCCGGCTCTAAGGGGTCAATATAGATAATATTTTCCGCCTCAAACAGCGGCTCAGCCGGCAAATTTTCGACTTGCGGCAATTCCAATTCCGCCGTCTCTACTGCCCCGTCAGCCGCCTGCATTGTCTTTGGCAGCCGCCCAATCAGCGAATGAAACTCCAATTTCCGCAAAATTTCCGCCACCCGAGCAAAGTCGCAGTCGTTAACATCCGCCACTTCCCAGTCCAGCTCCACCGGCGCGTCTGTCCAAATCTCCGCCACTTGCTTGGTCAAATACGCCGACTCGCGACCGCCCTCTAGCTTTGTCCGTAGAGCGCCTTTTTGCTCATCCAGATGTGCATACACTCCGTCCAGTGTGTCATATGCCTGTAATAATTTGACCGCCGTCTTTTCGCCAACGCCCGGTACACCTGGCAAATTGTCGCTGGAATCGCCCTTCAGCGCCTTCAAATCCAAAAACTGATCCGTCCGAATACCATATTTTTGTTCAAAATATTCCGCCGTAAATTCCTCTATGTTCCTCAGGCCGTTTTTCATGGCATAGACTTTGGTCAGCGGTGACACCAATTGCAGCGCATCCAAATCGGACGTCAATAGACAGGTCTGCACCCCGCGCGCCTCCGCTTGCCGAGCAAACGCGCCTATGATATCGTCCGCCTCATAATCATCCAGTTCATACAGCGGCCAGCCAAAGGCATCCAGCAACTCCATCAAAATCGGAATTTGCTGATAGAAATCATCAGGCGCTGGCTTGCGGCCCGCCTTGTACTCTGGATATAATTCCCGGCGCTTACGGATATTGGTGCCGCGCTTGTCCCACGCTACGGCCACATAATCCGGCTCCAATTTCTTGATCAGCTCAATCGCCAAACTCACAAATCCATACACCCCGCCGGTCGGCGTACCGTCCGCCGTACTCAGCCCCGGCATAGCGTAATACCCTCGGTAAAATACTGATTTTCCGTCGATAACTGCCAAACGCTTCATGTATTTAGTATATCAGGTTTGCTATACTAACAACATGACACAACCACACGCAAAAATCATCGCCCTCGTCGGTCTGGCTGGTAGCGGCAAAAGTTCGGCCGTCGAATATTTAACAAAAAAAGGCTTCCCTAAAATTTATTTTGGCGGTGTTATTTACAAAGCCATGGAAGAAGCTGGTATTGAACCAACTTGGGACAATCAACAAAAATTCCGCGAAGAAATCCGCCAGCGCGAAGGCAAAGATTTCGTTATCAGGCGTGTAATTAAGAACATTCGCGATTTGATCAATGCCGGGCAAAATAAAATTGTCCTGGACGGCTTATACACTTGGAGCGAGTATAAAATCCTCAAGCACGAATTTCCCGGACAAGTCGTTGTCATAGCCATCGTTACGCCGAAGCATCTCCGTTATCAGCGAATGATAAAACGCCTCGAACGGCCAATGCAGCCGCGCGAAGTCGACCAGCGTGATTGGTCGGAAATTGAGAACCTGGAAAAAGGCGGGCCAATTGCTATCGCCGACTATTTCATTATTAACGACAGCGACCTGACCCAACTACACCAAAAAATAGACGCCGTTACCCGCGACGCCCATTTCTGTAAATCACCCGAGCAGTGCTAATTAATCCAAGTATTCGTAAAGTTTTTTAGCATCTTTATGCTTCCTGAGCTTCGCCAGAGCTTTGGCTTCAATTTGCCGGATCCGCTCGCGCGTCACCGCAAATTCCTGGCCGACTTCTTCCAATGTGTGATTCTTACCATTATCTAGCCCAAACCGCATGCGAACAATTTTCTGCTCGCGGTCGCTTAAACTGGATAACATATCCTGAACCTGCTCTTTTAATAACTGGCTTGTAGCAGAATCTTCCGGAGAAACTGTGTCCTCGTCAACGATAAAATCTTGAAGAGCCGACTCGTCATCTTCGCCGTCGCGCCCCACGCTGGCATCCAAGGAAGAAATGTCTTGCTTGATTTTAATGACATATTCAATCTTCTCCGGCTCCATGTCTAGTTCCTTGGACAATTCCTCAATCGTTGGCTCGCGGTTCAATTCCTGCGTCATTCGCCGCTGCGTACGCAGCAATTTATTAATGGTTTCCACCATATGAACTGGAATACGAATCGTCCGCGCCTGATCGGCAATCGCCCGGGTAATCGCCTGGCGAATCCACCACGTCGCATAGGTCGAAAATTTGAAGCCTTTATCCGGATCAAACTTCTCGACCGCCCGCAAAAGACCAGTATTTCCTTCCTGAATCAAATCTAAGAAATCCAAACCGCGCCCCGAATACCGCTTGGCAATTGACACCACCAACCGCATGTTCGCCTCGGCCATCTTATCCTTAGCCTTCTTATCGCCTTCAATAATCCGGCGCGCCAGCTCCATCTCTTCTTCGGCGCTTAGTAGTGGAATTTTACCAATTTCCCTTAGATACAGCCGTACCGAATCGTCCGACACATCATCCAAATATTGACCAGTCGAAAGCGAGGTTAAATCTTCCGATTCTTCCTCGTCTATAGCTGCCGGATCAAAATCCGCATCGTCGTTCAAATTTGCCGGCTTAGTAGTCGTATCGTCGCTCACATTTTCTCCTTAATCAGCTGGTTTAGATTCTGGCGCAAGCGCTGAGATAAAACCTCGTCGCCCGCCGCCTCAGCTTCCCGCAGCTGGGTTAATAATTGATTCTTTTGGTTTTCGCGATGTTTTATTGTTATTTGCCTGACTAGCCGAGCCATTTCTTCATCCAAGCTTTTCTGCTCCCAATTGGCATAACGACTTTCACTTTTTAACTGTACTATTTTCACATACTGCTCAATTTTTTGCAAGCCTTGAGGAATATTACTTAGGTCAATATCCAAATTTTTCCGCAAATAGCCAATTAATTGCCGCGCATTGTCATTCTCAAGCATCTCGCCGGAAATCGCCGCCAGCCAGCGCCGCACTGTTTTTTCGCTTGCTGCCAGCCCTGCCAGCATATCCTCGGTTTCATCTTGAACAGGGTGCGGTTTTTCCTTGTCAATTTTAGTTTTTCTCAGCTGCTGATTTACCGTTCTTTCGCCCGTCAGCTTCGCCTTCAAAGCAGTAATCGAGGCGCCAGTTTTCTCAGAAATCACCGCCAAATAATGCTCTTGTTCCACCGGATCTTTCAGGCTGCGCACGATTCTCAGCGCAGTTGTCGAAAATCGCCGCTTGCCCTCAGCCGTCGCCAAATCTTCCATTTCGGCGTGCCGAGCGATCACCCAATCCACCGCCGGCTGCGCCCGCTCAACCGCTGCTTGCCATAACGCTGCGTCTTTTTGGATCAATTCATCCGGATCTTTTACATCATCCGGTAGACTCACCACCTCTAGTTCCACGCCAATTTCCTGCGCCAAATTGATCGCCCGCTCTGTTGCGCTCACGCCCGCCCGGTCGCCATCAAACGCCAAACGAATCCGCCCTGCCAGCCGGCTCAGCGCCTTCAAATGCTGCAGCGTCATCGCCGTTCCCGCCGTCGCCACCACGTTTTTGACGCCAGCTTGGTGGCTGCTAACCACGTCCAAATTACCCTCGACAATCACCGCCGCGTCGCTCTTACGAATCGCCTCTTTCGCCTGATACAGCCCAAAAATATGGCGCGATTTATCAAATAGCAGTGTCTGCGGCGTATTCAGATACTTTGGCGCGCGCGGATCATCACGAATAATTCGCCCCGTAAAGCCAACCACCTCGCCGCTGCTATCGCTCAAAGCCACCATCATCCGCCCCCGAAATAGGTCGCCGCCGAATCGATTAACCAGCCCCGCGTCAGCCAGTTCCCGGCGCGAAAATCCCCGCTTTTCCAGCGCTTTCGTCAGCGCATCGCCCTGATCTGGCGCATAGCCGATGACAAAATCACCGATCGTCTGCCGATTCAGCCGCCGTTTTTTCACCGCGTACTTTAGTGCCGCCGAATTTTTCACCAAGTTTTGCTGATAAAAACTTGCCGCCAATTTCAGCGCTTCCCGCGCTCGCGCTCGCCGCTTAGCCGTCCGTCCATCACCACTAGAAAATAAACTCAAATCCACGCCCGCCTTGCGCGCTAAATGCTCCAGCGACTGGCGAAAATCCATCCCCTCCACCAGCATCACGAACGTAAAAATATCGCCGCCCTTACCCGAAGAAAAATCATGCCAAATCTGTTTTTCCGGACTCACCATAAAACTTGGCGTCCGCTCATCAGTGAATGGACTGAGTCCTTTCAGATTACGACCCGCCCGCTTCAGCTGAACATATTCGCCGATTACATCCTCAATATTCAGCCGCGCCCGCACTTCTTCCTTGGCATCATTCATGGTTTTTATTATATCACTCTTTACCTCTGTTATCGTTTGTGCTTAAATAAATACATGTATCCAGATAATTTGAACAATTCTGTTAACCCCCAGCCATCGGGGATAGATTACCTTAATCAAATAGCTACCCCGCCGCCAGCCCAAGGTTTTGATCAAAAAACCAAGCTTATTCTTGCTATTATCGGCTTATTCGGCATCATCAGCTTGGTAGCCATTTTTATAATGTCGCAGGGCTCATCCAGCGCCTCGCCAATTCAAGTTGCTGCCCGCGTAAATAAGCTTCTAACTATCTCTCAGAAATACGATAAAAAACTACAAACCAGCACCATGCAAGCCATCAATATTTCGTTCGTCTCTGTTTTAACTAGCGCCGAAGCTGGACTGACTGAACCGCTCCAAAATTCCGGTATTGATTATAAAAAGCAGAAAAAAGAAATTTTGAAAATGGAGTCTTCGGAAAAAATGGATAAAAAACTTGAAGACGCCGCTTTAAATGCACAACTCGACTCCATATACGCGCATGAAATGAACGTACAAATTACTGATACGCTTGTGATGATGCAAAAACTGCAAAAAAGCACTAGGTCCAAATCAACCAAAGAGTACCTCGTAAAAACAGTCGCTGATCTAAAAAATATTCAAAAACAACTAGAAGAGTTTTTAAAAACTAATTAGTGTTTTCCACCACCAGCCGATAGCTTAGTCGCACCAAATCAAAAATTTCTTCATCACTCAATTGTCCCGAACAAATGATGGTATTCCAATGCTTCTTATTCAGATGATACCCCGGCAACACCGTCTCGTACTTCTCGCGGAGATTCTCAGCCAGTAACGGGTCGCACTTCAGACTGACCCTGAGCGGCTTCGAGCCCTCCGTCACTAGTGCTACCATTTTCCCCGCGCCGTTATTACCCTTGCCAAATTTATACACCGCAACATCCTCGCCAAACGGATAATCCAGCCACACACCGGGCAAACTGAGGATAAACTCTTCAAATTGTTTATGGGTCATAACCTAATTATACAATCACAATGTCTTAAGAGCAATTTTCTCAGCAATGCCCCGCGTCGCGCCAAATCGGCTCGCAGCATTTACCGCCACAGCCGCCATACCACGAAGCACTGCTCGTGTTCGCGCCCTGAGAATATCTCGCCTTGTCAAACCCTTTTGTTGATCCCGCTCTGATTGCCACGCTAATCGGATTGCCCGGCCCGCCAGCGCCAAGCCTCGCTGCTTGTCACCCACTAGACTTTCAATCATACTCCAGCGAGATGCCATATTTATCTCGTACTGGTCAGCGTTCACACCTTTAGAAAACTCATTTACTTCTGCCATATCACGCTCGGCTTGCCATGTCATGAGTCGCGCCTTGTCTGCCATTTCTTCATCCTGACCATCCGCCAACAGATACGCTTTTAATGCAAATACGCCAACATACGACGCCGTGGCCGACCGCTCTCGCAATGTCTCAGTCCCACGACTCCTATTAGCTACTGTATCATGAATATCATATGCGCGATCAATATACTCAAGTGCCGCATCATTTCGACCCAAACGATCACTCACGGCGGCCATATTACGATATACCTCTCCGAGCAGTGATTCGTTGCCGGGGCCGCGCAGCTCCTCCATCATCAATGCTTTCTCGCCAAGGTACACAGCCTTATCAAAGTGACCACGCGAAATCTCATTCGTTAGCCCAGTCATATATTGCTGTAACTCAGAACTCATTGCACACATTTTCGTCAACTCCTTTTACCAAGAAGATATCAGAGAGATATGTTTCTGTCAAATAATTCAGTGGCAATAAATATGCCAGCTGATAGGCCTAGCTTTTCACCTTTTTCAAATAATATTTTAATTCTTGAATACTACCGCGGATATCCTCCAGTGCCCGATGGTCCTCTGGTTTGGCAAATTTCTTGCCGTATTTACCTTCAAACACTACCTTCCAGGCACTGACATCTAACATCCGATAGTGTAGTCTTTTTGACAACGCAGGCCACCACCCGTCAATAAACCGCCGATCCTGGTGAATTGAATTACCGCCCAGTAAAATCCGCGGCTCGTCCGCAAAATGTTTATCACAAAACGTAAGCAGATCACGCTCCACCTCAGCCAGCGGCTTGCCCGAGGCATTTTGTTCCTCCAGACCGCGCCGCGCCTCCGGGTGTTCATTCCAAAAGCTAGCATTTCGATCCAGCAATTTACCTAGCTTCTCTGAATCATGACACACCACTCCCTCATACGTCGCAATCTCCGTAAAATCCCAGTCGGTAGCGATCGCCGCCACCTCCAAAATCTCATCATGCACCAGATCCAGCCCGGTCATCTCCAAATCCATCCATAAAATCTTTTTCGGCTTAAAACTGGCTTTCATGTTTCTATTTTACCACTTCCTTGCAGCATGCTACACTAAAACCATGACAAAACGTATCCTCCTCAAATTATCCGGCGAGCAACTTCAGGGCGAGTTCGCCAGCGGCTTCGATCCCAAGCGGGCTCGTTGGATCGCCGAACAAATCAAACCAGCGCTAGAAACTGGCGCCGAAGTCGTCATCATGGTCGGCGGCGGCAATTATGTCCGCGGCAACCAAATCATTGGCCACGGCATTCAGCCCGTCTCAGCCCATAATATCGGCATGCTCTCTACTCTAATGAACGCCATCGCTTTGGCTGACGTCTTCAACGACGCTGGCTTGCCAACCCGCGCCCTGTCCACCGTCGAGATTAATCAATTCATCGACCAATACACCTTCCGCCGTGCCCTTAGTCATATCAAGAAGGGCCGCATCGTCATCGTTGCCTGTGGCACTGGCCGGCCATTCTTGACTACCGACACCGCCGCCCTGAACCTAGCTTTAGAAATGCAATGCGATGTTGTGATTAAAACAACGAAGGTTGATGGCGTGTATGATAAAGATCCCGCCAAATTCCCTGATGCTATTAAATTTGACAAGCTCAGCTATCACGAAGCGCTGACCAACCCTGACATCACCGTCATGGACAAAGCTGCCATCGGCCTAGCTATGGACGAACACATCCCAGTTATCATCTGCGACCTCCTCACCGACGGCAACATCTCCCGGGCCGCACGCGGCGATACGGTCGGCACGCTGATCTCTTAGCCTACTGAGTATGACACGCACCTTGTTCCAGCATAAATCGTTTTACATAAAAATCCGCCGTACTTGTCCGGCGGATATGTTCTTCAAAACCCAATTAATCTTTTTTCTTATCTAATTTATCGAGTTTGAAAAGTTGCACAATTGCATAGACCACAAACGCTACCGCTAGAAGTGTAATCAGCGAACTAACAAACGCCCCATACAGAAATTCACCCTTACGCCCGGCAATTTCCAACGTAAATGATGCTGACTGAAGCCCCTGTTGCGAGCCAACGATTAACTGTACTAATGGATCAATAAATGCCGTCACCATTTTCTTGACTGTATCGCCAGCTGCCGTACCAATTGCCAAACCGACAGCCATACCAACCACACCTTGTTCGCGAATAAAATTAACAAAACCGCCCATATGGCTATCTTTGATTGCCTCGCGCACGACCTTTTTATCCTTAGTAGACACTGCCTTAACGACAGCTTTGGCACTGCTGGCAACTGACTTTTTAGCTGGTTTATCGGCAGTAGCTTTTGCCGTTTTAACATTCTTGGCAGTCGACTTTTTCGACTCAGTAGATTTTGTTACCATAAAAACTCCTTTGTAATGGTTATTTGCTTAATTTTATCATAAGCTCGTAGAGATCCTTTTTAGCAGCCCTTAGCTTACCCTCAGTTAAACTATTACGAGGTAAAGACTCATATAGCCGTACAGCCTCCTCCATTAGACCAATGTCCTTATTCTCTTTGGCAACCCGCCGCATAACGTCAGGTAGAAATAGCTTAGTTTTTGAACGATCATCCTCCGGTAAACTTTCATTAACCGTTCTAGCCACTTCAATAGCCAGGTTGTCATAACCTTGATTAATAAGCTGTTTGCATAATTTGCCCACCTCTTCCAATTTATTCCGCGGATCAACATCAAGATATAAACCAGGTAAATCCACCAGTGCACGAGCTGCTGCCTCATACTTCCCATGCAGCTGATCGATTCGGGCATTATACTCATCAAGTAACAACAGTCTGCCAGGAATAGACGGCAGTGTAAACATTTGTAATATTGAGCCTCGCCGAGAATCACGATGTTCCGATTGAGAATCCGGAAACCTCAACCACTCACGCACTGCTAAGAAGTCCTCGCGGTTGACTGATGGCGGTAATTGTCGTAATAGTAAGTCGTCAGTAAATAAACTATTCTCAGCTCTTAGTTGACCACACTGTAGTTGATTAAGCGGATTCTCACGACCAATTACTCCCGTCATTTCACAGCATAATTCCCTTGTCTTAACGTCTATCATAAATGACCTATCGCTTTGCCTGTCAAATAAAGTAACAAATGTGTGCTGGTTAGCGTAACTGATAAAGTGCTCAATACCTAGCCTCTCCAAACACTCGGATGCCACAATTGTATGCCCAAAGCAATTGGCTACCTCGGTCTCGGCAATAATTTCTGCCTGGAGCGGTTGCGAAAAATGACCCGTCGACGCAAAATCAAGCGTCTCCCGAACAAGCGAAGCGACAGACATGGCCGCCTTAGCTGCATCATCAAATGTTTTTGGCGACTGCTCATATTCCGCCTCTATAGCGCGAAGTTGCCGTGATTCAAACAATAATTCACGCCGCCCATTACCGTCCTGCTCTACGTGGCTACTTTTCGGCGTTAACAACTGAGCCGCCAAATATCGTTCATCCATAACGGCGTTATTATATACTAATCTACTGTATCTTACAAGCGCTCCGGCGCCGTAATTCCCAAAATCGTCAGCCCCGCTTCCAATATATCAGCATACACCGCCACCAAACCGACGCGGTGAGCTTCTTTGTCGCTGCCGACAACTTGATTTTTCTCGTAATAGCGGTTGAACTCCTGCGCCAATTCAAACAAATAGGCGCAGACATGATGTGGCTCCAAACTTTCGGTAGCACGGTTAACTGCCTCAGCGTATTCGCTCATTTTCCTGACTAGCAGCCGATCTTCGTCAAACAACTCCGTTGGGAACTTGACTGCCTGCTCAGATTTCGCCAAAATCCCCCGAGCCCGAGCGTGCGCGTATTGCAGATAGCTACCAGTGTTACCCGTCAAGCTAACCGCATCATTGATGTCGAACATTACGTCGCTACCAATTTTCACCTTCAAAAATTGATAGCGCAATGCACCCGCCACCACCTCGTCGGTTGGCTCACCGCCAGCTTGGGTGATGGCTTTCTTGAACTCGTTAAACAACCAATCGATGGTAATCACTTCGCCAGTACGCGAACTCATCTTGCCAGTCGTTAATTTGACCAGGCCAGTCGCATAATTAAACAATTTACCTTTCAATTCTGGAATTGCGAGTTCACTAGCGGCGATCACCCCGCGGAAATACGCCGCCTGCTCTTCGCCGTTGACAGTAATCGATAAGTCCAGGTTTGGATAATCTTGGCGCTTCAGCTGGATTAACCCCATATCGTGTGCGCCGTACAACCCATTGCCGTGCGAACCGATAAAGACATTGTCAAACGCGCCGTACTGACTGCCCTTGAAAATATACGCACCATCCGACTTGGTAAAGACCTCTGGAGTTTTTGCTTTAATCAAGGCCTTGCCCGGCACTTCAGTTTCACTCTCGACATAACGCCGCTCAATCGGCACATTGCCCAGTCGTGCCACATTGGCGTCAATTTCATCAAAGCTCCAGGCTTTACAAATCTCGTACACCTGCTTATATAGCGGATCGTCCAACACAAACGATTGCTTGGCCAGCTCATCAATTTTCACCCGTGCCTCTGGCGATTCTTTAGCCGCCCGCGCTCCTTCAACGTACATACGGCTCATAAACTCATTGCGCTTGTCGGCCGGAATAGCGTCTAGCTTGCTGACGTCACCGTCAATTTCGCGAAGAATCGCCCACATACTCTTGCCGACATGCGCACCAACATCGCCGTGATAACTCACCCGGTGCACCGACGCGCCGTCCACCGCCAGCAAATTCGCCATAGTATCTGCCAAAACCACATTCAAAGCATGACCAATATGCATAGCCTTAAACGGATTTGAGCAATTCGTTTCAATAACGACCGTCTTTCCTGCACGATTAGTCGCTGGCCGCACTTTCAGTGATTCCAACACCGCTTGGTCGCTTAACTTCACATTGATGAAGCCTGGCCCAGCTACACTGACCTCGCTAAACTCCTGGCGGCCGCGCAGCTCCTCAGCGATCGCCTCGGCAATCTCGCGCGGGTTTTTACCCAGCGGCTTGGCTAACTGCAGCGCCACGTTCGTCGCAAAGTCGCCGAACTTTGGGTCAGGACGCGTCAATTGCACCGACACATCTTGATCAAAAAGTTTTGTAATAATCTCAGAAATAACTCGTTCCATACTGTTTAGTATAACAGATATAGCCTAAATTATTCCTCGCTCATTTCTTCCAACTGTAACAAACTCAATGAACTTGGGCTAGAGCCTTTGACATGCTTTAAGACATAGTCCAAAGCCGACATATCGTCGCGGCTCAGCACGCTATTATCATCCAGCTCGCGGATATTGCTTTCTTCAGCCATTTTTATTCCTTTTTATGTTTAGTTTAATATACTATTTAATGATAGCATATGCTTTTTATTTTGTCAATATTATGATGCTAATCCCTGATCGTAATTCCGATGCATCCAACCCAGCACCACCCCGCCAAGTGCATTTAATATCTCCCGCTGTTTTTGGCGGGCTGCTTCCGAAGACGGACCGCTCAAACTGCCCAATACGTCCTTATAGTTCTCAATGTCCTGATCGCTTGGTGTAATTGGCTCGCCAAACACCAGTCGCACACCTTTTTTCGTAAGCGACCATGACGGATGAATTTCATTATCATTAAGCTGGTTTGGATTGCGGCGCTGTCCTTCAACCTGCATAAGCGCCGGCAAAATAGCCCGCCCCGTTGACAGCGCCAAATGCGGTACTAATTTGCCCGGTTTGTTTGGCAATTCGCCGTTATTTTCTACGCCGTAGCCAGTCACCGGGTTATGTGCTGCCGTCACAACCGTCAAGCCGCTGTCTGTCATTCTTTGCGTCAGCCCGTCGTAGTCGCTGCTATTAAACCGCAGCGGATATTTACTTTCACCGCTACTTTCACCGCTAGCACCTGGCATATTCTCATAAGCTACTGGGTAAACATTATTCATACCGACAAGTTTATACGGTAATCTCTGATGCCAGAGCCTCATATTAGTTTCAGCAACCGGCACTACAATTTTCCTCATCCGGGCGACGAGGCTGGCAATAGCTGCAACATCGACGTCAGTTAAATGGCTGGTTGCCGCTATAAAGTCATTATCTTCTTCATTACCTTTAGTCTTTTCAGCTGCTTTAAGCAGATGCTCTTCACCATAAACTTCAGCTGTAACATTACCCAGTAACATATTAACCACCATTGACAGCGGAAC
The DNA here is from genome assembly GCA_905373795.1 of Candidatus Saccharimonadota bacterium. GTDB lineage: Bacteria > Patescibacteriota > Saccharimonadia > Saccharimonadales > Saccharimonadaceae > Nanosynbacter. The sequence continues at coordinate 103,087 of CAJPUO010000001.1, forward strand.
TCGTAATCGCCGCTGGCTAGGCTCATACAATCCTTCGGCCGCCCCGGCTTTAGCTTGCCGATTAATTTCTTGTATAGCTGGAGAACGTGAAAATAGTGTCATAATAGGCTCATTCTACTACCCGCCCCCCCCCAGTTGTCAAAAGCAGCAAAAATGACTTTTATGTAGTCTGCATAATATATCATCAGCGCAGTATTCCCTAACCAGGCTGGAATAAATAGCAAAGCAGAATATCTGGCTAAGAATCTCCAGCTAAAATAGCCCGAATTAGCCCGTCAAATAGCGGATGCGGGCGGAACGGGCGCGACTTAAATTCAGGATGAGCTTGCGTAGCCACGAAATACTGATGATGCGGCGCTTCGATAAATTCCACCAGCTGGCCGTTCGGCGACGTACCAGAAATCACTAGACCACCCCGTTCAATCGCTTGAACAAAATCTTGATTCACTTCGTAGCGATGACGGTGCCGCTCAATTACCTCTGTTTTACCATAAATTTTAGCCGCAAGCGAACCAGGTTTCAGCACCGCCGGATAATCGCCGAGGCGCATTGTGCCGCCGGTCGACTGCTTGCCCTGCTGTCCGTCCATGATGTACACCACATTCGCGCCAGACTCAGCGCCAAACTCTTCACTGTTAGCATTCGCTACGCCGCCCAAACGCGCCGCCGCAATAACCGCCGCCTGCAAACCCAGGCAAATTCCTAGATACGGCTTGTTGTTTTTTATACAATACTCAGCTGCTTTAATCTTGCCCTCCACGCCGCGCGTACCAAAACCGCCCGGCACCACAATAGCGTCAACGCTGGCAAAATCAGCTGCGCTGGCTGTCTCAGCGTTAATCCACTTGATAGAAATCTCGCTTTTGTTCGCCCAAGCGGCAGACTTTAGCGCCTCGGTCACCGACAAGTAGGTATCAGAATTATCAATGTATTTAGCCACCAGGCCGACGGTTACCCGCTTGGCATATTCGGTAGTATCGCGCTGAGCTAGACGTTTCCATCGCTGTAAATTTGGCTCCACTGAATTGTCGGTAAACTCGCCAAGCAGCTTACCCAAATCACGGTGCACCGTCAATGGCACTTCATATACCGTATCAACATTTGGCATCATAATAATTCCCTCCTGGCGCACGCCAGACGAAATAGCAATTTTTTCGCCGATACTGCGCGGCGGCTTGTCATGGCCCTCCGTCCGCACCGCTACCACATCCGGCATAATGCCAAAACCGCGAAGATCCGCCAGCGCATTCTGAGCCGGCTTAGTCTTATACTCGTGCGACGCCTCCAAAAACGGCACATACACCACGTGCACGAATAGGCAATTGTCTCGTCCCACATCCAGCGCAAAACCACGGATCGCCTCAATAAAACTCAGGCCTTCGTAGTCGCCGACCGTACCGCCAATTTCCACGATGTGGACGTCGCCCTCGGCCGCCTCGCGGATAGCCGCCTTGATAGAATTAGTCAAATGCGGCACCATCTGTACCGTCTGGCCGCCAAATTTGCCGGCCCGCTCATCGGCGATAAGATCACGCAACAGTCTACCTGACAGCGTGGTGTTTTTCCGCGTCAGTTCCAAATCCAAAAACCGCTCGTAATGTCCTAGGTCCAAATCGGTCTCGGCACCGTCCTTGGTCACAAAGCACTCGCCGTGCTCTTTCGGATTCAACAGCCCAGCATCAACATTCAAATACGGATCGCACTTTTGTACCGACACGGCGATGCCTTTGGCCTGCAGCACTGCGCCGATACTCGCCGCCGTAATGCCCTTGCCAACGCCCGACAGCACGCCGCCAGTTACGAAAATAAACTTCCTCGTCATTGCTTCTCCATTATTCTAATTAAAAGAGGCGCCGAATTGACGCCCTTTTATTTCTATTCGCAGCCATCGCAAATCGTCAGACTCGCCGGATCAATCGGCGCCGCAACGCCGCCGATCGCCTTAGCCTGCTCATCAGCTACCGCCTGCGCTGTCTTCATCGCCGCATCGATGGCATTCAATTTTTCTTCCAATGTCATGTCGTCAGAAATAATTTGACTTGCGTTCATTTATCTGTCCTTATCTATATTTAGTAGTGCTAATGCTTATATTACGCTATATATAGCGCTTATGCAACATAGTGCAGCCAATTTCCTGTTGTAGTTTTTTCATCAAGGCTACCAATTGGCATGATGTAAATTTGCCTATTCTCCACGCGTGGCATAAAGTTGCCAAGCTTGTTGGCATATGCCTCCAAAGCCGCCGCCTCTTCTTCCTCTGGCAGCTCTCGCACCTTTGTTGTTAAAAATACAGTACTCTTTTGATCGTCCCAAACCACAAATTCTACAACACCGCTGCGGTAGGCGTTAACGGCATGGCGGGATTGCCGGTCAGAAATCCAAATGATGTTGTCATTTTTATAACGTACAAAGTGGAGCGGCGTGATTAACGGCGTGCGGTCGCGATTAACAGTCGCCAAAGCGCCAACTTCAACTGTGTCTAAAATATCTGTTGTAATTTTGTCCATGGCAGTTACTTCGTGGTATTTACTTCATAGCTAGTGTTAGTGCTTTCAAAGAAATTGACCAATTCCAAAGTGTCATTTGCGGTAGCCATCCATTTGGCTGGATTAGCCACATTGTACTCCGGCTCAAAACCAAGCTCGACCAAGCGGCGGTCAGTCATGTGCATGACGTATTGATTGACATAATCAGCGTTCAAGCCGAGTATTCCCTTTGGCAGCATATCCTTGTTGTATTCTTTCTCCAGCTCAACTGCCTGCAGGATGAGGTTGCGGATTTCCTCGGCAAATTCCTGGGTTTGCAGTTCTGGGTTTTCGTCCAAAATAGTCAGCAGCAAATTAATACCAAAGGTCAGGTGTAAGTTCTCATCCTTGGTGATCCAGTCCAGCAGCGTACCGACATTGCGCAATAAATTACGCTGACGGAAGCTCATACCAACCATAAAGCCCGAGTAGAACCAGATGCCTTCGAGCACAATGTTATACGCCACCAGCGAACGGACAAAGTTTTTCTTACCCTCCAAGGTGTAGATGTCGAGATTTGGATCGAGCATCACATCCAGGTGCTTGTTCTGGAAATCTGCCTTGTCAGCCAGCGATTTTTTGCCAAAGCCCGCCGCGTAAATCTCCTCACGGTCAAACGGAAACGTCTCGATGATATATTCAAAGGTCATGAAGTGGTTGGCTTCTTCCCACATCTGCTTTGACAGATATAGCTGCGCTTCAGCGGCGTTAACGTATGGGTAAATACCAAATGCCAGCGACTTGTTGATCAGTAGCTCGTTTGGGTTAAGATAACTAATTACCGTTTTGAGCGCATGCTTTTCCTCGTCACTGAGTTTTTCAAAGTCCGCCAAATCCTGGACCAGCTGGACCTCGTTTGGAAACCAGGTGTTAGACACTGCTTGGTTGTATAAATCGTATGCCCATGGGTAACGAATTGGGTGCAAGCTCAGCCCATCGCGCAGTCCTGAGCCTAAAATTCCCTGTTTAGGATGTTGATAATCTGCCATATTTATTCTCCTTTTTTAACTTTGGCAAATCCAAAACCGCGCGTTTTAGCGCCAGTTCGGATCTTCTGTTCTGCTAGTTTTTCTACCGACACGGTGGTCTGCTCTGATTGATGACGCGGCTTAACATGCAGATAATAAGTCGTTTTCAGACCGCACCGCCAGGCTTCAGAATAAATCTCCACATATTCATCAATATCACGAGTTTCAAGGTACATATTACGGCTAATTGCCTGATCAACCCATTTTTGAGCCCGAGCTGCCACTTCAATAAATGCATATGGGCTTAATTGGAAGCTGGTTTTATACACATCTTTCAGTTTCTGCGGAATAGCATCAATGTGTTGAATATCACCTTGATTGGCGAACACTTCCTCTTTTATTTCGTCCCACAAATTCAATTGCTTGAGGTCGCGCACCAAGTTATTGTTCACCTCCAAAAACTTACCGTTCAACGTTGAGCGGCTAAAAATCTGCGCAAACTGCGGATCAATCCCTGGGGTCGTTCCTGCCACATGACCGATGTTAGCGGTCGGTGCAATGGCCATCAAAGTGGCGTTACGCATGCCTTTTTTAACTTTTTTGCGTAATTTATCCCAATCTAGACGGGTTTTGTTATCAATTTTCACCTTAACCTTGCGATTATTCGACAATTCCGCCACTGTATCAATCGGCAAAACACCCTTGCTCCAACCGCTACCGTTATATGTCGGATAGCTGCCGAGCTTGGCCGCCAAATCCGCCGACTGGTCGATGGCGTGGTAGCTGATAAACTCCGTCAACTGATCGATTAACTCATAGGCTTCGTTCGACTCATAGCAATACCCAAGTTTTTCCAATACATCCGAAAAACCCATCATCCCTAATCCGACAGCTCTCGTCTGCTGGTTGGCGTGCATTGCCTCTTTAACTGGCGTTTCAGTAATGTCAATTAGATTATCCAATTGTCGAATCGCCGCCCGTGACGCCTCTTGCAGCCGATCCCAATCCCACGTCTTATCCTCACGCAAAAACGCCGACAGATTGATACTGATCAAGTTACAGGTGGCGATATTATCCTTGTCTTGAGGTAAGGTGATTTCCGTACAAAGGTTGGACAAATGAATTGTACCGGTGTTATTATTCAGCGCCCGCACATTAATAGTGTCTTTCCATGTTAGCCACGGGTGACTAGTGGCCTGCAGACTAGTCAAAATCTGCTTGAATTGCTGACGGGCAGAAATCTTTTCAAAGACCCGCAATTTACCAGCTTCGGCTAGCTTAATATATTCCTTATAACACGCCGAAAACTCCTCACCGTACAACTCTGGCAAATCTGGCGTTTCCGCCGGATCAAACAGATACCAATCTTGGTCTTTCTGCACCCGCTTCATAAATTCATCAGATATAAATACCGCAGTGTTGGCAAAACGCGTACGCATATACGGGTCGCCAGAGTTAGAACGTAGATCAATAAATTGCCCAAAATTGAGGTGCCAGTTCTCCATATAAATGGCCGCTGCACCCGCCTTTTTACCCTTACGACTAACCGCAAACAGTGCCGTATCGATCATCTTCATAAAGGGGATCGGGCCAGTCGATTCGGTGTTAGTAGTCTTGACCGGACTACCAGCTGCTCGCAACTTGGTAAAACCGATGCCGATGCCACCCGTGCCCTTAGCGATAAACATCGTATCCCGCACACTTTTAGCAATTGACTCCATATCATCATCGACATTCAATAGAAAACAGTTGCTGAGCTGCGGGAAGGAGCCGCCGGCATTAACCCGTGTTGAGCCGCCTGGCAGATATTCTAACTTACTCATATGTTCATAAAATTCAATCGCTGCCGCAGTTGGATCTGGCTCATTGTAGCTAAGTCCCATAGCGATACGCATATGAGTAAATTGCGGCGTTTCCAGCGGGTCGCCGCTTTGTTTGCGCAAGGCATAGCGGTTTTTATTGGTCATTACACCGAGGTATTTACTGAGATCGTCACGCTCTGGCCGTAATGCTTCGCCCAATTTTTTCAAATCAAATCGCCCGTCGCTCATCCGCTCATCAAGCAAACCATTTTTGACCGCCGCTTTAACAAACTTCGGAAACTCCCGCGCGTGCAATTTCTTTAATTCGTCGGCCGTCTCGTAATCGCCCAAAATGCTCTTATAAATAGTCTTTAGTAGCAAGCGGGCTGCGATTTTATCATAATCTGGATCATCCTTGACATTCTGTAGTGTCGTCTGGATGACGGCCTGGTCGAGCTGCTCGGTGGTAATCCCGTCAAATAGCGTCAGTTGCAGCTCGGTCGCTACCTGCACCACCTTAGAAACCTGATCTGGCAACCCATCGCAAGCCTTCAAAATCGCCGCGTTAATTTTATTGGCATCAAACGGCTCTTTCGTTCCGTCGCGTTTGATGACGTTAATTTGTTGCATGTACCCTCCTTAATTTGCCCCGCTAAAAATCAGCCGCCAGTCCCTATCTGGTGGCTCATTTGGATAATTTGCCTTTTTGTTTATTTATGGGTTCGCTACATATATAGCGTACAACACTAACTATAGCCGCTACATATAGTGTTTTTCAAGACATTTGGTAAATTTTACAACCTATTTTTGCTATAATCAGATACGGTATGAAATTTGCCTCAATGCGCGACGTCACTTATTTTTTGGACGAGTTAATCGCCCATCCGCCCGAAAAGCATGATCGGCTGGCATATGTGACGCATATTTTGGAGATTCTTGGTAATCCGCAAAATCAAATTCCCGCCATCCACATCGCCGGCACCTCCGGCAAGGGCTCGACTGCTTATTATGCTACCAGTCTACTGAACCGGGCTGGCTATACTACCGGCACATTAGTGTCGCGCCGCATATCGCCAGCGTCGCCGAGCGCTCGCTAATCAACGGGCAGCCGCTGCCTGAACAAGAATATTTGCATTATTTTCAAGAGTTTACCAGCTTCTACGCGGCACACAACCTGCATCTATCCTATTTTGAATTTTTGACGATTTTTAGTTTTTGGCTATTTAAGGAAATAGACGTTAATTATATCATAATTGAGGTTGGAATTGGCGGACGGCTGGACACGACCAACGTGATTTTCCGTTCGCCAACTGTACGCGTCATCACTGATATCGGACTGGACCATACGGAATTACTAGGCAATACTCTGACAGAAATCGCCCAAGAAAAAGCTGTCATTATCCATCAAAGCGATTCAGTCGTGATGAACCGGCAAACTACTGAGATTGAAACGGTTATTCGGCAACGTACAGAGTCACAGCATTCACAGTTCTCGATTGCTTCGCCAATTATTGACGATTTTCTGAAAATGCTGCCGGACTTTCAGCAGCGGAATTGGACATTGGCGTACCGCGCCGTTGAAAAGCGGCTGGCGCTAGATAAAAAGCCGCCTCTGCCAAAAGAAGCTCTGGAAAAATCCGTGTATATCACTATTCCCGGACGGCTAGAGAAGCGCAATGTTAATGGGGTTAACATCATATTTGATGTTGCCCATAATCCGCAGAAAATCCGCGCTTTGATTGATTCATTGCGGAAATTGTATCCGGATAAAAAGCCTATATTCGTAGTAGCATTCGGGCAAAATAAGCATTCGTCGCTGGCAGAATCGCTTGCCATAATTGATAACCTGGCACAGCTGGCTTACGCCACCACATTCAGCGCCAATTACGGCAAAAATCACCGCAACATACCGCCAGAAACCATCCGCCATGTCATGAAATCTGCAGGCGAGGTTGAATATAATACAGACAAGGCTCTCGCGAAAGCCATCAAAAAAGCCCGACAGCTTGATACGTACGTCGTTGTTGCCGGGTCGTTTTATTTAGTGAGTGAATTTGCGGCAAGCTAAACCGCTACTATGACTAAATTAGCTTGTGTTCGATTACGTACTGAATTGCCCGATTGAAAAAAGGACGCATATTAATGTTCTGCAACTCAGCGACAGACACCCATTTATAATCGCTATGTTCCCAGCTCAACTTCACCGCCGGCGTATTATCCAAATGCGTGACGTATAATAGCTTCGTAACCGACTTATTCTCTTTCTCATCGTATGTAGTCTCGGCGTACGCTAATTGTATTTTTGCTGGATCTAAGTCTATTCCGCATTCTTCTTGCACCTCGCGAATCACCCCCAAATTCTCCGGCTCACCCGCATCCACGATTCCACCCGGCAAGTCTGGCTGATACGACTTCTCTGGATATTTTAAGTGTTCGCTTAAGTCAAAGTTAAAACATTACCGTCACCATTGATGATCAGGATTTTTGCAATTGATTCTAATTTTGTGTTCTGCTTTGGCATGAATTAATCCCTCTGGCGGAAGGACGGGGATTCGAACCCCGGAGACCCCGTGAAGAGCCTACACACTTTCCAGGCGTGCCAGTTCAACCACTCCTGCATCCTTCCGTTACCCATATTATAACAGAAGACCGGATAGCGGTTGCAACATCGCCTGCTTTTTGTCTATAATAAAAAGCAATGATGAACGATCCTTCAATACGTATTAAGCTTAAGAATGTTACCAAACGCTTTGGTATCGGCGATGCCGAAATTAGCGCCTTGGATAACGTTGATTTAACTGTCAAAAAGGGCGAATTTATCGCTATTATGGGTCCAAGCGGCTGCGGCAAAACGACGCTGCTCAATATGATCGGGCTACTAGACCAGCCGTCTGACGGCGAATATTACCTGGATAATCGGCCGGTTGATTTTTTAACGCCGCGCCAGCGCGCCCAGATTCGTTCTAAGCAAATTGGTTTTATTTTTCAGAATTTTAATTTAGTACCGCGGCTGACCGTTATCGACAATGTTGCCCTGCCGCTGACATACACAGGCCTCGGCAAAATTAAACGATTACAGGAAGCTAGCCGAATATTAAAAACGTTTCATTTGAACGAACGCGAATATTATATGCCGCATCAATTGTCCGGCGGCCAAGTGCAGCGCGTCGCTATCGCCCGGGCGCTAGTCAATAGCCCGTCGATTATTCTGGCAGACGAGCCGACTGGCAATTTGGACAGTAAGGCTAGCCACTTGATCATGGAAGAATTGGCGGACATCCATCGCCGCGGCAACACTATTATTATGGTGACGCATAATCCAGAATTAACTAGTTACGCCAGCCGCGTTATCACTATGTTGGATGGTAAAATCGACACCGACGAACACCTGGGCAGGAAAAAATTTACTAAAAAATTGATTGCAGACGATGATAAAGAAAAGAAAGACAAAGACGCCAAGCACAAAGACGAAATTCATAAAGAAAAGCAGGAAACTGGCGAAAAAACCGTAAGCAAGGCCGCCAAAGACGACAAAGACGACAAAGAAAATAAAGAAAGCAAACATCCTAAAACAGAGACTAAAAAGACAGAGAAGCCAGAGAAGACCGAAAAGCCAGAGAAAGCGGAGAAACCTGAAAAAGCTGATAAGAAAAAGGAAAAAGAATCGTGAGTATGTTATTAAAGAACCATTTTGAAAACGCCGCTCAGGCCCTGAAAGCTAATCGCGGCCGGACATTTTTGACAATTATCGGCATCACCGTCGGTATCGCCAGTATAACCATGGTATTATCGTTAGCCAGCAGCGTTACCAAACTGTTTGGCGGACAGCAGAACATCAACACTAATGAGCCGATCGCCATCATCCGATCCGGCGGACAAAAAACTGGCGCGAACATTTTTACTGAAGCAGATGGATTAACTACAGTCAATACGCTAACCGAGCAAGATGTAAGCGATTTGGGGAAAATTCCCAACCTTAAGACAGCACCCATCGCTTTTTTACACAGCGAACTAAAAGCGCGCGACGGTAAAGTTGACACCCAGAAAGCCGCGATAGTCGGCAGCACCGGCTCGTTAAAGTCAATCGCCAACTTGGAAGTTGGCGAAGGCCAGTTCATCGACGAGGCTGACGGCATCGTCGTCGGACAGCAATTATCTGTCGACCTATTTGGCACCGATAAATCTATCGGCAATGTCATCAATATCCACGGCCAGCCAGTTACAGTCGCTGGCGTCTTGAAAAACGTCAGCCATCCCGCCAAACATCTTAATGTCGACTTTAATAATGCCGCCATCATGCCGCTGTCTGTTATAAAAAGATTCACTCAGAACACTGCTCAAATTCAGCAAATCGCTGTCGCTGCAGATTCTCGCGAACAATTACAATCTGGTCTTTCTGAAGCCGAGAAAATCCTGCATAAAAACCACGACGGCAATAATGATTACCGCATCCTTACTGGTAATGAAATAAACGAGAGTAAAAGCAACTTAGTCAATTTACTGTCATTCGTGATGGCTGTTATCGGCAGCGTATCACTGATAGTTGGCGGTGTCGGTATTATGAATATTATGCTAGTTAATGTCGCTGAACGCCGGCGCGAAGTAGGAATTCGCCGCGCTGTGGGCGCTACCGGTCAGCACATCATCAATCAGTTCGTCATTGAATCGGCAATCGTCGGTCTACTAGGCGGCATTATCGGTTACATCTTAGGTCTCTGCGGCGCTTATATAGTTGGCGCTTATCTGTCGTTCACACCGTACATTTATTGGCAAACTATTGTAATAACGATCTTCCTATCGCTGCTTATCGGCATTATCGCTGGCCTATATCCAGCCTTCCGCGCCACCAAGCGCGACCCGATTGAATCGCTTCGGTATTAATACTAGCTCAGATCTTGCTTCAACCGCTCAACTAGCACTACCGGGCCAGGATTAACACCGTTTAATATAGCGGTATAGATACTAGCAGCGTCTGCCAGCACCAAACCCCAAAGCAACTGCCTCATCAGCGTCTCGCCGGCGAGTTCCACCACATATGCTTTCGGCCGCTTGCCGCTCAGCAGACGGTCGCTTAATTCCATACGCTCGCGAATCCTCGGCCGCTCTAAGCTGCTTCGAAGGTCAAAAATCGCGAACGGCTTTTCTACCGGATGCGACGACCAGCCGATAAACTCATTGTGGTTAAACTCTGGGTACTGGTTGGAAAAAGCCAGATTCTTCGCCGATTCGTTCCAGCTGATTTTCCATTTATATGCCAGCGGCCAGGTTAATTCCCCAGCAAAAAACTCTGGTGTTTTACCGATTACCATTTTAGCAATCTGTTTCGCGTAATTATGCGCCTCGGGGACGTCCGCCGCCCAGCCAGCCGCTTCGCTGCGCAGCCAGCCTGCGCTATCCGCGACTTGCTGGTATAGATCGCCGTCAATAATCCAAAAATGTTGTAATAATTTCAACAAACCTCGCAAATGATACACTGTTGACATTCTAGGCTGCGCGCCTGATGGGACTTCTACGTACGCCGCGCGGTCAGATTTGGCGCGCTCAATCAGCGATCCTCCCGTTGATAACGCCGCCAAACAAGCCTGTTTTTCCAATGCTTGCTGATAACAGCTCAGCGTTTCCTCAGTATTGCCCGAGTGGCTAATGGTAATCACCAGCGTTTCTTCACCGACAAATCCCGGTAGATCATAGCCTTTTACCACCGCAAGCGGTATATGCAGCCAGCCGTCCGTTAAGACTTTAATCATATCCGCTGCCAAAGCCGATCCGCCCATACCAGCTAAAACCACATTCTTAAATTCGCGCCGCTGATTATCGCCAGGAACTACCTCTATTTCGTACACTGCCTGCTTGGAAATATCTAAAATACCGCCGAGCGTATCAGACGGATCGCGTTGTTTTATTACATTCAAATCATCTAACATCTTGCATTTCTCCCTTTGTCCATGTTAAAGTATAACATAAGCGTAAACAGAATTAATATAAAGGTGGGTATATGAGTTCTCATACTAATCAATCAATCAGCGACGATCAAGAACTAGCCAAGGTGTTGGCCGGCGTTTCTCAAGAGGCGGATAATAATATGCAGTTCGAGGAAACCGGCAGCGTCGCAGCGCCAACAACTGTAAATCCAGCTACCATTTCACCAGATCCAGCGCCTGCTGCTGATCCGGTGCAAACTGCCGATCCAGATCCAGTACAGAACGCTACATCTGCTGCGAAGGATGCAGCGAAAACATCTTTGTCTTCGGGTTCAGGGCGAACTGTCCAGCCAGGAGCGCCGCAGCAGTCAACTACATCTGATTCAACGCTTGACGAGATCAAACAAACTGCCCTATACGAACTGCGTCCGCTTATTAACAAGCTTAACGTGTCGCCAGAAGAAAAGTTTGATACCTATTTGTTGTTACTGCGCTCAACTGACGACAGAGATTTGATCGCGCCAGCGCATGAAGCTGCTGTTGCCATCGTCGACGAATCTCGCCGCGCCCAAGCACTGCTAGATATCGTTAAAGAAATCGATTACTTTTCTGAATCCAGCAAATAAAAGTTTAGTTTATTAAATAAAATACCCGCTGCCCGGCGGGTATTTTTATCAGCTGCGGGCGGCTTTGGCAAAATCTGCAAACCCGCCCGCTTAGCCAGCCGCTAGAGGTTACATCATCCCCATGCCCGGCATACCGCCAGGTGCAGCTGGAGCTTCTGGCTCTGGCACGTCGACGACCAGTGCGCCCATGGTCGCTGCAGTTGAGGCGATGGACACCGCGTTCTGCACCGCTTCCTTAGTGACACGTGCTGGGTCGATGACACCGGCTTTTTTGACATCCACCAACTCGTTCTCGGGCTTCATCACGTTAACACCAAATCCAGCCTTACCTGCCTCGACTTGTGCCAAAAGTGCGTCGGCGTTCAAGCCAGCGTTACGCATAATCTGCAGGAACGGCTGCTTCAGGGCGTCCTTTAGAATCTGCCGGCCAGCCGCGATGCTATCTGCACCAGTCACCTTCAGGCCGCCAGCCAAATTCACCAAGGTCACGCCGCCGCCAGCGACAATTCCCTCGGCCAAGGCTGCCTTAGTAGCTGCCACGGCGTCGTCCACGCGGAACTTCTTTTCGTCAATTTCTGTCTCGGTCGCGCCACCGACTTTGATGACTGCCACCTTGCCGCTCAGGGCAGCTGCTCGCTTGTCAAATTGTTCCTTTTCATATTCGCTGGAGGCGTTGTCAGACAGTGATTTAATCTCAGCAATTCGCTCCTTAACGCCAGACGGCTTGCCTGCGCCCTCAATGATAGTGGTTTCGTCTTTACCGACGATCACCTTGCGTGCCGAACCTAAGACCTCCAAGCCAGCGTTCTCAAACGTCAAGCCGTGATCTTCAGAAATCACCGTTGCGCCGGTCAGCACCGCGATGTCGCGCAAAATCTCCTTGCGGCGGTCGCCAAAGCTTGGTGCCTTGACCGCCACGGTATTAAATACACCCTTGAGCTTGTTCAGTACCAAGATGCTCAGCGCTTCACCCTCAACTTCATCAGCGATCAGCACCACGTCCTTTTTGCCGCTTTGTGCCAATTTCTCCAGCATCGGCAGGAACTCCTGCACGCTAGAAATTTTCTTATCGGTAATCAAAATTGCCGGCTTTTCGTAAACCGCCTCTTGCCGACCAGTGTCGGTGACGAAGAACGGGCTGACCCAGCCCTTGTCTAGACTAAAGCCTTCAACGACCTCAGCCTCCAACTCCAAGCCTTGCCCAGCTTCAACTGTCACTACGCCGTCTTTGCCAACTTTCTCGATGACGCTAGCGATCAATTTGCCAATTTCCGCGTCACCCGCCGAAATGGTTGCCACTTCCGCCACGCGTTCAGACTTGCCCTCAATTGGCTCAGCTAATTTATTTAGTTCTTTGACGATTTCCGCGCCGGCCTGTTCGATACCCTTGCGCAGCTCCATTGGGTTGTGACCCGCTGCGATCAACCGGTTGGCTTCCTTCAAAATCGAATAAGTCAGCACCGTCACGGTCGTGGTGCCGTCGCCAGCTTGCTTGTTCAAGTTCTTGGCCGCTTGTTTGATCAAATCAGCGCCAACCTTGTAACCCAGCGTCTCATCGTCGTTCTCTGGCAGCTCAATGCCTTCCGCTACCGTCACGCCGTCGTGCGTCACCGTTGGCCCGCCAAATCCCTTGGCGATCACCACATTGCGACCCTTTGGCCCGTAGGTTACCTTAACTGCGTTATACAGCGCCTCAGCACCGCCCAACACGCGAGCGCGCGCATCGTCATCGTAAAAAACTTTTTTTGCCATAGTTTAAACTCCTCTTTTCTCAAACAACCGTTGCTAAAATATCTTCCTCGCGGACGATCAAATATTCCGTGCCGTCAATTTTCAAATCCGTGGTCGAATATTCCTTATAAACAATCTTGTCGCCTAATTTTACATTCTTGACGTCGCCGCCAACCGCTTTAACCTCAGCCACCACTGGCTTCTCCTTCGAACTATCCGGCAAATATAATCCACTGGCCGTCTGTGTCTTCGCCTCCTCGCGCACCGCTACCACGCGGTCGCCGAGAGGCTTGATAGGTGTATCCATATCATCCTCCATTTCGTTAACAATACACCCATTGTACCGCATCAAATTAGCACTCGTCAAGGGCGAGTGCTAAATTTTATCATCCCCACTCTGCTATAATATCCCCATGCAATTATTCAAACATTTCTTAGAAAAAATCCTCGGTTCTTACGTTAAGCAATATCTTAAATCTCACCCCAACGTTAAACTCATTGCCGTGGTTGGCAGCGTCGGTAAAACCAGCGTCAAATCAGCGACCGCCACTGTTTTGGCAGAAAAGTTCACTGTCCGCCATAGCCGCGGCAATTTGAACACCACCTTAAGCGCGCCTCTGGAAATCCTCGGCGTTGATGGACCGAAAAATGCCAAATCTCCCCTAGCCTGGCTAAAAGTCTTTGCGGATGCCCGCGCCAGCATTAAAAATCCAGATGCGCCCGACATTATTATTCAAGAATGCGGCATCGACCGCCCGGGCGAAATGTCAACATTCACCAAGTATATGTGGCCTGACATTGCCATTATCACCTCTGTTGCGCCGGAGCATATGGAGTTTTTCAAAACAATGGACACGGTAGCGCGTGAAGAGTTGTCTATCAGCCAGGCAGCTAAAAAAACCATCTTTAATCTTCATGACATTGATAAAAAATATCATTCTCTCATCGCCGGAAATCGCATTAGTTATGGCGATCAAGCCGCCGACGTTTTCCTAAAAATCAAAAAGTTTACCAGTAGCGGCTGCTCAGCAAATTTGCAATTTTCTGAAAAAACGTCCCACATGGTTACTATTTCCGTACTAGGTGAGCATAATATTCGCTCCATCACTGGCGCGGCAGCAGCAGGACTGGCTTGCGGCATGGATATTGAAGAGGTGGCAGCAGCCCTAGAGAAAATCCAACCTGTCTCTGGCAGAATGAACATCTTGCACGGCATACGGGGTTGTACATTGCTAGATGACACATATAACGCCAGCCCCATCGCCATGGAACATTCATTGAAAACCCTCTATTCCCTGGAAGCTAAGCATAAAATCGCGGTTTTAGGCGACATGAACGAGCTTGGCGGCATATCCGAAGCAGAGCATAAGAAAATCGGCAAACTTTGCGACCCTAAGCAATTAGACCTGCTTATTACCGTCGGCAATCTGTCAAGAACCTACCTGGCACCAACCGCCGAAAAAAACGGCTGTAAATCCATATCTTTCCAATCAGCCCCGGAAGCTGGCGAATTCTTAAAAAACAGCGACATAAAAGACGCAACCATCCTTTTCAAAGGCTCGCAGGGCGGCATCTACCTTGAGGAAGCCATCAAGCCGCTCCTTAAAAACTCCGCCGATCGCCAAAAACTCGTCCGCCGATCGCCAAATTGGCAGCGAATTAAAGCGAAATTTTACGATTCTCTTGATCAATCTCGGCAATAATCTCGCTCGCCACCGCCTTATCATTCCACGGAATCCGCTTGCCATTAACAATTCGGTACTGCTCATGTCCCATACCGGTAATTAAAACCGTATCGCCGCGCGCTGCCGTCTGCAAAGCCTGGCTAATCGCCTGCTTCCGGTCGGCCACTTCCGTCATTTTATGAGATTTTTTCGTCTTTTCAATCCCCTGACGAACCATCGCCCGAATCTCATCCGGATCTTCATTATAACTTTCCTCATCTGTCAGGAAAATCCTGTCTGCCAAGTTAGCCGCTAATTCTCCCATAACCGGCCGCTTCGACTGATCGCGGTCGCCGCACGCCCCAAACACCAGAATTAGCCGCCCCTTAGTAATCTTTTGCGTAGTTTTTAACAATTTTTCCAGCGCGTCCGGCGTGTGCGCATAGTCCACGATAATATCAATCCCGAGTTTGTTATCCACCCGTTCAAATCGTCCCGGAATTACCTCCAGATTCGCCACGCCTTCCTGAATATCCTCCAGCTTAATCCCCAACAGATACGCTAGCGACACCGCCGCCGACATATTCATCACGTTAAACTCGCCTGGCAGATTTGTCGCCAGCTCCAGATGAGTTTGATGATCGATCAGCAAACTCGCCTCCGTCCCCTTCTTATATAATTTGACGTGCGTGATGTGAGCCTCGGCTTCTGGATTCATACCGTAGGTCATCTTTTGCTCGCGCGCCGTAAACTGACTAAAATAATCAAACCACGCATCATCGCGGTTCAATACAATATATTTCGGCTTTTTCTCAAATAATTTCGCTTTCGCTGCCGCGTATTGCTTCATCGTTTTATGGTAATCCAAATGATCTTGCGTCAAATTCGTCATCACCGCCGCCTCAATTGGCACGCCGTCAAACTTATGCTGGCATAAAGCGTGGCTAGTCGCCTCTAAAATCACATATTCCGCGCCTTTACGCCGCGCTGCCCGGAAAAAACGAAACAGCTTCGCTACCGTCGGCACCGTTGCATTCAAATCGTTCAGTTTTTCCTGACCGGCAATTTCAATCACCGCCGTCGTAAACAACGCCGTCTTAAAACCAGCCTCTTTCAAAATCTCATTAATATAACAAGCAGTCGTCGTTTTACCGTTCGTCCCGGTCACCGCAATGATCCTCAAACCGCGAGCTGGATTGCCATACCGCAGGCTAACCATCTTCGTGCGAGTAATCCTGTAGGCATTCTCCGTATTTTTCAAAGCCCCCTTCGGTAATGTTTTCCTCGCAATTTTTACCAACTTGTTCTTCATATCCCTATTTTACCACTTATATTTGCTATAATAAAAGCAAATGAGTATTTTGGGAATCGAGTCCAGCTGCGACGAAACAGCGGCGGCGGTCGTTGAAGACGGCGAACGCTTGCTTTCTAATGTGGTCAATTCCCAAATTGACATCCATGCCGAATACGGCGGCGTCATCCCGGAAATTGCCGCCCGCAGCCACCTAGAAGTTATTAACCCTGTCATCAAAAAAGCCCTGTCTGACGCTGATTGCACCTGGAACGACATCGACGCCATCGCCGTCACCTATGCGCCCGGCCTGATCGGCTCGCTGCTCATCGGCACGCTCGCCGCCCGCACCCTCGCCATCATTCACGACAAGCCGCTTTACAAGATACACCATGTCGAGGCGCATGTGTATGCTAATTTTATTACGAAACAAGGATCTCATCACATTATTGACAAGTCAAAAACTGTCGAGCCAACCTCAGCAGTCGTCTTTGAGGAGGCTGTGACGGGCGCGCCAAGCCCCGTCAACCAAACGCCACGGGCTGGCGAAGCCACCCGTAAAGAGTACTCCGAGACAGACGTCCCTGCCTCTAGCCGGCAACTGGCAACCGTCTCCTCTGCGCCGAATGCATCCGGCAGCGCCGTCCGCAAAACCATCGGCACCGATGAGAGGTCGCCAGCTTGCCTTAACCTTATCCTGCCACATCATCAACCTACCTTCCCTCTCCTGGCGTTAATCGTCTCTGGCGGACACTCGCAGCTTGTCCTTTTCCAAGGTCACGGCGACTACCAGCTCATCGGCCAGACCCAAGACGACGCCGTCGGCGAGGCGTTTGATAAGGTTGCCAAAATCATTGGCCTACCCTACCCTGGCGGCCCGGCCATCGCCAAAGCAGCCGAACTCGGTGATCCCCACGCCTTTCACCTGCCCATCGCCAAGCTCGCTGGCGAGTACGATTTCTCCTTCTCCGGCCTCAAGACAGCTGTTCTGAGGACCGTTCAGCGCGAGGTGGGCAAAGACTTCACCTTTCCGTCGCACGAGCTTCCTGCCCTAGTAAACGACGAACTACGGCATAATATGGCAGCCAGTTTCCAGTACACCGCCGTTAAAACCCTGGTCGATAAGACTAAGAAAGCTTACGACAATTTCCAGCCTGCCTCCGTCGTCATCGCCGGTGGCGTCGCCGCCAACCAAGAATTACGCCGCCAACTGCGCCGGGCCTTGCCTATCGACATTGAATACGCGCCCATCCAACTCTGCACCGACAACGCCGCCATGATCGCCGCGCTCGGTTATTTCCGCGCTCAAATCGACCAACCCACCAACCCGTACGACCTGGAAGTCCAACCAAGTTTATCAATGACAACAATCTAACGTTGTGAGGATTACAACATGAACCAACATTTTTTACAATCAACCGCCTGGCAAGCCTTTCAAGAATCACTCGGGCGCACCACCTTTCGCGATAGCGGCCCGGGTTGGGAATATCTGGCTATCCTGGAGCGCAGCACCGGCAACTCCCGCCTGTACTGCCCGTACGGCCCGACTGCCGATGACGAGCATTCGCTAGCGGCAGCTCTTGATTCCCTAGCTCAGCTTGGTAAAACACACCGCGTTACTTTCCTGCGCGTTGAGCCAACCAACCTCGACTTTACCGCCCATCTGCAAACTCACGGTTGGAAAAAGGTCACCTACCAAAAGCTCCAGCCCGAGCATTCGCACGTCATCGACTTGACTCAGCCGCAAGACCAGCTGATCGCCCATATGGCGCAGCCGGTTCGTAATGTGTACCGCAATTATCATAAAAAAGGCGTCTCTGTCTACCGCTCGACCGACCCGCATGACATTGATATCTTACTGAAATTCGTCCACCAAGTCGCTCGGCACCGTGGCATTACGCCGCACCCTGATAGTTATTTCCGCCAGCAAGCCGCTACCCTCTTCCCGCTTGGCGCGGCCACGCTGTATTACGCCGCGCTTGATAATCAACCTATCGCCGCAGCTCTGTTTTATCACAGCAGCGACACGCTATATTACGCCCATGCTGGCGCCTCGTCAGACCCAGCTCACCGCAAGCTCAATGCTGGCACTGCCCTGCTGGCCGAGGCGATTATTGACGCTCAGCAGCACGGATTAACCAAAGCTGACCTCTACGGCATCGCCCCCGACGGTGCCGACAAAAACCATCCGTGGGCTGGCTTCACCAAGTTCAAACGCTCATTTGGCGGACACGACGTCACCTTTGCCGGGGCTTGGGATTTGCCATTGCAGCGCAGCCGCTACTGGCTGTACCGCGCCTACCAAACGCTGCGTTAAAACGCCCCAGTCAGATATTATCCGCGATTTCACCGCCCCTTTTTCTGTGGTATAATTGGCTTGGTAATATAACCGCGTGGAGAGATCATTTACGCCTATTGTCTGAGTTTTCACGTGAAAAATCTTGACGGTAGCGATGCTCGCTTTTCACGTGAAAAGTAGGAATTATTCATGCAACTAGCCAAACAATACACTCCAAACGATTACGAACCAAACATTTACGCCATGTGGGAGACCAGCGGCGCATTAGAGCCGACCGGTGTCGGCAAACCGTATTCCATCGTCATGCCACCGCCCAACGCCAATGGCAACTTGCATATTGGCCATGCCCTGGACATGAATTTGAAGGATATTATGATCCGCTATCACCGCATGAAAGGTGATGATGCGGTATTTATTCCTGGAGCAGATCATGCTGGCTTCGAGACATGGGTAGTTTATGAAAAAGAACTGGCAAAACAGGGAAAAAGCCGCTTCGACTTTTCACGTGAACAACTGTACGACCAGGTTTGGCAATTTGTTGAAGAAAAACGCGGTAACATGGAGTTGCAGCTGCGCGCTCTAGGCGTCAGCGCCTCTTGGCAGCATTTGACCTTTACGCTGGACGATAAAGTCATCGCTACAGTGTATGAGACGTTCAAAAAGATGTGGGATGACGGACTAGTTTACCGCGGCGAGCGGATTGTCAATTATTGCACTAAACACCAAACCAGCTTCGCCGACATTGAGGTTGAACATAAAAATGAAAAAGGGAAGTTATGGCAAATCGCCTACCCAACGCTGGATAAAATCGGCGAAATCGTAGTCGCCACCACGCGGCCGGAGACTATGCTGGGCGACGTGGCAGTAGCCGTCCACCCGGACGACGAGCGCTACAAACACCTCATCGGCACACGAATTTTATTGCCAATCACCGACGAGGAAATCCCGATTATCGCCGACGAGTACGTCGATATGGACTATGGCACTGGCGCAGTGAAAATTACACCGGCACACGACCCGAACGACTTCGAGATGGCCGAGCGCCACCATTTGCCGCTCAAGCAAATCATCAGCCAAGAGGGTACGATGGTCAACGTACCGCCACAATTCCTAGGCCTGACGCCGGCAGAAGCCCGTATTCGTGTGTTGGCAGCCTTGGAGTCGCTAGAACTGCGCCGCGGCGAAACAGACATTGAACATGCCGTCGGACATTGTTACAAGTGCGGCAGCGTCATCGAGCCGATGGTTAAGGAGCAGTGGTTTATTAAAATGCAGCCGCTGACTCAGCCAGCCATTGAAGCCTTAGAGAGGGAAGAGATTACTTTTTATCCAGCCGCCAAACGCAAAGAACTCATCGCTTATCTTAAACAACTGAAAGACTGGAATATCTCCCGGCAAATCCCCTGGGGTATCCCGATTCCAGCATTCGTTAATGAAAGCGACCCGCGCGATTGGATATTTAACATTCGTACTGACGAACGAAAGATAGTTGTAAATGGTACAACATATATCAGGGAAGAGGACACCTTTGATACTTGGTTCTCATCTGGCCAGTGGCCGTACATCGTTACCGATTACCTAAACGGCGGGGAACTAGCCAAATATTTCCCAACCAGCCTGATGGAAACTGGCATGGACATTATGCGGGCGTGGGTAGCGCGCATGATTATGCTCAGCCTGTACCGCACTGGCGAACTACCGTTCAAGGACGTCTATTTGCACGGTATGGTCAACGACGAACATAATCAAAAAATGTCCAAATCCAAGGGTAATGTCATCAATCCAATGGAATTAGTCTCAGAATTTGGCTCAGATGCCACCCGCATGGGTATCATCGCTGGCCGCGCGCCGGCCCAGCACCAAGCCTTCAACAAGGGCGCGGTCATCGCTGCTCGCAATTTCTGTAATAAGCTGTGGAATATCGCTCGTTTCGTCGAGGCGCAAATCGGCGATGAACATCAAATCGTTGACCTGGAGCCGCAGACGCCGGCCGATCACTGGATTATCCGCCAACTGAATGACGCCGCCAATAACGTCGCCGTCCGCCTGGAGCAGTACCGCTTTTCTGAAGCCGCAGACACGGTCTATCACGCTATTTGGGACGACCTAGCCGATTGGTACATCGAATCGTCAAAAACCGCTATCAACCGCCCATTGCTGTCATGGGCGCTGGCAACCAGCCTGAAAATCGCTCATCCATTCGCGCCATTCGTTACCGAGACAATTTGGCAGACACTTAATTACACCGATGGCATTTTAATGCGCGACCATTGGCCGACCCCAGAAAAGTTCGACCCCATTGCCGCTGAGCAGTTTGAGCAGCTGAAAACACTGGTCGCGGAAGGTCGCTGGGTAATCGCTGAGTTGCCGGGCAATAAAAAATACCGCTTGTTATACGGTAATGACAATTTAATTGATGAAAATCAGGACATCGTTAAACATTTAATGCGCCTCAGCTCGATCAAACAGACTGACCAGCCAAAAGGATTGCGGCTGGCTGTCGCCAATCGAGAAGCTTGGTTGGATATTGATAGCGAAACACTATACCAGCATCAGGAGAATCTGGAAGTACGCCTCGCAGAAGCCCGCCAAAAGAAAACTGGCTTACAAAAACGGCTCGACAACCCGACATATCTTGAAAAAGCACCAGCTTACTTGGTTGAAGAAACCCGCCAACAATTAGCCGAACAAGAGCAAATTATCGCGCGGCTGGTCGCTGAATTGAAAGTAATTACCGTAAAATAGGCGGGATAGATAATATAAGCCAGGGTTCAATCAGCAAGCTGGGTAAAAACCGCCAACCTAAAACTATATACTAGCATCTCTAAGCCGCATCGCCAACAATCAACCGATAGCCATCAAACGTGTGCTGGCCGCGCGCAGCGTATTTTTGGCGCAATCGCTTACGGTCATTATCTCGCGGCGTCGTCCGAGGCTGCGATGAACCGTTCTTTAAAATATGAGACACCTGCGCATGCTCTGGATGGGTATGCGGATTAGTTTCCGGCATTTTCGCCTCATCCGCATCCGATTTATCATAATAAACATATTCCCAAGACGCCGTAAACGCCTTATCCATGCTCGTGTCATGCAACAATACGCCAATTGCCGTATGGACGCTAACCAGCATGGTCGCTATGGTAATTAACTGTTGTGCTATATTCATTTTATTTTCCTGTTTTGTATCTGTTTTATGAAATACTGGTCTTAATATTAGCACAAGCTTTGTTTTTTGTCAAGTATATTTTCCTAAATATCATACACTCGCCAAACTAAAATAACCCCGGCTCTTTAGCCGCGGCTATCTTCTCTGGCGGAAGGGGAGGGATTCGAACCCTCGGTACGTTTTACCGCACGCCGGTTTTCAAGACCGGTACCTTCAACCACTCGGTCACCCTTCCAACATCAACATCAGTTCAAAATCTGGCGGAGGAGGGGAGATTCGAACTCCCGCTACAGATCTCTCCGTACTAACGATTTAGCAAACCGTCCCCTTCAGCCACTTGGGTACTCCTCCAGATCTACAGATAGAGTGTATCATATATCTGCCGTAATTCATAGCTTTACCGGCAAATTTTCGATTGACGCTGCCATATAAAGACGATATAATAGTCTTATCATGATGAAGCAAGGTTTTTTGGGAGTAGTTGCGGGTGTTTTGGCGCTTGGTTTGGGTGTGACGGTCGCCACAGCGCCAGTTTCGGCTATCGGCGAGGGTGGCGCGCCAGCTGGCGTCAATGCAGCGCGCGGCGATAACATGCCAGCAAATTTGGCTAACGGCGACTCCTCAATCATCCGTCGCGGTATCAACCTGATGCTATACGGCGCTGGCGTCCTCAGCGTGGTGATGTTAATTTGGGGCGGCGTCCGCTACGTCGTTTCCAGCGGTAAAAAAGACTCGGTAACCGCCGCCAAAAACACCATTGTTTACGCTATTATCGGGTTATTAATTTCCATTTTCGCCTATGCCATCATCAACTTCGTTCTGATGACCGCAATCGGCGGCAGCGGCGGACCGACCACCAACGTATAAAATTGCCCGATAAAATCGCTCGTGGTATACTATAGCCATGAACACAAGCCAAGACAATCAGCCGCCAGAAACTAAAGAGTCTGCCGTATTTTACGAGAAATCGAAGGCTGATAGCTCTAGGTCGAAAAAATCTGACACCGACGCAAACGCAGATACGGCTAAGATAGAGGATGATTTGAGTCTAAAAGAGCCGATTGCTTGGACAGCCCCAGAGGGCATCAAAGTCCACCGCGAGCTGTGGTGGTACGTCGCTTTCGGCGTTGTTCTTATCGGGCTCATGGCGCTGGCTATTTTAGTATTCAAAAGCCCGACCTTTGCCATTTTACTGCCAATTATGACGGTGGCGCTGTTTTTACTATCAGAAAAAACACCGCAAAACATCAATTACGCCATCAGTCCCAAGGGTGTTTACGTCGGCGATAAGCTGTATGACTTCAGCGAGTTTAGGGCTTTTGGGATAACCCGTGAAAATAACCAGCATTCAGCAATTTTACTGCCGGTCAAGCGCTTTTCACCCGGACTAACGCTCTATTTTTCTGAAAAAGAGGGCGAGAAAATTGTCGATATGCTAGGAGCGCGGCTGCCAATGCAGGAGATTAAGCCCGACGCCTTGGAAAAACTCATCCGTATGATAAAACTATAACTTGCCCCGCTAGTTTATATGTGGTAGAATACGAAAGTTCACCGTTTTTGGGCGGAGAAAGCACTTTATATTTCTGTTATGGCCAATCGGATTTCCGAAAGGCTGTATGCACCCGTAGCTCAGCTGGATAGAGCGCTGGCTTGCGGAGCCAGAGGTCGTAAGTTCGAATCTTGCCGGGTGTACCACATTAGCTTTACGGAGAGATGCAGGAGTGGTTGAACTGGCCGCTCTCGAAAAGCGGTATGGGGCAACCCATCGAGGGTTCGAATCCCTCTCTCTCCGCCACAATTAATCTAAGATGAAAATAACCATCCTAACAATCGGTAAAAAGAACGAACCCTGGATTCAACCAGGCGTTTTTCGTTTTTTAGAGCGCCTGAGACCGCCGTTTGCCGCAGAGATGATAATTCTACCACATTCAAGCTTTGAAGGCGACAGGGCGCGCCAGGAGGAGTCAGAGCGATTATTATCACGAATAAAAGACAGTGATTTTACAATTTTATTAGACGAACGCGGTAAAAACCTTAGTTCGCCAGAATTATCTAGCTTAATCTTACAAAACAATACTAAGCATATCGTTTTCATTATCGGCGGCGCTTACGGCGTTACCGATGAAATGCGCCAGCGAGCCAATATAATTTGGTCGTTATCAAACCTGGTATTCCCGCATCAATTAGTCCGTCTCATCCTGGCAGAACAGCTGTACCGCGCGCAGGAAATAGCTAAAGGCAGCCGCTATCACCATCAGTAATTTATATATTGCCGTGCCGGGTAATAACCGCCGCCTGGACATTTTCGGCGCCCGCCTGTCTCAAGCAGTCAGCTGCCGCCGCTAAGGTTGAGCCTGTCGTAAAGATATCGTCAATTATCACATATAATTTATTTTGATCAACCGACTGAGACACCTCGAAGAACTCTTTAGCTTGCCGCTTTCTTTGGCGCGACGACCCGGCGGCGTGCTGAACAACGTTATTACGGCGGCGAAGCAGGGAAGAATAGCCAACATTTCGTTTTCTGGCCAGATCTTTGGCGATAAGCCGCATATGATCGTAACCGCGGCGGCGCATATTCCTGGACGTCGTGGGAATCGGTACGATAACCGCGCCTGCCGGCAACTCCGGCAAGGTAGAATCAAGCAAATCCCCTAAAATACCCGCTGCTGCCCGAACGCGGCGAAATTTATAATCGTCGATAATCTTAGCTATTGACCCGCGGCGATATCCAAAGCACCACAACATACCGTACGGCTGCTGGTGATTATCGCAAAGATTGCCCGTTTTTAACGAGTTGCCGCATAAAATACATAGTTGAAACCGTTGCTTGATGATGTATTTTTTACAACTCTGACATAGGATAGATCCAGTCTTACCGCACTCGTAACAGCGGTGGGGAGCAATAATTGATAAGATCTGATCAAACATCGTAATCTATACTTTTATAACCTCTAGTGTTGATTATACCGCATATAACAGCTATAATTGTAGTAGACTACTGTCATGAGCCTATTATATAAACAGTGGAGGAGATTATGGCCCGCAAACAAGATGATAATCTATTACTGGACGATGAGCTGACGGCGGCGTTCTTAGGGAGCGACGACAGTTCAATACCAGAACCAGAGCCGGTGGATGGCGACAACACCGTTGCTACTGCAACAGCTACTGCAGCAACCGACGAGACTTGGGAAGATTCTGAAAATTTAATGGGACAACTGGCCGTCGATGTGTTTGAAACAGAAAACGAGCTGGTTATTAAAGCCCGTACCGCCGGAGTTGACCGCAACGATTTGGATGTTAGTATTTCCGACGGGATTTTAACCATCAGCGGCACATTATCAAGCGGCGACGAAGGCGATGTGCGCAATTGGCACATTCAGGAATGCTACTGGGGCGAGTTTAGCCGCACCTTACCGCTGCCAACCGCCGTCAATGAAGAAGGCGTTAAGGCAGAATTAAAAGACGGCGTACTGACAATCACCTTTGAAAAAATCAAGCAGGAAAGAGCTAAGAAGATTAAGGTTTTGTAAGACTCTATGTTGAGTTTTTAAATCTGTTTTGCACGGCAAAGTAGAAGTCAAAAACTAAACACACAATGCTTCATGAAAACCCCGGCATGCCGGGGTTTAAAACGCTGACAAAAGCTTAAAGCTACGCTGTACCAATCTGCCCGATAACGAAGTTGACGATAGCATACGCCATAATAGAGATGATTAAACCAATCACCGCATATATAATGGTGTTCTTCGCTGACGTCACTTTATTGCTATCGCCAGCCGAGGTCGTATATTTAATACCGCCCCAAACCATCATGATCACCGACAAAATACCGACAACCCACAGGATGATGTTAACGACGTTTTTTACTAACGAGTTAGCATCCCCCACGCCGTCTTTCATACCTTCACCCTTTGCAGCCTCAGTTCCGCCTGACAGATTATACTGAGCGCTAACCGCTGGCGAAGCAGCCAAAGCAACCATCGGCACCATCAGTAGTCCCGCCAGCAACACTTTTACTTTCTTCATTCGCTTATTCTCCTTGTTTATTACTTGATGATTATTATTGTACTGTTTTATCCGATACATTGCAACATTTATCCTCTATTGTCCCGCCTTTACTATCTACTCTCTTATACATAAATTATTTGCTTAGTCCAGGCTTTAAATGGCCGCCGCCGGAACCAAAACCGCTGCCGGCAGACTTACTGCTTGGAGTGCTGGCACCAGAAGAAGAGCCGGCAACGGCACCGCTGCTAACACCAGAGCCACCTGGCGAGGAAGTGCCAGACAGAGAACCGCCAACCGCTTTACCGCCTGTCGATGTCACCTCTGTTCGGACAAAGTTAACGATTGCGTACGCCATAATAGCAATAATTAAACCAACTACCGCATAAATCAGCGTACTTTTTGCAGAAGCCAACTTACTGGTATCGCCAGCCGAAGTAATATACTTAAAACCGCTCCACACGATCATAGTTACCGACAGAATACCAACAACCCATAATAAAACATTTACAATTGAACCAACTGTACTGTTGACGCTTTTACCTTGCATCTCGCTGGTTGTCGCAGCATTTATGCCCGAAGATACTTGAGCAGAAGCATCAGACATTAATAGCGAGGCAGCAGCTAGGCTAGAAACGCCCAACAAGCCCGCAAACACTATCACAAACCCTATTTTTTTCATAATCTTATCCTTTCTTTTCTATTTTACCAAACACGCCCAAATGCCAAATTAACAATCGCTGACGCCAATAAAGAAACTATCAATCCAATCGCGGCATATAAAACTGTATTTCTGGCTTTAGTAACCCTTGAACTATCGCCATTCGACAGAGCAAATAGTATACCGCCAACAACTATCATAATAATCGATATGGCGCCAACCGCCATCAACAGAAGGTTTGTAACGTTGCCAATTGTTGACTTGACCTTAGTTTCGCCCTCGCTCTTGTTTTGGCAGTACAACGAAGAGCCGTTACCGCCAGAACAGACATCAACCGCCGAGACTATCACTGGCGCTGCAAACGATGCACTAAGCATAAGCGCTGGGGCAACCAATATTTTTAACAACTGTTTCATGCGCGATACTCCTTTCTACGCAAACCTTCCAATGATAAACTTTACGATAACAAACGACGCAGCAACCATGACTAATCCAGCTACCGAATAAATTATTGCATCCTTTGCTTTGGCAGTCTTCGATGGCTCGCCGACCGACAGAGAATAGTTAATTCCAGCGACAACCACAATAATCACCGCCACCGCGCCAGCAATCATAAACACCAAATTAACAACTTTATTCAAAGCATTATTATCAGCAGGATTACTCGGAACACCCAAGCTTGAAGCGTCGCCTAGTAGTCCGGCCAAAAAATGTAAAAAATCCATACTACAGACCTATCGTTGATGATATTAAGTTAACAATAGCAATCGACAATAGTGTAACTATCAAGCCGATAACTGCGCTTAAAATTGTTTTACGGGCATGTGCGGCTTTATCTGGCGAACCAATACTAGTCATCATCAAGAAGCCGCCATACATAATATAACCGACCGTAATATAGCCGACAACCTGCAGCAAATCATCAATCACATTCAGCACGATTCTCCATAAAAACGCCGCCTGTTTATCTGTATCGCTGCCAGGACTTTTAATACTACACGACCCATCGGTTAGCCCATCGTACCACGGCTTAAATGTCAAAATCCTACCTTTGTCAGAACAGGAATCAGCAAAAGCTTGATTGCCGGAAAAAATTACAGTGGAACTGAAAGCTCCAAATACAATTAATGAAACAGCTAAGATGATTTTTTTCATCAGAATATCCCTCCCGGAACGAAAAAGTTTGTAATCGCCACCATAAACGCGAAAAGCAGTAGTCCAATGATAGTATTAATCCAAACCGTTCGAGCCTTGGAAAGCTTATCAGGACTACCCTCGGAAGTAGTATATAAAATAGCGCCAAATATCACCGCGCCAACCGCCAAAACTCCAACGCCAGCAGTCATAATCTTTACAACCATTTTCACAATCTCGATAATAGCAGCCTGTCCAGTAGCACCGCCGCAGGCAATAACCGACGTCTTAGCCCCGGCGCACTCAGTCTCAGCGAATACTTGGCCGGTACTTAGTATAGGACCGCAGACAACCGCAGCGAGGAAAGCGATAGCAATGATGGTATTTCTTTTTATCATAAACAGTTCTCTGGTTAAAATTGTAAAATAGCCGGGGAAAAAATGCAAATAGTTTCTTGAAAAGAGCAGGGATGTTTGCTATTATGACTACTGTCAGATGCGCTCGTAGTGAAGTTGGCCTATCACGCCTCCCTGTCACGGAGGAGATCGCCGGTTCGAATCCGGTCGAGCGCGCCACAATAAATCGCTCCTGATTGGAGTGTTTTTTTATTTATATCTGAAGGTAAAATACCGCATATGCCTACAATTTACAGCATATGCGGTATTGAGTTTTATTTATTTATCGCGCTATCTGGCACGTAAGCTAGATATCGGTTTTTCCACTCCTTCGACTTTTATCGTGGTTTGGCTACCATTTGGTATAATATTGGATACAGCCCAAATTAAACCTGAGTACATATTATTCGTATCAGTAGATTTTGGCACCATTTCAATAATACACACAGGAGATTTAGCAGCAGACTCTTCGTCTACCTCATAACCTGTAATGTTACCCTCCGAATCTACGGTAGGTTTTAATGACTTAGGAACAAACGCCATCTGTATCGTGTTACTGGCTGCGGAGTTGCCTTTTCTTCGTTTTGATATACATTCGCCGCGCCCATCACTGCTGCTTACAGCAATAAGTGCAGGTAGTTCGGGGATAGGCGACTCTGCACCTTCTATCTTACCATTTGACATATTAAACAGATTGCAGCGGTGTGACTGTTCTACTTTTAGCTTCGATACCATATTACGGATCTCTGCCAGAGGATCTTCTTCAGAGTTAGATTTCATAAACAGCTCGCCATATTGGCTGATTATAACCTTTTTTGCTTCCTCAGGCACAGAAGCATCTGCTAATAAGGCAGCTACGGTCGCTAATTCTGTTGTCGCTCTCCTGACAACTTCAGCATTTCTTTCAGGGTTACAACGAGCGTTCTTTGGACCGCTTAGCTCTAGGTACGGTAGTCCGCCGTTATTACTCTCATTACCAAAGAATTCATACAGTATTTCGCGTCTATCCTCTTCGCCGGAGGTAGCGCTCAGTCTGCTGACGGTATCGTCAAGACCGGTCCATTCGCGCAAACCGCTATTCAGTTCCTCATAAGTAAACTTTGGTCTCGGCGCTTCCGGCGTTGGCGTAGCGGTTTTTTCAGGCGTTGGCGCTGCTGAGGTTGGTGCACCGCTAGCAGCCTCTGTTGTTGGCGTCGAAGGAGGTGCTGTCTCTCTGCTATTCCTGGTGCAGGCGGTCAGGGCAACCGCTCCTGTAAGAAGACCAAGACCAAACAACACACTTCTTCTTGGCACTTCTGGTCCTCTACTTGCTAATTTGTTTATTGAACCGCTTGGGTTATGTGGTTTACGTTCCATAACGCTTGGGGCTCCTCTCCTCTGGTCGTACCAGAATTATAAATAAACTCTCCTCAGCATGGGCTGATTGATTTTATTGTAATATATTTACCATAAAATGCAAGAAAATTGCTGCATTTTTCATAAAATATTTGAAGATTTTAGCCTACCGCAACTACCAGCAAATATGTTACAATTGTAGGCATATGCGGTATGCTCATCTTAAAAAAGTGTTGCTGGTAGCAGTATTTTCAGTTCTGGCTGTGTTAGTGGTGCTTCCTGTCAGAAGCGCATATGCTGAGGAAACAGCAGAACCAACCAAAGCAGAATGCTATGACAAAACCTGGACAAAAAGCGGAGATAAGGACCAAGGATATTCGTGTTCTAACGGGGCAACTACTGTGGGGCCTTATAAATTTGAATGTCCATCAGGGTATGGAAAAGATACTACTGCTACCAAGTTTAAATGTGTTAAAGCTGCACCTGCTACACCTGCTACACCTGCAAAAACAATGGTAGAACCAACCGAAAAGAGCTGTCCTGACAAAGGTAGGAGTCCATCAGGCGACAAAGACCAAGGGTACTGGTGTCCATCCAAAGCTAGAGTAGGAAACACTTACGAAGCAATACTTAAATGCCCTGCAGGCTCAAGCGTTGAAAATGGTGAAAAAACTACTTATGATTTTGCCAAGAACGTATATAAGAAAAGATGCGTCGCCTCCTCTTCCTCCAAACCCTCCAAACCCACTTCCCCTTTCGCTGGCGATAAAAAACCTACCGTAAGTCCTACTGTCGCAAAGTGTTCAAAAGCAGCAAACCATAAAAAAGGCGATAGCAAAAGCGGGTTTTATTGCTATGACGGAAACGAATACTACGCGATAAACTTTAAATGTTCTACATCATCAGCAATGCAGGAAGCTGTAAAAGACGG
This sequence comes from Candidatus Saccharimonadota bacterium, assembly GCA_905373795.1. Lineage (GTDB taxonomy): Bacteria > Patescibacteriota > Saccharimonadia > Saccharimonadales > Saccharimonadaceae > Nanosynbacter. The sequence continues at coordinate 133,547 of CAJPUO010000001.1, forward strand.
GATAACCTGGCGCCGCTGCGTTAGCGCTGGCGACGGCGTATACACGGCTGCCGGACAAGAAATGCTTAAACAAGCTCCTGGCTTAGCCGAGATTACCTCTGATCCTAAGGTTATTGGACAATGCGCAGTACAGGCCAAAGATTCTGTAGAAATGGAAAAAAGCCGCCACTCCGTGCCGGACGAAGCGGCGCGCCGCCAGGAAATCTTCGCTCAGTGTCTGGCTGGAAAAACAGGCAAATCAGTGGACGAGGTAAAGGCGGCTCTTGGCGGCGTTGATCCGCTTGTTGGCGCTACAAAAGGTGCAGAGGTTACTGCAGCTACCGAGCAGCAACTCGCCCAAGAACAACCCGCCGAAGGCGAAGAAGAAAATAAGGAAGAATGCGGTAATAAACTAGATGCTATAGGCTATTTCGTATGCCCACTCTTAGAAAAACTTGTTGAATTTGCCGACGGTACGTGGGGTCTATTTGAACTTCTATTAAAAACTGATCCTTTACCAAGCGAAGAAGACAATGCTTTACGATCAGCCTGGAATGGGTTGAGGGATGTAGCTAACGCCATATTGGCTATAGTTTTCCTGGCAATTATCATCTCTCAAGTCTCAAACATCGGCATATCTAACTACGGCGTAAAAAAAATGTTGCCGCGGCTAATAATTGCCGCCATAGCTATAAATATGTCATATTTCCTGATGCAGATTATTACAGACGTAGCGAATATTCTGGGATCAACTCTATACGTCTTCATATCAGAATTAGCACCAGAGGTGGATCCTAAAGATGTTGGATGGGGAACTATCATAACGGACATTATTGCTGGCGGTATAGTAATTGGCGGCGGTCTATTAGCAGGAAAAGCGGCGTTGGGTGCAGCCGCTGGCATGGATGCAAAAGTAGGTTTGTTATTGCTACTTGTGTTCATTGTACCAGCCATCTTAGGCTTAATCGCTGGCTTGATGGCTTTGGTTTTTCGAGCAGGTATTATACCGGTACTGGCAATTACTTCACCAATTGCCATGGCCGCCTGGGTATTACCGAATACTCAAAAGTTGTTTGAGAAGTGGAAAAGTACTTTTCTGGGTATGGTATTCCTGTATCCGCTTGCTTCCTTATACTGCGGCGGACTGAAATTTATAGCTTTAACTATTCTAAGTACTAAAATAGAAGCTAATGAAATTTTGTTTAGGATGATGGCGGTAACTATGTTGCTGTTAGGTTGCGGATTTGTGGCCGTATTAGCTATAAAATCAAACTCTATCATGGGCGGTATGATAAATGGCATAAAAAATGCTGGCAATAAACTAACTGCGCCAGCAGTAAACTCGCTATCAAGCTATGCCGGAGCAATGGCAGGAGCAGCAAAAGCGAGGAGAAAATCCGAAATTGCATCCCGGGATTATTCTAAAGAAACAGAAAGAGGAAAGATTGCATCCCGGCGCAAATGGAGCCCGCTAAAATTAGCCACTAAAGCAAAGTACGCCATGGGCAGAAGAAGGCAGTCTTTTGATCAAAACTTAAGAGCTGCAAAAGCGCAAGAAGCGGCATTTGAGCAAGAATCTCAACGAAAATTTGACGCAAGAGTGGCAGACGACCCCTCAATTCTTGGTAAAGCTGCTCAGACTGTCGGCGGTAAAGCTTACATAAAAGAGGCCGCTTTCAAAGCTGCCGGCATGGAATTGCAAAGTAAATATAATGGCAACGCGGTAAGAGCGCTGAATGAGAGCAACGATAGTTATGTTAAAGCTTTAGCCGCCAAAGAGATAGCCGAAAGAGGCAGTGCAAGCGAAATCGACCAGGTCCGCGAATATCTCCAAAAGGGCGGCAGTATTGACAATAGTGACATGGCCGAAGCCTTAATGAAGATGAAAGGCCGCGATGCTGGCATCGCTGCAGCTGGTAAGGCGGCTTTGGATAAACTAGAAAAATCAGGCGGCGCGCCCGTACATACCGGTGTTAGCGAGATGCACAGGCTGACCCAAGAGGGCTTTGACAAGCTGGGAGACAAGGCAGCCGTCGAACAAAACGCAGCCGCTATACAAGCTGGCGGTATGGACTGGGAGCAGGCTGCAAGAGTTCTGGGCGACAGGCATATTATGAGAGAAGCTCCGCAGGAAAACATAGGAGCTATAAAAGCCAGCATACAGGCAAATATTACACAGCAACTAAAGTCAGGTACCATGGATGGAAACCAAGCCCAAAAAGTATTGAATAATAGCCGTGCTATGGAAAATATTTCCGACCAAACCAGACAGGAGCTACAGAATATAGTAAATAACGCCGCAAAGCAAGCACAAGCAAACGGAGCTCAAACTCAATCATCAGGACAGCCGCAATCTACAAGCTCTGGAACACAACCAGTAACATCGTCGGGACAAGCCCGGCAAGCGCAGGCTGCCACACAATCGCCTTCTGCACCGAAACCACCCAGTACGTAAGTTACCCCGTACGTTTCCTTGACTTTTTATCTAAAAAATGCTAACATAATCCGTATATGAAGTGGTTACAGACACATATGCGGCAGTTAATACAGCGGTCGCGATGGTTTGCATTTCTGGCGGCTGGGCTGATCGTTGGTACTCTTGCTGGTGTTTTTTTACAATCTACCCCTGTTATGGCGGCAGATGCTACTTGGAATGGACGGTCTTTAGTCTACCAGGACAACACATACATAAACATCACCGACGAAAACCAGCTGAAGAACATGGGCTTGGATGAAAAAGGCTACGCTTACGGTATGCTAGACAAATCCGGCGGCAAGGAGAAAATGAAAGTTATTTACTTTCCGCCTGGCACCGATATAACAACAGCAACCTCGGCAGAATTTATCGTCTATGACTTTAAGAAACCAAGGACTTACACCAGAGAATCATCAACTACTATTTCCACCGAAGCTGCCGGCGAAAACCCCGATGTTGGCAGCAGCGATTGCGGCATAGCATCGGTGGGTTTTTATATTTGTCCGATCTCGACGTTTTTAGCAAAAAACATGGACTGGCTATATGGTAAACTGAACGATTCTCTGGAGACGCAGCCGCTGAATGTTACTGATAATAAAAGCGGGTTATATTTGGCATGGAATATTATGCTGGGATTTGCCAACGCGGCGTTTATTATTGCTTTTTTGGTTATTATTTATTCGCAAGTTACCTCAGCGGGAATTAGTAATTATGGTATAAAAAAGATGTTGCCGCGCCTGGCGATTGCCGCGGTGCTAGTGAATATATCTTATTATATTTGTGCGTTTGCTATTGATTTATCAAATATTTCCGGACATGCTCTGCAAGATGTCTTTATGCAGATTAGAACTACAGTTTTAACGACTGGACATTCCAGCGGCGGCAGTATTGAAGTATTTACCTGGGAGAATTTAACAGCACTTATTTTATCCGGCGGCGCGGCGGCAGTCGGCATCAGAGCCTTTCTGGTCGGCGAAGGCGGCGTTTTAACATCGGCGATTATTCTGCTATTACCGGTTTTACTGGGGGCGCTGCTGGCAGTTTTAATGGTGGTTTTAGTGCTGGCGGCGCGGCATGCGTTGATCGTTATCTTAACAATTATTTCACCGCTGGCGTTTGTTTGCTATTTACTGCCAGGTACAGAAAAATGGTTTGAAAAGTGGCGCAAGATGTTCATGACGATGCTGATTTTCTTCCCGGCGTTCTCCTTATTATTCGGCGGCTCTCAATTAGCAGCGGCAGCAATTTTACAGAATGCATCAACTATCATAGAGGTGATTCTGGGATTAGCGGTGCAGATTATCGCGCTGCCCTTAACGCCGTTCCTATTTAAGCTGAGCGGCGGAATCCTAAATCGTATCGCTGGAATTGTCAACAATCCGAACAAGGGGCTTATCGACAGGACGCGCAACTGGTCTAAAGATAAAAGCACGGAAATTGCTAACAAGCGGTCGCTGGGCAATGACAACCTAAAAGGCCGGCAGCTTATCCGGCGGGCTGGCCGGCGCATGAGCCACCGCCAGCGGCGGGCAAAAGAGCGGCAGGAGCGGCTGCAGCAGCAGGCAGACAATATCTATGGCCGGTCTAATCTGCATAAACGAGAAGATTTGCATGCCAAGCAAGCTAAGCGGCAGGCTGAAGTTCTGGCAGCACAAGATGAAAATCGATACGCCGAAGCAGTTCAGGGATATGCCCCATCCGATATCAAGCAGTCTCTTCCCGACAGAGCACTGCAAAGAGTGTCTACAAGATGGGCAAACAGACAACAGCAATTTATGGATGAAGCAGAGGAAACTACCCGCACCTTAGCGCTGGAAGGAATCCGCAAATCCAACGCGCAGCGCGCCCAGAATAAGAAGCTGGCTGACAATGTCTTAAATAATGACGAATATCAGAGAATAGCTGGCGGTAATGTGTATGTTGACGAACACGGCAATAACCTGGGTATGGATGCAGCGCTGGCAACGGCCGTCGCAGCCTCCCGCGGAGAAACTGCCAAATCTATCGAGGAAGCGCACCAGGTTATTAATCATTACAAATTTAACGCTCAAGAGAAGCAGGAATTGGCAAAGGGCGGCATCGTCTATCGCGGCAACAGGGTGTTTAACCGCAATACCCCGTACGTACTTGAGGCAGCTCTGGAAGATCAGATGAAAAATGGAACAGTGGACGAAGTTGTCGATTTGATCAGCCACATGCCGCCAGAATTTAACGGCTCCGTAGCGGCAGGTTTGGCTTCCTCAAGCGTAAAGGGTAAAGCGCCGTTCTTAGGCGGCAAATTAATTGACGACATAGTCAAGGGCTCTATTCCTGACGAAGATGCTCTTCTGAAATATGTCGCCGAGTGGGTTGAGGGTGGTAAATTCAAATCCGAGGATGTTTCTATTACTGACGCTCAGGGCGTCAAGCTTCTCCAAAAAGCCTTTAACAGCCGCCACGGCAGCATTGTCACAGCAGAGAAGCGAGCTGCCTTTAGGAAGAAGATTAATGAAGCGTTGACAGAAAGAGAGCTTAAGCGTAATGTTACCGAAGCCGCCAAAGAGCAATATGGAATTCTTAAGACTATGCTGTAATTTGCTATAATATAAGCAGTATGTCTGTGTATAAAGTTCCTCAGGACGTGGAGGCGGAAGACAAGCTGCTTGGACCGTTTAGTTTCCGGCAGTTTATTTTCTTGATTATCGCTGTCGTGTCGCTGGGAGCTGCTTATATTCTGGCGCGGATATTACTACCGCTGGGCTTAATTCCTGTGCCGATTGCCTTATTTTTCGGCGCATTAGCGCTGCCTCTGAGAAAAGACCAGCCTATGGAAGTCTATTTGGCGGCAGTAATTTCTTTTATGCTAAAGCCAAAGAAACGGCTATGGCAGCCTGACGGTATTGAGTATTTGGTGGAGGTTACTGCGCCAAAAACCGAAGAAACAACCCGCAGAAATAGTTATGATCAAGAAGAAGTGCAGCGGCGGTTGTCGTATTTGGCAAATTTGGTAGACAGCCGCGGCTGGTCAATTCGCGGCGTTAACGACCCGGACAGTTCGATGCAAGCCGATTTATATAATGAGGCGCAGACGGCATTCGACCCCTTGGATGAGACTGGGGCAACTGCGCAGAACATTACCAATCTAATCAATCAATCAGATGCTCGGCGGCGGCAGGCAATGATCCAAACGATGTCGGCAGCTCAGCAAATAGCACCTGACGACCCTCAAAGCGCATCGTCCACAGACAACTCCCAGTCCAATCAATCACCAGGTTCAAATAGCAGTGCAAGCAATACACAACCCGGTCAAACATCAATTTCAGATGATAGCGTGCCAGTAGATCAGGTGTTAACAACTGACTATCAGCCTAATCAACAATCTGATATAGAACAATCAATAGCATCCAGTATGAAAGCAGGGCCATATCCAACCATGCGCCAATCAACGCTTATACCGCTGGACGAAATACCAGTGCAGCCAGCAGCAGAAGCCTCAACCCCGACAGCACCGCCGCAGACTAGCCTTGATAGCGTCTCGCCTGCTATAATAGACTTGGCAAAGAACCACAGAGACTTCTCTATTCAGACGATCCAGCGCGTAGCAAACGAAATTGAGCAAAGAGAGAAAAAAGCAAAAAAAATGGAAGATGAAGTGGTGATTTCGCTACATTAAGGTGGGAATTATGCAGCCAGAATTACAAAACCAGCAACCGTATCAGCCGCCAGTACCGCAGCAAGCCAATGCGGCTATTTCTGACGGTAATGTTCCACAGCAGCAGTCAATCGGTTCCGGGCAGCAGCCAGCAAACCAAACGCCTAAGGCGCAAGCGCCAAAAGACAAGAAGAAAAACGCCGCGATCAGCACCCAAAACACGTTGTTATTCTCAGAGATGCGCGAGAATATGATTATTATGAGCGACGGCAGTTTTCGAGCAGTGGTTGAATGCCAATCGATTAACTTTGACTTGATGAGTGCAAGGGAGCGGGAAGGCGTTGAGTTTAGCTACCAAAACTTCCTTAATTCGCTTTATTTTCCTGTACAGATTTTAATTCGCTCGCGGCGGGTGGATATTGGGCCATACCTTGACCGGCTGGCAGAAATTCGCCGCAACCAAGATAATATGCTTTTAAACGTGCTGATGGACGATTATATGGATTTTATTGACGCGCTGGCCCAAGAGGCCAACATTATGGATAAGAGTTTTTACGTGGTGGTGCCTTATTACCAAAAGGGCGACGAGAGTGTGACTAAACAACAAGCCAAGGGTTTGTTCAACAGCTTTTTCAGTGGCAAAAAAGAAGCTTCTGTAACAAAAATTGATCAAGTAACCTATGCGAAAGCGAAGGATGAGATTAAAAACCGCCTCGATTCGGTGATGAGCGGTATGTTCCAGATGGGCGTCAAAAGCCGCCAATTGAACACTAGAGAATTAGGCGAATTGCTTTACGTGTCATATAATCCCGATACATCATCCAGAGAATCGCTAACAGCTATTGACCCGAGCGAGCTGACAACCACTTACATCACCAAAGGACAAGGCCAGCCGCCAACAAGAGGGGGATTACTATAATGGCAAAAAAGAAAGACGCTATTGATATCGCAGCGCAGCAGCGGGCGCGCGAACAAGCCGAAGTCGAACAAGCTTTTCTGACAGGCGTCAGAACGATGCGCGATTTTATCGCGCCCAGCAGCCTGGAGCTTCATGCCGACCATTTCCGTTTGGGCGCAAAATACGGCCGAACGATGTATGTATACGGTTATCCGCGGCAAATCTACACCGGCTGGCTCAGTTCGGTGATTAACATCGACGAAGTTCTGGACATTAGCATGTTTATTTATCCGGTCGATACTCAGGTGGTGCTTAATAATCTGCGTAAAAAAGTGACGCAGCTGGAAGCTACCATGAATATTAATACGGAAAAAGGCAAAGTGCGCGACCCGGCTTTGGAGGCGGCTTTGCAGGACGCCGAAGAATTGCGCGACCAGCTGCAAATTGGCGCCGAAAAGTTTTTCCGCTACGGATTATATATCACGATTTATACTGACAGCATGGATGAATTGAATTTCGTGCAGCATAAAATTGAGACAATTTTCGGCCAGCAGCTGGTATTTTCGAAAGTCGCTTCCAGCCAGCAAGAACAGGGGCTGAACAGTACTATTCCGCAATTAACCGACGAACTGCAGGTTCGCCGCAATATGAATACCAGCGCTATTTCTACCAGTTTCCCGTTCACATCAGCCGATCTAACCGACGGCAAGGGTGTGTTATATGGTATCAACATGCACAATAACGGCTTGGTGATTTTCGACCGTTTTTCCTTGGAAAATGCCAATATGGTGGTATTCGCTAAGTCTGGTGCCGGCAAATCGTTCACTGTCAAATTGGAAGCGCTGCGCAGTATGATGATCGGCTCGGACATCGTGATTATCGATCCGGAAAACGAGTATCAGAAACTATGCGACGCAGTCGGCGGCAGCTATATCCGCTTGAGCCTAAGCAGCGACACGCGTGTTAATCCATTTGATTTACCGAAGGTAATCGACACCGACGAGGCGGATGATGCCCTGCGGGCCAACCTGGTAACACTGCATGGTCTATTGCGGCAAATGTTGGGCGGTCTCCAATCTGACGGACAAATTACATCCGGACTATCGCCGGCAGAAGAAGCCGATATCGACCAAGCTTTGATTGACACCTACGCCCGCGTCGGCATCACCTCCGATCCGTTAACTCACCATTCGCTACCGCCGACAATTTCCGATTTATACGACACCTTGCTGCATATGGGCGGTACTGGTCCGGCGTTAGCACAGCGGCTGCGCAAATTTACCGCTGGTACATTTGCCGGCATTTTCTCGCAACAATCAAATATTGACATTAACAACCGGATGGTAGTATTTAATATACGCGATTTGGAGGACGAGCTGCGGCCAATTGCCATGTATATCGTGCTAAACCACATCTGGAATATTACCCGCACCGACCAAAAACGGCGCATGCTGATCGTTGACGAGGCCTGGCAGCTAATGCGCTACGATGATTCGGCCAGCTTCTTATTTTCTTTAGCAAAGCGCGCCCGCAAATACCAGTTAGGATTGACCACTATCACCCAGGACGTAGAAGACTTCGTCGGTAGTAAGATGGGGCGGGCAATCGTTTCCAACTCGTCAATTCAGCTGCTTCTTAAACAATCCACCAGTGCCGTTGATGTCTTGTCGCAAGTCTTCAAATTGACCGAAGAAGAACAAAAGCGGTTATCTAACTTCCCAGTTGGGCAAGGCCTATTCTTCGCCGGACAAAACCACGTCCACATCCAAATTCAAGCCAGCGACACCGAATATAACTTAATAAACACCAGCCCGGTAGCCAAGCAAAAACGGCCGTCAGAAATCCCGGTCGGCGGGTACGGAGACGTGTAGTATAATTGAGGATATATGGCAACAAAAACGAGACCGCCAAGGATTGACTACACCACTGATGACAGAGCCGACGAGAGACTTAGTCCTGCCGAGCAAGCTAGGTTTGATCAAGCCCAGGCTGATTTCGGCGAGTCAGAGTTAAGCGACCGCGAAAAAGCTGCCATTGCTGGTCTTGAATCTCAGTTCGGCGATTCTGAATCTGATATAGACGGCCGTCGAATTGACGCCGCCAGCGAAGCCGCCGACAGGCAAGAATCTTCCGCGCCGCAAGGAAACGGACTCTACCAGCCAGCGGCCAACAAAGGTTCTGGTAGAAAACAGCCCTTAACGTTAAAGGGTGTGTTAAAAAAGAGCGGACCAGCAGGCATTATAACCGCCCTCATTGGCGGCGGAGCATTTATCGGCGGATCAATGGCAGGACCGATGCTATTATTGTTTAATTTGGAAGCTAACTCCGTTGACCAGAACGACTCTGCCTCAGTAGCCAAGGAAACCCGATTTATGAAAACCCTTAAGCATATGCTAAAGGATCGAGGGTATAAAAGTAAACTTGGTACTAAAATGGGCAAGATATCCAACAAGGGCATCTCAAAGCTGTCTAAAAAGGGAGTTGTCCCCTACAATAAAGATGGCAGCAAGTTTGACATCGGCAAAAAAGGGTATCCAGATCATCAACCAGATAAATGGTCTGTTAATGGCGGAGAACCGATGGATAAAGATAAATTATTTGATTATCTGAATCAAAAAGGCAATGAGAAACAGGCTAGTGCAGTTTTTGGCAGATACGGCGCGTTTAAGATGCGCGTCAAATCCTGGGTAGGAAAACACATTAAAAAAAGCTTTCTTAGTAAATTTGAACTTAAAAGAAATGGCGGACTTGCCAAAAAAATAGACAAAAAATTAAAAATAAACGAGCGCTTCAACAAGTTTAAAGAGAAATTCCCAAAGTTTGACTCAAGCAAGGCGGGAGAGAAGCTTACAGGAAAAGTAAACAAAAACATGACTAAAGCTAAGGTGGGCGGTTTTATTTATCTTTTAGCAACCGCCACCTGCGTAGGCGTAAAAATACCAAGCATGGTAGCAACCGCAGTAACTGCCATACAGCTTCTCCCCATCGTAGGCGTTGCTTTTGATACTGTTTTAACGCCATCATCAAAAGCCAAAGCAGCGGGATTTGGCAGCGGATTTACTGCTGAGCAGATGGATACAGTTGGCACAGTGCTAACCGAAAGAGGTACTGTTGAGGGTTCTAAAAATACCGAAGGAGCAGCGGTAGATTCACCGCTACTGATGGCGTCTCTTGGGGTAATTAAGAATAAGCAAGCGATTTCCGACTTTGCGCCGGGTTATAGCATGATTACCAGCCCAATCGTTCAAGGCGCTAAATCAGTCGGAGATAAACTTGAGCCTTTCTGTAATGTCGTATTAGGTCCTCTGGCTATGTATGCTTCTATGGGCGCCGAAGCGGCTATGGCGGCTTGGACAGGCGGCTTTTCTTCTCTTGTTAGCTGGATAGGTAAAGAAATCATAAAGGATCAGATCGGCAACTGGGTGAGCGGACTTGTTTCGGGAATGCTTGGACCGGTGTTTAAGGGTTTGGCTGAAAACGATATGCTACCAAAGGCTAGATTTAAGGATCTGGGCGACGCGCTGGGTGTTGGCTTAGCAGCATTCTTCTCGTCTGGAAGCATGGCGCAGATGTTACCAACCTTAAAAACCAGCCAACTAGCCGATTTTGGCAAAATCCAACTAGCCAACGAAGAGTTCCAAAAAAGAATGGATATCGCATCGCTAAGCCCGTTTGACACTTCCAGCAAATACACTTTCATGGGTAGTATCGTCCGTAATATGGGCAATATGATGCTGGCAAACGGAACATCTGACGGGTCATTTATGTCTACATTGTCTAATATACTGAAACTACCCTCATTCGCTCTGTCATTCTCGTCAACTGCTCACGCTAAAAGCGCTATATATTCAGGAAGCTACTGCGACTACGGCAAGGAATTCCAGCAAGACAGCGACGAAGGAATGCCAGCAGTAAACATGGCAGGACTACCATGTACTGGCATCACAAAGGGTCAGGCTAGTATGTCAACCGAGGAAGCTATCTCAATTGCTGAAGACGAAGGCTGGATTGACGACAGCAAGGACATACCGGAAAACGCCACAATAGAGGACATGAAAAGCAGTGGATACTTAAAAGCAAACACACCGCTAACAGAGTTTATCGAATCATGCAGCGACGCAAAAGAAGGCGACTATTGGACTAACATGAACAGTTGCACTGTACCAGATAGCGCATCGTCAGCCACCTTGGACAAGACAAGGACTTCAGAATCTACAGGATTAAAAGATGAAAACGGCAACGATGTCAGTTACACGGCAGAAAAAGAGGGAGTAGGAGAGGCTACTGCCAATACTATAAGCAACAAAAAACTAGCAGCGATGTCGGTATTATTGCTTGATTTCCAGGTTGCTCAGTCGATGAACGGCGAGGATGAAGAGGATGATTCGGGGGGCAGATCGAAGGGTTCTACCGGTACCGGTACCGGCGATGCGGTAGTAAAAGCCGGCGAACAGTTCTTTGAATATACATATCTGTGGGCTGGCGGACATGGCAGCCTTGAAGAACTAAACGGAATTATAGAAGGAGTAAAGAGCGGGTCTCTGGCAAAAGGGACACCAATCTTAGATTGTTCTGGGTTTGTAAGAGCATCTCTATACATTGCTTACGGTATTGATATAGGCGGCGACAGCACCAGCGGTTATCCGTCAAACCCTAAGCTTAAGGAAATTAGCTCATCGGAAGCAGAGGCTGGCGATGTTGTTTGGAGACAGGGACATGTCGAGATAGTGACTGGGAGAGTTGATGGAAAAATTTATTCGCAAGGAGCCCGCGGGCCAAACAACGGCGGACCGATTGGCGGACCAGCCGACGCCAGCTGGGGAACTAAATTCTTTAGGATAGCAAAGTAATGAATAATAACTACTTAATAAAATCTTTAAAACCAGCGATTATTATATTTATCATTTCTGTGATTATTATATCGATAATTTATACTATAATGAGTATTGTGATATCTAATAATAAACAGCAGGACATTCTTAAGCGCAGAAGCAGTGATACTAACATTAGTAGTCAGCCCAACAATTCTAGATTTACTGGTAAAATACATAAAGGAAGCTTAACTATAGACAATATAAAAGACGATTTGCTGTCTAATCAGAATATATATATTAGTCAGCAAGAAAATATAGACAAGTGGGCAATAATAGTGGTTGAACCAACTGACCATTCTACTGACCAAGCATTACTTGTTTATCACCACGTCAATAATACTTATAAAAGAGTTTTAGGGCCAGGAACTTTGTTTACTAGACAAAATTTTACAGATCAGAAAATTCCCAACAGCGTTATAGATAAAAGTTTGATTATTAAGAAGTTCCTATCTTCTCAACCGGGAGTATCATAGTATGAAAAAGATAGCCGCCGTAACATTTGCCGTGCTGTTAATTTTTTCTAATATATTATCGCCTGTAGTACTAGCCGAAGAAAAAGAATACACAAAAGAACAATTAGATGAAATATACGGAGACCAGAACATAAAATGGTTTAGATGCGGAAACGAGAAAGTGCGCAAAGGCGAGGGTGGAGACGGAAACGGTGGCAGCAGTTCTGCTAGCGTCACCGGAGCTAGCGCCTCCGGAGAAGATCCGGTTAGTAAGGGCGGAAACTTATCCGCCAAGTTAATGGAAATTAAAGATGCCACAAAGTTCGCCGAAGCCATAGACACTTGGATTAAAAACAATGCCCCCTCTAACTCGCCCTTTTTAAATATTAAGACTGGCGAAATGGCAATCGCTGGCGGTAAGCGAGCTGGTATAAATCCAATTTTACCGTTAATAATATCCAGAATGGAGTCTACTTTCGGTACTGCTATACCGGGCGGCAATAATGCCTACGGAAGAACGGCTACTGATTCTCAGCCTCATGTAGAAGCTGCAGGTCGTAAATGGTACGCCTGGGATACTCTAGAACAATCATTATATGATACAAAAAACAACAACGACATGTATATGTATCTTAAAGAGGTATATAGCCAAGAAATGGAGCAGGGTATTGAGGCGGTGATGATGAAATACGCACCGCCAAACGACGGCAACGATACTGTAACCTACATTAACAACCTAAAAAAATGGTCTAATGAAATATACGACTTGGCTGGCGATTCAATAAACAAGGCAAACCTCGGCACTCCAGGAACAACCACGGTATCGGGCGGCGGCGATGAATGTGACGATAGTAGTAGCGCTAGTTCAGCATCCTCTTCACTGGGTAATTTTAATGTTTATTATCAAACAGACTATCCAAACGACTTATTTGACCCCGCTTGCGGTAATATAGATGCCTGTGGATGTGGCACAACTTCATTAGCCATGGTGCTATCTACCCTCCTGGGAGATAAAACTATAACTCCAGTCACTATAGCTAAAGAAGCTCGCGAAGGAGGACATACGGAGGGAGCCGGTACAAGACATAGTGCTTTCACAGCCATACCGACCGCTCATGGGCTAAAGTCAGAGAGTATTGGTACTGATATATCAAAAGCCAAGGAGGCTTTATCTAGCGGAAAATATGTTATAGCCAACCCTCAACATGGCATATTCACGAGGTCGGGGCATTTTATTGTACTACGCGGATTGACTAGTGATGGTAAAATACTAGTAGCGGACCCTAATAAAGAAAACACTATAAGTGGAAATCAGGCATGTAGCCACGGTGGTGGTGGATGTACAACAATATCTGCCGATGCATCATCAATGAAAGATTTGAATGGCGATGGTAAGATTAGCTATACTGAGAATTCGGCAGGATTTACAGACGACCAAATAATGAATGCAGGAGCCGTAAGGGCTATGTGGGTTATAGGTAAAGACGACATTAGGGCATAGAGAATGAAAAAGCGTATTATTACAGCATTGCTATTTATCATAATAACATCGGCATTATTGTTTTTTTATTTACTAAATGAACCTGCCCCTACGGATAAGAATTTTACAGGTGGTGAAGCTATTACTAGTAGGTTTATTTATGTCAGCGGTAGTCAAGGCTGGAACCAAAAAGTGAATTATAGAAATAAATATAAAGTTGCGCTAGGCAATATGCTAACAACAAAAATGGAGAAGAGTATTATCAATTCCATAAAATCCGATATATCGTCGATAACAAACGGCAAAAACTGGCCGAAAGAGGGTTACGAGATAAAATTAAGTAATATACGACTCATTGACGACGGCTATGATTTAAGTGCTGTAGAATTTGATGCAGCAGTTGATCAGGTAAAGAGAAGATATCGTATAAAAGTCGTTCTGAATAAAAATCCAAACACTATAGATATTAAAACAATTAATTACAACAAGAACTAACTCTTCAGCGGCATAATAATATGCGTATAATCAGGGTTTTTAACCTGCTCGCGAATGACGCATGGCGACAGTTTACCGTTGAAAGAAAACACGATATCGTCATCGTCAATTACATTCAAAACTTCGGTTAAATACCGCGAATTCAGCGTAATTTGGCCGTCGGCAGATATTTCTGCGGCTGCTTCTGAGGTATTTTCCCCCAGTTCTGAAGCAATTGAATGAATCGACAATAAAGATTTATCCTTAGACGCCGTTAAGGTAATGCCGCCGCCGGACTCGCGGGCAAATAGCGCTGCAATTTTAGTGATTCTGCTAAAATCTGCTTTTTTAATCTTTATTTCAATATCCGAAGTTGCCGGAATAAGCTGTTTATAATCAGGAAATTTGCCGTCAATCAAGCGGCTGACTATTTCCATATTATCGGTCCGGAAGCAAACTTGCGTGTCGTCGAATAAAATCGTCAATTGTTCCTCGTCATCAGCGCTTTTACTAACCTCAGCCAACGTCGATGCCGGAATGATTGCCGCCAGCTCGCTATCCGATCTCATCATTTTCTTCTCTGCCAATCGATAGCCGTCAGTCGCCGCTAAATATAAATAGCCTTCGTGCGTTTGCCAATAAATACCCGTTAGCACCGCGCGCGTTGTGTCGCTGCTGACCGCAATCTTTGTCTGGTTGATAGCCTTTTTTAAGTCTCCAGCCGTAATTTCATAGCGAACTGCGGCAGTTTCATCGACAGTCGGCAGTTCAGGATACTCATCAGCGATAACGCCGTTAATCACCGACGAGAACTTGCCGGAAGTAATATTTAAGCGGCTGTCTTTAGCCTCAAGCTCAACTGTACCGCTTGGTAAATTGGCGATGAATTCAGATACCAAGCGAGCGGGGATAGTAATTGATCCCGGCTGGTCAATTTTAGCGCCGACATATTGGGTGGAGGCAATCTCCAGATTAGTACCGGCAATTAATAATCTACCGCCGTCAGTCCGTAATAGAATATTATTTAAAATAGCTAGCTCATTTCTACTGGAAGCAACATCCTTAATGAGATTAAGTGCTTTGGCTAACTTTTCTTGGGCGATTGATACTTTCATATTACTTATTATAATCCTTTCTTATTAATTCGCGGTGATAATAATAGGCATTGTGGAAACTGAGTAAAAAATATATTCAAACAGGGGTGATTTGACAAATCTAGCAGTGGAAAACTCTGTGTATGAAAAGTCGGTTTTATAGTGGATATTGATGGAGTGTTCCACTGGTTGAAAAGACGCCAAATATTATACACAGTTATGCCGTTTATTAGCTCACTGCCAATTCGCAGGTTGTTCGCAGGTTTTCCACTACTAATGAACATATAATTTATCCCGGATGTCGTTTATTTGTTCGCGGATACTGATATTAACCGTGCTTTCTTTAGTAACTTTATTTACTGAATGCATGGCGGTGGTGTGATCTTTGCGCCCTAACTCCTGGGCAATTTTTGGAAAGCTCATTTTAAGTTCGCTGCGCAGCAGATACATGGCAATTTGCCGCGGCATTGCGATGAATTTATCGCGCCGAGCGGAACACATATCTTTAACTTCAATATTATAGTAACGGGCGGTTTTATCGATAATTTGCTTGGCGGTGATGTGTTGCGGGCGAGTTCGTTTCATGTCGCCTAAAATTCCTTCAGCGGCCATGATGTCGGGTGTGAAATCCTGCATTTCCGCGTAGGCCAGCAGCCGGTTCAGGGCGCCTTCCAGCTCACGAATGTTAGTCTTGAAATTGGTTGCTAAATATTCAACCACGTCAGAATCCAATTCGAAGCTGCTTAAAGCGGCTTTGGCTTTGACGATAGCGCAGCGGGTCTCGAAGTCGGGCATTTGAATATCGATTGCCATACCCCATTCAAATCGGCTGCGCAAGCGGTCAGTCAGGGTGGGGATGCTTTTTGGCGGCTTGTCGGAGCTAATGATAATTTGCTTATTATTCTGGTGAAGGTCATTGAATGTGTGAAAGAATTCGTCCTGGGTTTTCTCCTTGCCGGCAATAAACTGCATATCGTCGACGATAAGTACATCAACGTTGCGATATTTATCGGAAAAACCTTTTTTCTTAAAGCGAATTGAATCAAGAAATTCATTGACGAACGTTTCTGTAGTGATATACAACACGCGCGCCGATGGCTGTTTTTTAACAATGGCGTTGCCAACAGCTTGCATTAGGTGGGTTTTACCGAGGCCGGCGCCGCCGTACAGATAGAGCGGGTTATATTTAGCGCCGGGGTGGGAAGCGACCGCCTGGCAAGCAGCGTACGCTAGGTCATTGCTGGAGCCGACAATAAAGTTTTCAAAAGTATAGCGCGGGTTAAGGTTGCTGGAATTTGATTTTTTAGACGGGATGATGAGCGAATCTACTGCATTAGATTTCGATTGCTCTTCCTGGACAATTTCACGATTAATCCGCGGTTTTCTGGTGCCGGACTTGACACTGTAAGTGATTGCCGGCGAATTGATGCCATTATGAGACAAGGCTTCCATAATCTGCGGGTGAAATCTTTTCTCAAGCTGGGTTCTGGCGAAAATGTTCGGTGCGACCACTACAACTTCTTTGTCGGATATAATCTCCAGCTTGGTATTCTTAAACCAAGCAGTAAAGGACGACGATGATACAGTAACCTCAATTTCGCCCAAAACGCCCTGCCACACTGCGCGATCGTTCACTAATTTACCCCTTATTTAATAATCTTAATACTACTATAGCAAAAGATTAGAGTTTTCCACAAGCATAAGACGTGTCGCTTGAAGGGTCTTATCAAACAGGGGTAGCGTTTTCCACAGCGACAAACCACCTCTGTAAAATTGTGGAAAAGTAATGACAAACGGTGGAAAAAGCTTCGCTGCTTGCAAAAAAAGTCAAAAAAATGTACACTGTATAACGATATGCCAAAGCGAACATTTCAACCACACACTCGTCATCGCGCTAAGACGCACGGTTTTAGAGCGCGGGTTTCTACCAAAGCTGGCCGCGTAGTGCTAAAACGCCGCCGCCTGAAAGGCCGCGCGAAGATTGCTATTTAAGCAAATATTTATCAAAAGTTCCGTCGATAGCAGCGGGACTTTTTGATATAATTATAAAATATGTTGCAACAAGCTAACCGATTTCACGGGCATGGCAGCCTGCGTTTTGTTTATAAAAACGGCCAGACGGCGCGCTCTTCGCTGGCGGCACTGAAATATATTCAAAATCCGTACCGTAAAAACAGCAGGTTTGCGGTGGTGGTTAGTAAAAAAGTCTTAAAGTCTGCGGTTCGCCGAAACCGGGTGCGCCGCCGTATATATGAAATTATTCGCCGCGAGCTACCAAACTTAAAAAATAGCCAGGATATAGCGGTTATTGTTTTTTCGGCAGAAGTGCTGGCTATGCCGCACGCTGAGCTGCAAACAGCCATCAAAAACCTCTTTTTTCAAGCCAAACTGTATAAATAACAGTAATTTTGTTATAATATAGCGTATGAGTTTTTTTGATACAGTAATTGTTCAGCCGATCTTTAATCTGTTGATGCTGATTTATAGTTTGATTCCGGATTTTGGCGTCAGTATTATTATTTTCACAATTTTGGTGCGCTTGTTGCTATGGCCGCTGGTGAAAAAGCAGTTGCACCATACTAAAGCGATGCGCAAAATGCAGCCGGAGCTGGCAAAAATCAATAAGCAATATGCGAAAAATCCGCAGATGCGTAATTTGGCGATGATGGAGCTGTATAAAAAGCACAATATTAGCGTTTTCGGTCCAATTGGCATACTATTAATTCAGTTTCCGATTTTGATCGCCATGTACCGAGTGGTGCAGATTTTTGCATCAAACCGGGCGGATTTGGGTAAATATGTCTACGGTGCTGTGAAAAACTTGCCGGTAGCAAATAATTTGGTAAACAATCCGGATCAGTTTAATCAAAACTTTTTGGGTATTTTTGACCTGACGCAGCATGCAATATCGAAAAGCGGCGTAGTAGTCGGCCTGCTGGTTTTAGCGGTTTTAGCGGCTGTTTTGCAATATTTGACAGCAAAGCAGTTGTCGCCTAATTCTGATAGTAAGCGGCGCCTGCGCGACATACTAAGCGAGGCGGGCAGCGGCAAGGAAGCCGACCAGTCGGAAGTTAATGCGGTTGTTTCCAGGAAAATGATGAAGTTTATGCCGGTTATGGTGTTTTTGATAATTATTTATCTGCCGGGAGCGCTGGCGATGTATATGACGACTGCCAATGCGGTGGGGTATTTGCAAAATCTTATTATTTTACGAAAAGACTCTTCCGAGATGGAAGATATAGCCAATGAAAAGCAGCCTAAACTCTCGAAAGCAAAGGCTAAGAAGCGCGCAGATCACGCCGTCGAGGCGCGGGTAACGCGAATAAAAGCTAAGGGTTAAGGGGGAATATGGATAAAATTGAAACGATCAAATTTGCGAAACAATATCTGGAAGATTTGCTAACATTCTTTGATTTGAACCTGGACGTGGATGTAAAAATTGAGGATGATATCGTGGTGGTGGCAGTGCCGCACAGCGATAGAAGCAGTATTTTGATCGGGCGGAATGCCGAGACGCTGCGCAGCATCCAATATTTACTGTCTGCTACGCTGAATAATGCTGGCGCGCCAGTTTCGCGGGTGAATTTGGACATCGCTGATTATAAAAAACAGCATGCTGAGAAAATTATTGAGAAGGCGCGCGGTTGGATTGAGGAAGTTCGGCGGACTGGCGAATCGAAGATCGTCAATTTGAATGCGGCTGATCGCTGGACGGTGCATCATTTGGCAAGTGAATATAGCGATATTGAGACGCACTCCGAGGGTGAAGGCCGAGATCGCCAACTGATTATTAGTCAGAAGAGTTCTTAGATTTTTTGAAAACTACTCTGGAATAGAGGGTGTAATTCCAGATAAGGCTGGCGGCAGTGGCGATTAACTTGCTAATAAGTAAGGCTGCTGGTTTGTTTATGCCAAGATTTGTGAATACTGGCGTGATGGCGGTAATAATAATCGTTTGAATGACCCACAAACCAAATAGCGTAACGATGGTAAATAGCAGAAACTGTTTTTTTAGGTTTTTGGATGTTGATTTGAAAGTATATTTTTTGTTAGCAAAGAATGAGAACAAAAAAGAAACAGATGTTGATATAAAATTAGCCAATTCTTTCGGGACATTAAGAAGCATCGTTAAGATAAAAAGGATACTGAAATCAAGCGCCGTATTAATACTGCCGACAATAGTAAAACGTAGCTTATCGGCGTGTTTTTTTACGACTTCCTGCATGATATTCCTCCATTAAATATAACGGTCGATTTTTAGTCTCAATAAATATCCGGCCGACATATTCGCCAATTATCCCTAATGATAACAACTGAACGCCGCCTAAAAATAAAATGACTGCCATTAAGGAAGAGTAGCCGGCGCCAGTCGGAACTCCGAACAAAGGGCGAACTAAAAGATAGATAATCCAGCAGAAAGCCACGAAGGAAATGATAAACCCAAAAATGGTGGCCATCCGCAGCGGCGCGGTGGTAAAACTAGTGATACCATCAATGGCCAAGTTGATCAATTTACGATAATTCCACTTAGTTTGGCCGGCCAATCTGGGATCGCGGTCGTAAAAAATCTCCTTTTTCTTATAACCAATCCAGCTGAAAATTGCCTTAGTATTGCGCTGAGATTCACGAAATTGCCGCAGCGCTTCAATACAGCGCCGATCCAGCAGGCGAAAATCGCCGGTATCAACCTGAATAGGAATGCTGGTCGATTTTTGGAGAATTCTGTAATACCACTGGCTAGTTTTTTTCTTTAGCCAAGTTTCGCCCTGCCGGCTGCTGCGGCGAGCATAGACATCATCATAACCATCTTCCCAGTAGGCAATCATCTCTTTTATCAACTCTGGCGGATCTTGCAAATCGGCGTCAATAATCACGGCAGCATCGCCTTCGGCGTGGTCAATTCCGGCGAGCATTGCTATTTCTTTGCCGAAGTTGCGCGACAGATTAATGTAGCTGATGCGCGTATCTTTCTGGGCTTGATTGGTAATAATAGATAAAGATTCATCAACGCTGCCATCATTGATGAATAGAAATTCAAATTGGTAATTGGGAGTGGATTTTGCAAGCTTGTCTAGCCTGCTAAAAAACTGCGGGAGAACAGATTTTTCGTTATAGACGGGGATGAGGAGAGTGATTGATTTCATGATTTTGAGTGTATTATTTTATCCTAAAAAAACGCTTAAATTTCAGCAGTCCGGTTTGATTGGGTAACGGCCCATCGTGGATGATACTGCGGATGTAGTTGACAGAGACTTTGCGGTTTTTTTGAATATTTAGGCGCTTTTTGTAGGCAGCAGGTTTACGAATAATTGAAGCTAGAATGCCCTTGAAAGCTGGCCAGCCGTTGCCGTGGCGGACAGCGCTGGCGAAAATTAGCCAATATGCCAGGAAAAAGCGCAGGCCAATATACCAAAATAATTTTCCTGGAACGTTTTTAATGAAAACTAACGGCAGGTTTTTGAAAGTGTTGTAAACAGCCAAGCCAGGAACCTTTTTGCTGCTGGCACCAACCTTGTGATAAGCGATGGCTTTGGGTGTAAAGCGGACCTTCCAGCCAGCTAACTGGACGCGAAAACTGAGGTCGACATCTTCGTAATACATGAAAAAGTCTTCGTCGAACATATCGATATCGTCAAAAATTGCCGCGCGATAAATCGCTCCGCCGCCAGTCGCGCCAAAAACCTCGCCAGGTTTGTCCGGCGCATTTTCAACAGGTTCGTCGCGGTTTCGTGGACCGGGTAGTCCCCAGGTGGTGTAAAAATCGCCAGTTGTATCAAACGTCTTACTGTCGCGCCGTTGTAAAATACCAGTCGCAATGCCGCATTTTGGCTGGCTTGACAGTTCGTCGACGAGTGCTCTACACCATTTTTTGTCAGCAATAGCATCGGGATTGAGCACGCCAATATACTCAAATCCTTGTTTACGCGCATAAACCAATCCTGTATTGATGCCACCAGCAAATCCAAGATTGTCGGGGTTTTTAATTAAAACAATACTCTCTTTTTTATGCGTTGAAATATATTTTTCAAACACAGAAACAGAATTGTCGCTACTATTATTATCCACGATGATAATAGTAGGCTTTAAAGTCTGCTTAGTTAGCGATTCAATACACTCTATGGCGTCGTCAGACCCATTCCAATTTAGAACAATAACTGCAAGTCTATTCATAATACTCCTCTCGTATTGTATAATAAGTGATATAGATTATGAAATGGTTGGAAGTTTTCGACAGAAAAAATAGAATTCTCCTAAGAGAATTAGTTGTTACGGATTTTAAATTACGGTATCAAGGTTCTGCTCTTGGATATGTGTGGAGTATTCTTAAGCCGCTCTTTCTATTTTCTATATTGTATGTAGTATTCGATAAGTTTCTTGGTGTTGGAAGAAATATTCAACATTTCCCCGTCTATTTGTTATTGGGTATAATATTGTGGAACTTTTTTGTAGAGGCGACAAATCAGGGATTAAACTCTATAGTTGGTCGAGGTGACTTGCTTAGAAAAATTAATTTCCCAAAATATATAGTTGTTATCTCTGGTACAGTTTCCTCACTAATAAATCTGTTGTTCAATATGGCGGTAGTGCTGTTATTTATAATAGTAAATGGAGTCCAGCTATCGTGGATGTCTTTATTGATAATACCGCTGATAGTTGAGTTGTATATATTTGCTTTAGGGATAGCTTTCTTTTTGTCGGCCCTCAACGTTAAATCTCGAGATACTGGCTATTTGTGGGAGGTATTTACTCAAGCCGCATTCTATGCGACGCCAGTTATATATCCATTACAAATGGTTTTACAAAAGAGTAGTATCGCTGTTGATGTATTATTCCTTAACCCAGTTGCACAAATTATACAGGATAGTAGATATGTTCTTATTACTAAAGATTCAATGATTATGTGGAATAGACTAAGTCCATTGATGCTGTCGATGCCGTTTATAGTGATAATAGTGGTCGTCATGCTTGCGGTATGGTATTTTAAAAAGTGTTCAAAGACGTTTGCAGAGGAGATTTAGGTATATGGGCAATGTAGCTGTATCTGTTAATTCACTCACAAAAACTTTTAAGATACCGACGGAATCTAGTAGTGGTATAAAGCAAAAGACAATAAATTACTTTAAGGGCAAAAAAGGATACAGAGAGTTTACGCCCTTAAGGGGTATATCGTTTGAAATTAAAAAAGGTGAATTTTTCGGTATAGTCGGCAAAAACGGATCAGGTAAGAGTACCTTGTTGAAGTCTATAGCTCAAATTTATACACCAACAAAAGGTTCAGTACAGGTAAATGGATCTCTAGTTCCGTTTATAGAGTTAGGCGTCGGATTTAACCCAGAGCTAACTGGTCGTGAAAATGTTTTCTTGAACGGTGCTTTACTTGGATTTAGCCATAAGGAAATGGAACTTATGTATGATGATATTGTTGAATTCTCCGAGTTAGCGGATTTTATGGAGGAAAAACTTAAAAATTATTCATCGGGAATGCAGGTTAGGTTGGCATTTTCAGTAGCAATTAAAGCCCGTGGTGATATTCTAATGCTTGATGAGGTTCTAGCTGTTGGTGATGCGGCTTTTCAGCAGAAGTGCTTTGATTATTTTGAAAAGGTTAAACGTAGCGACCAGACTGTAGTTTTTGTTACTCATGACATGAATGCTGTGCGTAGGTTTTGCTCAAGAGCCATGTATATTGAGGATGGCCATATAAAGTATATTGGGTCACCTCAAGAAATAGCAGATTTATATACAGAAATTAATATGGAAGCCGTTACTAATGCCGAAGAAGAATCTCTTGACGATTCAGTGCATATGACAGTTAGGGTGCCAGATAAAAAAACATTTACACAGAAAGACTCAATTAATATCGGAATTATTGTTGATGGTATTACTGATGACCTTTTTGCAAACATTTCTTTTGTATACGGTGGTTTTGTGTTTGCTGATCGTAATTGTAGAGATACTCCTAATAATTTTATCCAAAATGGCAGGATGATTAATTTTAATCAGAAGTTAACTTATCTTAATCCTGGAAAATATGATATTCATATATCACTACATCGTCGAGTAGATGATGGTATAGTGAAACATCTACCGCGTGCATTCTCGTTTATTATAAAAGGTAATGATGCGTTTCGCGATGGTCCAATGAAAATGTTGGGAGAGTGGAATATAAAGAAAGGTAAATAAGTTAAAATGAAGAAAGTTATTATCAATAGTGCTAAATTTGCTGTTCGTGCAGCATTACATCCATCATACGGCAGCGAACAAATAAAGCTATTTCGTGATCGTAGGCTGATTAATAAAAAAAGATATGATGATTACATTGAATGGTTTGATAAACATAAAGCAACGGAAGAGCAGCTTGATCGGCAGAGGAAAGTCTCTAAAGATTTTAAATATCGTCCGTTGATTAGCATATTGTTACCAACATATAACACTAATCCGACCTATTTGCGCAGCTGTATTGATTCAGTTTTATCACAAAGCTATGACAACTGGGAGCTATGTATTTCTGATGATAACTCTACTAGTGAACAGACGAAAGATGTTATAAAAGAATATGTAGAAAAGTACGGTAATGTTATAGTAACTTTTCGTAAAGAAAACGGGCATATATCAAAATCATCCAATACAGCACTTTCAATGGCTAAGGGTGATTACATATCGCTACTTGATCACGATGATATCTTGCCGCCTAATGCGCTATTTGAAGTAGTTAACACTATAAATAAAAATCCTGAAGTAGATCTTATATATACGGACGAGGATAAGATTGATCGTGAAGGTAACCATATAGAGCCATTTTTCAAGCCCGATTGGAGTCCTGATTTCATGAATTCATGCAATATGATAACCCACTTCGCTACTATGAAGACTAATATAATTAGGAGAGTCAATGGTTTTACTGTGGGTACACATGGTGCGCAAGATTGGGATCTCTTTTTGAAAATTACCGCTAAGACAAACAATATTTATCATATTCCAAAAATTCTGTATCACTGGCGTAAATCTGAAACTTCGACTGCTATGAATGCCGACAGCAAGCCATATGCCTATATAAATCAAAGACGTGTACTTCGCAGTAGTGCTAGACAAAGAAGCGATAATGCATATATTGACGCTCATACCGCTTTAGGTTTTTGGCGCAAGAAATATGTCATACCGAATAATCCGCTCGTATCAATTATTATTCCGACCAAGGATAATTTTACCTATATCAAGAACTGCGTCGAATCAATTATTGAAGACACAACGTATCCGTATTTTGAAATCGTCATTGTTGATACGGGGTCAACAGATAAGCGGGTTAAAGATTTTTACAAAAAGCTAACCAGTGGTCTTGAAAGCGTAACCATCGTTAATTATAAAAAGAAATTTAATTTTTCAGATGCTTGCAACCAGGGGGCAAAAGCTTCTCGTGGAGAATATCTTTTATTCTTAAATAATGACACCAAAGTTATTACGCACGACTGGATACAGGCATTGTTGGAACATGCTCAAAGGCCAGAAATTGGTATGGTTGGGCCAAAGCTACTGTTCGAAGACAAGACCATTCAGCATGCCGGAATCGTCCTGTCGGAACGAGATATAGCGTTTCATCCATTTTATGGCGAGGATCAGCGGGTTGATATATTTACCTATATTTACACGGCTAATATTCGCAATGTATCGGCCGTAACCGCTGCGTGTAGTATGGTGAGTCGGAAAAAGTTTGATGAGGTTGGCGGCTTTGACCCGAAACTGCGGGTTACCTATAATGATGTTGATCTAAACCTTAAGCTGCGTAAAAAGGGTTACTACAATCTGTATACTCCTTATGCTGAACTATTTCATTATGAATCAAAGAGCGTTGGGCGCATCAATACCAGCGAAAGAGACAGCACCGAGCTACAAGAAGCGCAAAACGAGATGCGTAAAAGGTGGGGCGATTATTTGAAGCGCGACCCGTTCTATAACGATAATTTTGAGCAATTTGGACCGGGCTATCGCTTACCTAAATAAAACACATACCGCAATAGCCATCATCCCCGCCAGTAAGGCGGGGATATTTGAAATACCTACACCCGAGAGGCTTAGTATGTGCCCGATGAGGTCGATATGTGGCTGTCCCACGATTGCTGATTGTCGCCCCACCCATGAACCTCAATTTTATTATGAGGGGTGTCTCGGTATTTAATGTAATAGATCGTGTCTCTACCTCTACCAAACAGGTCAGCTGCCACTATATCATTTGTAGCTACCACATAGCCGGCTTGCGGGTAATTACTGGCGGTATGACGCACCCAGTTCTTTAATGATGCGTCCCAAACATGAAACTCAACTCGTCCGCTTGAAGTGTTGCCGTACTTAACGTAGATAAACTCGTCCTTCTTGTCGCCATCAAGATCGGCAGCGATGATTCGACCTGTATTCATACTGGCGGCGGGATGACTTGTCGCGGTGTGTCGGAACCAACTTGCACCGTTATTACTCCAGCCGTGCACCTCAATCATTCCGGTGTTGGTCTGCTCGTAGTTAATTAAATAGTATTCATCCACCCCATCACCGTTAGTGTCAGCGGTAATAACTTCTGAGAGGAGCGGATCTATTGGTCCGGCGGTTGTTGCGGTATGTGCTAGCCAGCGCAACCCGTCTTGAGTCCAAACATGAAACTCAACTCGTCCACTTGCCGTACCATTATAGTCGACTTTCGTTAATACAGTATTCTTGTGATTTACTTTCTGTGAAATAACCTTACTATATTGTTGATTAAATGTATATGAGTTTGTGGCGACGTGTTGTGACCATGTCTGTAAGTGAGCGTCTGTCCAGGTATGTATCTCAGCACATTTACTACCAGTGTTATTTGGAACTGTGACAGTTAATGTATCTCGACCGCCATTTATTCTGGTTGGTGTTATTCGAGCGCCAGTAGCGATACCTGGCAGGTTTTGACCATCTCGACAAGCAAAAGAGCTGCTTGAGCGAGTACCGCCAAACCAATCGGTGAAATAATTATAGAAATTACGATTTCCGTAGGCACTACAACCGTTACCCGTGCCATAGCCAGCAGCTAAAGCAGCAGCATTTGGCTGGTATGGTGTGTAGCTATATAATGCGGCGGTCGTCCAATTTTGAATATTTACATGTGATCCACCGCAGGCCGCATTTGGACTCCAGCGGACAAAATTAACACCGGTCGTATATGGGGAATACCAATTCGGATTACGAGTAATGATATAATGGAAGTGCTTTGCGGCCCACTCTAGTTGGTTTTCCAAGCCAAAATATTTACTATCACAGGCGGCCGTGTCTGGACAGCCGTAGCCAGTTGCGCTTCTAAATTGACCGCGCGTTGGCCAAACATCAGTCACTAACGCCTGCTCCTTTTGTAGAAGAACTATAAGAAGCTGGGGGTTAACGTGATATTTTTGGGCGACATCAAAAATTAACTGAGCAGCACTCCTTCCATCTCCCGATCGGTAATCACGTAGACAGGTATATGGTGGACCATGCCAGCCGCGCAAAGAAGCATACTGAGCACGGCTAATGTCGGGTCTCCCGAACTCTCTTGCCGGCTGGGATCCGTTAGTGTCGCATTGGGGAACTTTGCTGTTGAGAAAAGCTTGAATTTGCTGCGCATTCATAGATCCATAGTTGGTGGCAACCGTATCATCCATGATGTTGCCTGGATCAAAATCATTCAAGGTAGCCGACACCGGTAATGAAGTAAATAATACTCCCAAACAGATTGATATCGACAGTCCTACGCTGAATAGAAACTTTTTCATATAACTACCTCTCCCTCGGCGCTGCCAGTAACTGTAGCATCCTCATAGTGAATTGTTATTGTCCATTTTCCCGGAGTCAATTGAGAAAGAGGTATGTTAAAGCCCTTACAACTGGAGGTGCTCGGTCCGGCCTGTGACCCGGCGCTATTTGAATATGTTCGTCCACTGCTGTGACGCATCGATAGGGTGCAGGTGCCGTTTGAAGAAATGGTTTGGATAAGACTGCGTACGTAAAGAGTAGCAGCAGACTTATCAACTGTTGCGGCGGTTATGCTTACTACAACCGTCGGCTTACCGCCGTTTGGCGACGGAGTTGGCGCCGGGGAGGGGTCGCTACCTCGCGGTGCTTTGGATTGCGGTGAAGATTTTTTGTCTCCTGATCCTTCAGTCGTGTTTTCTAATGACTTTTCTTTTATATTGTTGCCAGCTGTTTTTTGCTCCTCTGTTGCTTCAGTAAATTGGTTTTTCGTAAAAGGCCAAAATTTAAACCCATAGGCTGTTAGAGCGTACCCGGTTAATAGCAAAAATAGTATAACAAATACCAAGATTATTTTTTTATGGTTTCGTTTTTTATGTATTCTCATGTTAGTAGATCATTTCCTTTATGGTTAATCATAGCAAGTACTAATAATATAGTAAAGACTTTACGGGGTTCTTTTATAAAACATAATAGTACCACCACCCACCGTGGTTTGATCAATTAATTTGTAGCAGGGAAGTTGGAGGGGGGTCGTTGCGAGAACGTGAGTAATAGTTCTGCCGAGATGGTTGTTGCAACTCAAGCGCGCAATGAACACGTCTGGCTGCGTTAGCTTTAAGTCGTCCGTGATTGTGTCAGACAGCAGTACGTGAGCATATCTATTGTAAATAGTTTTGTCCTTGGACACTTTCGACCAAAAGTCTTTATCAGGATACGTGTGAACCCCGGTAATTGATTTGCGATTGGCCATTTGCGGAAAATTCTCCAAAACAACCGTGCCAGACAGTCCCCATACATCATCAGGTGATGACAGCGAAGCTATTTTGCTGGTAATTATATTACTATTATAGCCACTGCCAAGGCCTTTGTAGAGAGGCTGGATGGTTATGGTTGACATGATGCAAAGAGCTGATAGCAGCAGTAAGCCAAGCTTTTCTTTGCCAATAAAAATAAGAGCTAGGCCACCAGAAAAGCTGATCGCGGCTATGACTAATATACGTAAGTCTCCGGCAAAATTACGATTAAATTTTATAACAAATACTATCGTTAGAATATATACAATAACTATGAGACCTGAATAGAGATATATCCATGGACGGTATTTTGATACAAGCTGTTTACTGTTGGCGATAACATAAAGTAACGAAAGAATACCCACAAAACCCAAGCCAAGCTGAAGCCTCGTTATTGGCACAAGATGCAGCATAAAGGGCTTTGCTATCGTGGAAAACCCCGGCAAAAATAGATGTGCAGCGAAGACTAGACAGGTAGTAACGATTGCTACGCCCACCCAGTCTACCATTCTTTTTTTGCGCCATTGATAAAGAAGTATAAGCAATATAGGAATAATAAAGGCAAAAGGTATAATGATAGACGCTGATAACTCGCTCTGGTTGATACTACCCTTACTTGGATTGATTGAGCTGATTGACGAATTGTCCATTAGGCGATATTGACTGTAGCCCGTTAGTCCAACGAGGTCAGCCTGTGACGGCGTGCCTGAATGCACAAAGCGTGCTCCAGGATAGTCTGTGCCAGAAATAGCTCGCACCGCATCCAACCTAGTGATTAAAAATACGCCGATGATACCAATGGCCACTAAGGCAGAGCCGGTCAGAACAGCTGTGTTGATATACAATCTCTTGCGTGTCTTTTTAGTAAGTTTCCTCCAGGTGTTTATGTAATAACCAAGAAAAACTAGACCTACCGTAATTACGACGGGAATCTGAAAAGCAGGATATAGCAATAGGGCAAATCCTACTAGTGAATAAATGAGCGAACCAGACAATATGAGCTGCGATATGATATCACCACGCTTATAGTTAGCGAGAAGTGAAAGAGGCCTATGTTCTATCAAGCGCATGGCTGTAAGCAGTATGACAATTCCCCAGACGATGCTCATGATGGTGATTGTTTGATACCACCAGAATATAAAAGGAGTAAATGAACCGACGATAGATAGCAGGCTCGCGAGCAAGTATTTGCCGGGAAGGAATTTTAAGGCTAGAAAATACATGCTTAGCAATAATGACGCGAGCAAAAACCACCACTTAAAGGCAAGAGCAAACTCAAACGGGATAATGAAAAAAGCGAGATTCTGAGGGCGGAATATAGTTGACCATTCTTTATAGGGCGCGTCGGAGACGAGGCTCATATTTTTTCCAGAATCACCGAAGTTCTTATTGATGAGTGGATAACCGGCTGCTTTTTGCGCAATTGTAAACTGCGTAACAACCAGCCACTCATCGCTACGAATGTGTCGGGTCTCACCAGCTATGAGATTTGATGATGGTTTACCTTGAAGAAATAGATCGTAGTACGGGCCAAATGAAGACCCAGAAAACTTTAAACCTGTTGCTAGTAGTAGGCATATGAGAACTGCTGATGGAAATAACCATTTTTTACAGGAGTCATCCTTGAGCTTTAGAAACATAGTTCGTAGTAATTGCATGACACTTACTAGTATACTATTAAAAATGGTAAGGATAAAGCTTTAATATCTTAAGAATATATCTAAAAAATTAAAAATAAAAAATGAGCGATGTGCTATAATTTTATATTAGGTAGTAAGAACACAAGGAGGCTACAGGATGATAAATATTGCGTCACCGGTTATCGAAGATGAAGAGCGCCGGGCAGTAAATGAAGTTATAGAATCGGGCATGTTGGCTCAGGGGCCAAAGGTTGCTGAGTTAGAAAAGAACTGGGCGGAGTATTGCGGGGTAAAACATGCGTTAGCAGTAAATAGCGGTACGGCAGCTATTCACTGCGCCTTGTATGCTGCTGGCGTGAAAGAGGGCGATGAGGTCATTACTACGCCGTATAGCTTTATCGCCACTATTAATCCAATATTGATGTTGGGTGCTCGACCAGTACTTGTGGATATTGATAAAGAAACGTTCAATATTGACGTTTCCAAGATAGAAGCTGCTATTACTGAAAAAACAAAAGCCATCGTGCCAGTTGATTTGTATGGTCAGCCGTGCGATTGGGCTGAACTACAGGAAATCGCCAAAAAGCACGATCTAAAGGTTATCGAGGATGCATGCCAGGCTATTGGTGCAGAATATAAAGGCACAAAAGCTGGTGCACTTGGTGATTTTGGCTGTTTCTCTCTGTATGCTACTAAGAATATTATGTGCGGCGAAGGTGGTGTTGTAACGACAAATAGTGATGAGGCTGCAGCAGCGATTCGTTCATTTAGGCAACATGGTATGGTTGCGCCATACGAATACGCAGATTTAGGCTATAACTATCGCATGTCAGATCTACATGGATCTATTGCGGTTGAGCAATTAAAGAAAGTCGCCAGTTTCACTAAAAAACGTCAAGAAAATGCACGCAAATTGGACAGAGCTTTAATGAATATCCAAGGTATTACAATACCTACAATTAGTAATAATCGGACTCATGTATATCATCAGTATACAATTCTGCTAGGTAAAGGTATTAAAAGAGATGAATTTATTGCTGATTTAAGAGAAAAAGGTGTTGGCGCTGGTATTTATTATCCAAAGCCCTTACATATGTATCCACATATCGCAAAGCTTGGCTATAAGGTCGGTGATTTCCCAGTGGCTGAAGACTTAGCGGCACGAGTTGTATCTCTGCCAGTTCATCCAAAGGTTACGGATGAAGATATTGAAATAATTGCTGCGGCGGTCAAGGAGTCTGTCAATGGCTAGTAAGCAGGAAGGAAAACTAAGAGTTGCCGTTATTGGTACTGGCAATATGGGCAGGAATCATGTTCGCAACTACTTCATGCTCCCAGAATCAGAATTAGTAGCAATTGCCGACGTAAACCCCGAAGCAAAATCTCTGGCTGATGACTATAGAGCGAAGTTTTTTACCGACTACAAGGAGATGCTTGAAAAGGCGCGACCTGATGCAGTTTCTGTAGTTGTGCCAACGCCATTTCATCTTGAGGTGGCTACAGAGGTTATGTCACGAGGTATTCACTGTATGCTAGAGAAGCCAATAGCTTCGTCGGTAGAAGAAGCTGACAAGTTGATTGCTTGTGCTAAGAAGAATAACGTTACCTTTACGGTTGGTCATATTGAGCGGTTTAATCCGGTTATCAAGAAATTGAAGCAAATGGTTGATGATAATGCCATTGGTGATATTACTTCTGTGGTGTGTAAACGTGTTGGTGGATTCCCAGCGGTAGAGCCAAAAACCGACGTCATCATTGATTTGGCGGTGCATGATGTTGATATTGTCAATTATCTTTTGAGTCAAAAACCAAAAGCTATTTCTAGCCACGGCTCACGTACTCGTCACAGTAAAAAGATCGACTCGGCAGAGATATTGATGGACTATGGCCGGGCTTCCGGGTTTATTCAGGCAAACTGGCTTACACCAGTCAAGATTCGCACAATTGCACTAACGGGATCGCTCGGCTATTTGGAAGCTAACTATATAACCCAAGAATTAACATACTACAAACATAATATGAAGGAAATCCAAAAAGATGGATTTACTGAGTTTGTGCTGCAAGTTGGCGATCCAGAAAAACGTGTTATAAAAGTAGACTTTGAAGAGCCGTTGGCAGCAGAGTTAAAGGCATTTATGGCTAAATCCATGGGACGTACAGCGGCAATTGTTGATCCAGTTGACGCACGTGAAGCTTTAAAAATATCATTAGAGGCTGTTGCGCCTTTCGAGGAAAAATAGGAGGAAACATGAAAAGAATTTTAGTCACAGGAGCCGGCGGCTCGCCATCAGCAAATTTTATTCGCTCATTAAGGGCAGCTGACGAAGAATATTATATTGTGGGTACAGATGCCGACAAATATTATTTGCAGCGTGCTGAAGTTGATGCCAAGTACCTGGCTCCACTTGCGAATGACCCTAAATATATCGATTTCTTAAATTATATTATCGAAAAAGAAAATATTGAATTTGTCCACGCACAGAATGATGTTGAGGTTGGTTTTTTGAGTGAAAATCGAGAAAAGATTAATGCCAAGACATTCTTCCCGGCCAAGGAAACGGTGAAGATTTTGCAAGATAAATTTGAGTCATTTAAACTCTGGGAAAAGGCTGGCATCAAGGTGCCAAAGACTAAGCTGATAGAAGGTCGAGATACAGACTTGGCTGCGCTCCTCGAGGAGATGGGTGGCTCAATGTGGATTCGAGCAATTTCTGGTGCTGGTGGTCGTGGATCACTTCCGGTTCATGACGTTAAGAGCGCTAAAAACTGGCTCGATTTTCAAGAAAAAAATGGCTCATGGGATGGTAACTTTACTGTGTCTGAGTTACTTGAGCCAGAAACGGTTACGTGGATGTCTCTCTGGAAAGATGGCGAGCTGGTTGTTGCTCAAGGTCGTAAACGATTATACTGGGAGTTGGCAAAAATTTCTCCATCTGGTGTTACTGGTGCGACAGGCACGGGGTTGACTTATTCTGATACCGAACTTGATGATATTGCGCGCCGAGCGGTGTTGGCAGTTGATGATAAACCGGATGGTTTGTTTGGTGTTGATATGGCTTATGACAAAAATGGCGTACCAAATCCAACAGAGATTAATATTGGACGCTTCTTTACTACACATGAATTCTTTACTCAGGCTGGTTTGAATATGCCCGAGCTATTTGTCAAGCTCGGTTATGGTGAGACTGTGCCAAAAATTGATAACAATACCAACCCCCTGCCGGACGGATTGGTATGGATTCGGGGTATGGATTTTCGACCAGTTCTATCTAATATGAAGATCGTTGAAGAGAGTGTTGCTGAACGTGATCGTATTCTTCAGGAGCTGTAGTGAAACTTCTTGTTACAGGAGCCTCAGGGTTTGTTGGTAGACGTTTCTTAGAAATGGCACCGACTGATTGGGAAATTGTCTGTTTGGGTCGATCTCAACCAGCCAATCTCACTGAGCGCTGGATTCAGTGTGATTTATCAGATCAAGAAAGCGTAGAATTGGCAGCCAAAAAGGTGAGCGATGAGACATTTGATGCCGTTGTTCATTTGGCAGCTTTTGTACCAAAAACAGCTGCCGATGACACACTTGAGAATGCAAGACTAGGCAATATAGATGCAACAATTAATCTATTAACTTATTTTGGTGAGAAATCTGAAAAGATTATTATCGGTAGTACAGCAGAGGTATATGATCAATCAAAAATCCACGGCCCAATCACAGAGGATAATGTTGTCGCCGGCGGCTCGTATTACGGTTCTACTAAAATGGCTAGCGAACTCATCGCTCAGTCATACGTAAAAAAAATGAATAAAGAACTAACTGTTTTGCGGTTCTCGGTGATGTATGGTGGATATGACCCTATCGCTCGAGCTATACCGAACTTTATTCGAGCGGCCAAAGCTGGTGAAGATTTGACGATTCGTGGTGCAAAAGTACTGCGTGATTATGTACATATTGACGATGTGGCTCGCAGCATTATATGCGCGGTTAATGCAAGTGGAGTTGGCATAGTTAATATTGGAACAGGTAGGGGTGTTTCTATTGGGGAGACAGCCCAGTCAATTGTTGATAATATAAAGTCAACAAGTCGTATTGCTATTTTGTCTGAGGAGGGTGGCTGTGATATAATTGTCGATATATCTCGAGCGGAGAAATTGCTCAATTATCATCCGGAGGTATTTTTCCCAGATAAACTTAAAGGGATGGAGGAACTGTATGAATAATAAGAATATCTTTGTTGATTTTGACGGTACATTGGTTGATATTGCGCCGCGACATTATCGGGTGTATGAAAAATGTGTTAAGGCGCTGGGCGGGACTGCGCTTGGTAAGGAAGAATATTGGGAAATGAAGCGCGCTAACGTGTCTTGGGACAAGCTACTACCACTGAGTGGTCTGAGTATTGATGAAAAAGATGCATATCTCAAGCTGTTTATTGACCGGATCGAGTCGCAAGAAGAATTGGGTGCAGATGAACTCTTTAAGGATAGTTTGCGCACACTAGAACAGTTACGGGCAAACGATAACAAGTTGTATCTATTAAGCTTGAGGCGAAATGCAAATGCTCTTGATTGGCAGATTGAACATTTGGGAATTCAGCATTTGTTTGAAAAGATTTTGTCGGGTCATAGTGACACAAAAGAGGGAACGCTGCTGAAAAAGGCGGATATCGTCAGGCAAACAGTGGACAATCCAAGTGAAGTCGTTATCATTGGCGACACCGAAGCAGACGTCGCGGCGGCTCAGCAGCTCGGTGCTACCAGCATTGCCCTTATGAGCGGTATTCGTAACGAGGAATTCTTATCAGCCATGCATCCAAACCATCTCGTTGATGGTATTGGCGATGTAGACGATATCGAGCTGTAGTTTATTTCTTAAAATTGTTGTTCTCATTAGAGACATCAATGGTGAGCGCTGTTAAAACTAGCTGTACGCTTAAGATGAATGGTAGTACAGCTAGCATAACGCTGCCAGCGGTCGGTGATTGATGAGCGAATAATTTAACATACAACAAGAATGCTGCGATTAACAGCGAGATAATCAAGAAAAACATACCAGTAAACAAGAACAGTGCTACTGGGTGAAAACCATATAGAACATACTTGTAGTAAATTCGTCGCCAAAAACCTTTCCATACGGCCCTGAGGTTACGCCAAGCGGTTGGGATTAGTTTAATAGTTGATTTCTCATCACCGTAATGAGCTGGTACGGCGTGGTCAATAACTTTAGCATTGACTATGGATAGGGCGGTCAGCATGCTGGTTTCATAGTCGTAGCGCTTTTCGACTATGGAGAAATCGACCTTTTCAATTATGTCGCGGCGTAGCCAACCGCAGCCATTAGTGATGTCTGTGATGGAATAATATCCAGTCGAGAATTTTGTCAGCAATGATATGAAAATATTGCCGAATTGGCGGTATTTTGGCATGGTCTTAAAGGCTTCTCGGTGGAAGAAGCGGCTGGCTTTCACGTAATCTGCTGATTGATCGATAAAATCGTCTAGCATTGCCTTGAGGTATGACGAGTCAAACTGGTCGTCGCCCGCCACGATCCCGATAGCGGTCGCTTTGGTGTGCTCGATAGCGTAATTATATCCTGAGATGAGAGCGCCGCCGACACCTTGATTTGTTTTGTTGTCAACGACAATCAGTCGATCATTTTGCTTTTTTAATTTATTTAGAACGCCAATGGTATCATCAGTGCTGGCATCATTAACGGCTATGACATGATCAATGTACTTTGGTAATTTTTTGATCGTTTGAGTGATCATTTTTTCTTCGTTATAACAAGGTATAACAACTGCGGTCTCTAATTTTCTATACATACCTCTCATTATACTATAAATATGGTATTATGGGTTAGTTGGTTAGTATGAAAAAGCTTGTTATACAGATACTTTTATTTGGCATTGTCGGTGTGACGACGCTGGCGGTTGATACATTAGTTACCTCCATATTGTACTATATAGCTAAAATGCCAGCTTTCATGGCAAGTGGCATTGGTTTCTTATCGGGGTTTTGTGTTAATTTTCCCATGAATAGAAAACAGGTTTTCAATCATAGCAAAGACGATCGATTCTCGTTAAAAACGCAGATATATCTATACGCTTTGTTGAGTATCTTTAACTTAATAGCGACATCTATGATGGTTGATGTATTGGTGAAAACTAATATCCTGGAAATTCAATGGGCAAAAATAATCACAACAGTAGTGTTTGCTATTTGGAATTTTCTGGTCTTTAAATTATTTATTTTTTCAAAGAAAAAACACGACGAGGATAATTAGGATGGGTACTATTCTAGTAAACAGGTTATATAAGCCGCAGACTATATGCAATAGTTACCGCGGTGATATTCCTACCAACTGGACAGCTAGGTCTTACGGGTAGATTATTTGTTATTCTTTCGAGTTACATGAGTATTAATGCCTTGTTAGCTCAGGGGGGCGATATTATACAAAAATATACTTATGAACTACTGGCAGCATTACTTGTTATTGGTGTTGGCTTATCTTATTTCTTTCTACCCAGTCGCATTAAGTATATTTATCTTGAGCATAGCGGCTGATTATTTTTATAGTGATCAAAAAGTAAAGTTGTCAAAACTTTTGATGAGTAGTATTTTATTCGCCGCCAGTCTTAGTGCTGTGCAAGGAGCTTTTATATGCTAAGTTGGGCGGTGTTTGCCATGGCGTTTAAATGGAGTTGGTGTGTTCGGAGTTTACATGCAGAGTAAGGTAAAGGCGGCGTTTACTGTACCAGAGCTATTTGACCACGCGATTGCTGCTGCTTTATATTTACTGAGATTTTAGGTAATGAAAAAATACCATATATTGATCATGGTACTACGTCAAAGAATTTCCTAATTAGAGCGTGTGATGGCCTAAAAGGAATTTTGATTTGAATGAAAATTCACGCTAGGTATTTGCCGTAACCAGATTTCTTGAGCGGCTCAGCAAGCGTGTTAAGTTGTTCTCGGCTAATCC
Organism: Candidatus Saccharimonadota bacterium; assembly: GCA_905373795.1. Lineage (GTDB taxonomy): Bacteria > Patescibacteriota > Saccharimonadia > Saccharimonadales > Saccharimonadaceae > Nanosynbacter. The sequence goes on from CAJPUO010000001.1 coordinate 170,282, forward strand.
AGTCATTTTTGAAAGCAATTTTTTCTGGGCTACCGATGATGCGGCCGGTTCGTTTTTGGATGACGCGAACGAAGTCAGAGGCGTCGGTCAGGCTATCAATTGTCCCGGTATCTAGCCAAACGTCACCGTTGTCTAAAGTCTGGACTTGCAGTTTGCCGCGGTGTAGATATTCGGCATTGATGGAGGTGATTTCCAGCTCGCCTCGTGTTGACGGCTGGACATTTTTGGCGATCTCAATAACGTCATTATCATAAAAATACAGCCCAACCACAGCGAAGTTCGATTTCGGTTGAGCTGGTTTTTCCTCGATAGAAATAGCCTGGTTCTGTTCGTCAAATTCGACAACACCGTAGCGTTCTGGGTCGGAAACTTTGTAGGCAAAGACGGTGCCGCCGTCAGGATTGGTACATTCTCTTAGTGATTCATCCAGCCGCTCACCATAGAATATGTTGTCTCCCAGGACTAAAGCCACTTTGTCGTTGCCAATGAATTCTTCACCGATAATGAAAGCCTGTGCTAGACCTTCTGGTTTGGGCTGGACAGCATATTCCATATTGATACCCCACTGCGAACCGTCGCCGAGCAGCCGCTGAAAACCAGCTTGATCATCCGGTGTGGTGATAATTAAAATATCGCGAATTCCTGCTTGCATCAGCGTGGTTAACGGATAATAAATCATTGGTTTATCGTATATCGGCATTAGCTGTTTGCTAATAGCCTTGGTGATAGGGTGGAGGCGAGTACCTGAGCCGCCTGCTAAAATAATTCCTTTCATTATTCCTCTCTCTAACTTACTGTTAATATGATATCATATTAACAGATACAGAAGATAATATTCATAGGCAACAACGATATATTTTAGTGTTAGCAGTAGAAAAAATCGACAGAGCGACTGGTAGTTTTACCATTCGTGGTGAGGCGATGCCTATTAAGGTTAATAAGGATAAAGTCCCAATAGGATTAATTGCGAATACTACATTTAAAAGAGACATTAAAGAGGGCGAAATCATTTCGTTTGATGATGTAAAAATACCTAAATCATTAGCTCGTACTGCATGGGAAGATACCCTAAAATGTCTGTAGCTATCGACAAACAGCACAATCGAACGATTAATCATTTTCTCGCTGACACCTGGTGGTATGGTTTGACGGATAGAATTTTAACAGACGAGTTTTATAGGTTAGCGCAACAGCGCAAAGATGAGGGATTTTCAGCTATTCAATTAGTAATGGGTATACCTCCTGAGGTTGCTATCAATAGCCCTCAATCTCATGGTGGTGGCAAGCCAGCCTTCTGTTTACAAGAGTCGAATTTGATTATAAATCAAGATTATATAGCTGCTGCACTTGAAAAGATAGAAATACTAAACAAGCTGCAATAATATATGGTGGTTGGAATGTTGGTGATGGAAATTTCTTGGCTCACTGGAGTAGACGTACTTTCCGGGAAGCTAAAAAATCTACAGTGCCATTAAAAATAGGAAAATCAAATAAATTGTTTTTATGTGCTAAGGGTTTTATACAGGGGAATATAAATAGTAAGGCTAGCGGCGTTGGAGATAATCTTTCTATTCAAATGATTGACAAGAGGGATCGCAAGATAACTTATACACCTAAGGTCTATTCGGATTTTACTGCTAAAGATTTAATATATGACCCAAGTCAACGTAATTTTATCAAAGAAAACATACCAGATAAGATGGTTATATTATCTGGTTTTACCGATATAGAGAATAGGCTTTTGAAGTAATCTGTTAATAGTGGAAATAGGCTAACTTTAGTTTATTTAACGAGATATTCACTTAAATCATCTACCCAATTACGGCTAGTAAATCCAGTTGAATGTAGCTTGTCAAGGCTCATGTTGCTACCCAATGGACGCGGTGCGATGCCGTCTTTACCGGCAAAATATTCAGCAGTCGTTGTGTTGGTGACGGTCAAGTCGTCGCGCCCAGCTAGCCGGAAAATTCGCCTGGTGATATCCGCCCAGCTTTCCAACGGGCCGTCGTTGGTGGCGTTGTATGTGCCGAACGGTGCCTCTGTTGACAGTAAATGATCAATAATTCTCACTAGTTCGCTGGTAAAAGTTAGACGCCCAATCTGGTCATCAACAACAGTTGGCGAAATATTTTTCTCCGCCAATCCCAGCATGGTGCGGACGAAATTTTTACCTTCACCAATTACCCAAGTAGTACGTAGTAGATAAAACTTATCAAGCTGCTCAACGAGTAGATCTCCAGCCGCCTTCGACGCGCCATAAACACTCAGCGGACTGAAATCTTCACTTTCAGAGTGAGGTTCTTTCGTTCCGTCAAATACGTAATCGCTAGAAATATGCACCAAAGTCATGTTGTGAGTGCGGCAAACTCGGGTTAGGTTTGCAACGGCTGAGGCGTTAACCTTCCAGGCTGCTAGGCGACCTTCTGGTGTTTCTGCGCCGTCAACATTAGTAAAGGCTGCTGCGTTCAAAACTATTGATATTCCTGACCAATCAAATGATTCGACTGATCGGCGGTCAGTGATATCCATTTCGTCTATATCAGCAAATTTAGCCTCTGGGTATTGATGACGGAGCGCTCGTCCTAATTGACCGTTTGCTCCGACGATAAAAATGTTATTTGAATTCATACTATACCTCCATTGGGATAACGTTAATTAATAGTGGGTGCCGGGCGTCCTTTTCGGAAATAATCGCCTGGTCTTGGCTGATTGGCCAGTTGATACCAAGCGCCGGGTCAAACAAATTGACAAACGTGTACTTGGCGTCTGGCGACCAGTGCGCGTCGACCAGGTAGGTGTAGGCAATGTTGTCGTCAAGCGCCTGATAGCCATTAGCGACGCCTTTTGGTACGAAAATTGCCGTGCCAGGGTTAATTTCGTGCGTGAAAACTCGACCGAAGCTGTCGCCTTTACGCAAATCGCACCACGCACCAAAGACGCGGCCGTTGGCAGTGGAGATGAACTTATTCCACGGCTCGGCGTGCAGGCCGCGAGTAGCGCCAGCTTTATCGTTAAAGCTGATGTTATTCTGCACGATGTTAAATGACGGTAGTCCCAGTGCTTCCATTTTTTCCTTTTGATAGTTTTCTTTGAACCAGCCGCGGTTGTCGCCATGGACTGGTAGTTTAACGACGAATAGCCCGGGGATGGGTGATTCGGTGACGGTTAGTTCGTTGTAGTCGCTTGGATTAAAGCTCATAGATTGTCCTTTCGCCATAGTTGATAATAATGTAGTCCTGCCAGAGTTTGGCAGTCATTGATTTCGCCTTGAGCGATGAGCGCGTCGATTTCATCGCGGGTAAAGAAACGCATGTCGCTAAATACTTCGCCTGACTGCTCTTTATGTCCGCTGAAAGATAAGTTTCGCGCTAAGCATACTGCCATCTTTTCTGTCATAAGACCGTTGCAAACATATACTTCGCCGAGCTTATTCCAAGACTGCGCGGTAATGCCAGTCTCTTCCTCTAGTTCACGCTTGGAGGCGGTAAGCAAATCCTCGCCGTCGCCTCCACCGCCAGGTAATTCCCAGCCAAAACTCTGCGATGGATAGCGAAATCCTCTGACCAAATAGATTCGCTCTTTGTCGTCAACTGCCACAATCATGCACGAGTCGCGCGATTCCATGTAACTATATACTCCCAGATTGCCCGCGAGGTCGCGTGTTTGGTCTTCGCGGACGGTAATCCAAGGATTTTGGTAGACGATTTTACTGCTGACTTTAGTTTTTGACGGCGCTTCGTTCACGATTATTGTCCCTGTTTTGCGTAGGCTGCTTCAACCGCTTCTTTTTGGGCTTTCCACCAGTCTTCGTGTTCGCGGTACCATTCAATGGTTTGTAGCAGCCCGTCGCGCATACCAGTTTGGTTATCAGTATATTGTGGCTGCCAACCCAGTTCGTGGCGTAGCTTGCTGGAGTCCATGGCGTAGCGCATGTCGTGGCCTGGGCGGTCATTGACATGCTCATACCAATCCTTGCCTTTGCCCATCAGCTCGCAAATCAGCTCAATCACCATCTTGTTATTGACGTGGTCGTTGTCGGCGCCGATGATGTAAGTTTCACCCAGTTTGCCTTTTTCCAAGATGAGGTGAACTGCCGAGTTGTGATCATCAACGTGAATCCAGTCGCGGACTTGCTCGCCAGTGCCGTACAATTTGGGCTTGATATCGCTTAAAATGTTAGTGATTTGGCGCGGAATGAACTTTTCGATGTGTTGGTATGGGCCGTAATTGTTGGAGCAATTGGAAATCGTTGCCTTGATGCCGAAGCTGCGAACCCAGGCGCGTACCAGCATGTCGCTGGAAGCCTTGGTGCTGGAGTAGGGGCTGGACGGATTGTACGGCGTATCTTCGGTGAAGCGGTTTGGATCGTCAAGCTCCAAATCACCAAATACTTCGTCGGTCGAGATATGATGCAAACGCTTGCCGTGCTTGCGGACAGCCTCAATAATGGTGTAGGTACCAACCACGTTGGTCTCGACAAACGGCCATGGATTGCGCAGGGAGTTATCGTTATGGCTTTCAGCGGCGAAATGCACCACGATGTCATTTTCAGCCACCAATTTGTCCATCAATTCAGTGTTGCAAATGTCGCCCTCCACGAAATTGATCTTATCAGCCACTGGTTGTAAATTGGCAGTATTACCCGCATAAGTAAGCTTATCGATAACAGTGATGTCATATTCTGGCTTGTGTTTGACGGTATAATGCACAAAATTCGAGCCAATGAATCCCGCGCCTCCCGTGACTAGCATCTTTGTCATAATTATAGTATATCAGGTATAATATAGAAGTTATAGAGGAGGATACATGAAAATTGTAATTGTCAGCGGCTATTTTAATCCATTGCACGGAGGTCACCTTAATTTATTTGAAGCGGCAGCTCAGCTAGGGGATAGGTTGCTAGTGATTGTTAATAATGATAAGCAGCAGCTGATAAAAAAAGGCAAAATTATCCTTGATGAACAAAATCGATTACGCCTAATTCGGGCCTTACGAGTAGTTGATGAGGTGGTGTTGTCAATCGATGAAGACGGTACGCAATGTGCTACTCTTGATCATCTTGCGAGATTGTTTGAGGGTAATGAGCTGATATTTGCAAACGGTGGCGATCGTAATTCTACTGCCGAAATACCAGAGGCGACTGTCTGTGAAAAATACGGTATTAAAATGCAGTTTTGTGTTGGTGACAGCGAAAAATATGATTCATCGACGCGAATCAATCAAGCGACTGGCTCAGAAAACTAATCCTTAACTACGCTATTGTAAACTGCCAACGTCTGCTCGGCCATCCGCTGCCAGGAAAAAGTTTTGACGTGCTGCTTGCCTTTTTTAATCAACTGGCGGCGTAGTTTCTCGTCTGTTAGAAGGTCATCAATAGCGCGTGCTATATCCTCGACATCGTACGGATCAAAATAGTGAGCGGCATCGCCGTGAGTTTCTGGCAGGCAAGTAGCGGTGCTTGAAGCGACTGGCGCACCATGGAGCATGGCCTCAAGGCCTGGCAAACCAAAACCTTCACTTAGTGACGGGAAGCAATAAACAGCCGTATTTTCGTACATCCAGCGTAATTGCTCATCTGATATAAAATCAGTAAAAATGACGTTTTTAATATTATGTTCGTTAACGTAAGCTTCGTGTCGAGCGTAATTACTATCCTTCTTGCCAGCCAAGGCTAATGTCAGCTCTGGGTGCTTTTTTTGTAATAATGCAAAAGCATCAATCAGCCGCCGTAAATTTTTATGCGGTGTTGGACGGCCAATATACATAATAAATTTTTTGCCAATCAGTTCTTTGACAGGATCATTACCCTTTGGTAACTCGTCGGCTGACTCCAGCGTCACTGTAATTTTATCTGGACTAATCCCGGTAAATCCAACCAAATCATTTTTCACGAAATCGGAAATAGTGATAATATGAGCGGATTTTCGCGCTACCTTTTTATTTACCCACTTGTAGATTTGCTGCTTTACCCAGAAAATTACAGGATTTTTATCAGGATTCTTGAACCGAACGGTGGTCAAATCTTGCATGGTGGTGACGACTGGACTAGCATGATACCAAACTGGTTGCTGAACCATCGCAAAATGCACCAGGTCTAGATTCAGCCCCTCCAATTGTTTTTTAAAATCAATTTGTTCAGAAAAAGTATATTCTTTATAGGGGCAGGCAATTTTTTGGAAACGTGGGTTGGTTGGCTGCCAGCTGTCAAAATCTTTTGGCTTTAGTAGAATAATATAATCGTTTTTCTTGTCAATTTTTTGTAAATAATGGATCAGGCGCTCGATGTAGCGGCCAGTACTTGTTCGTAATGTGCGAGCATCAATGGCGATTTTCATGAGAATACTCCTTCCATGATTTTTCAACTATATTTTTCATTGATTTGCGGAAAATGGCGGCTGAAAATTCGTTAGCGGTGGCAGAAATTTTTGTTGGCGAAACTTTTTTACCCGGCAGTTCGTTTAAGGTTTTTATCAATTGCTCGGCCGTTTGTTCTGAGAAAAACCAGCCGTTTTTTCCTGGATTAATATAATCAAGTGCGCCGCCAGCTTGGTAAGCGATCACCGGAATTCCTGCCGCTAAAGCCTCAACTGGCGCGATGCCAAAGTCTTCATGCGAGCAAAAAATAAATAAATCGGCTTCTTTGATGTGCTTTTCTCGCGTTACATCATCAACAAATCCTAAGAAATTTGTATGTGGGCCGGCCAGTTTTTTTAGACGATCCATATCGGGGCCTTTACCCATAATATCCAGCTGCCAACCAAGTTTTTGGCAGGCGTCGATAGCTACATCAAGTCGCTTCATCGGCACAATTCTTCCCCAAATCAGGCAGCACGGCTTTTTAGGAATGACTGTTTGCTGACGAGTTTTAGCCAGCAGTGAGAAATTTGATAAGTCGATTGGCGGAAAAATAACAGTGCTTTTTTTCTGGTAAAATTCTGCGATATCAGCTTGGATGCCGGTGGAATTGGCAATGAAAATATCAACTTGCTGGGCAGCAGTAAAATCGCGTTTTTTCAGCGGACGAACCAAAGTTTTTAAGCCTAATCTGGCTAGCCAGCGCGGACGAAAACTGGGGCGCTTAATATATTCATCATAATGCCGCCAATAAAAGTGCGTTGGCGTGTGGCAATAGCAAATATGTAATTGTTCGGGGCGGGATTTGCGGGCAAATTTAGCTTCGCCATTACCCGAGCTAGAAATGATAATATCATACTCGCTAAGGTCAAGCTGTGCAAACCACCATTGCCTCAAGAGCGGCAAAAAGCGACGGATTTTCGAAAAAGGCCAGCACTGCAAGTAACCAGTGACGACTTTATTATCTAGCTTGTTTCGCCATTCATCGCTACAAAAAGAAGTGTAAATTGGCGCCTCTGGATATAATTTGTGAATTTCTAAGACGACTTTTTCAGCGCCACCACCATACAACCAGTCATGAACTATGGCAATTTTTGGCTTGCTCATCAATTGTCCTTTTGGAAAATAACCAAGCAGGTTTTTAATAGAATAGTGATATCCAGCCATAAGCTCCAGTTTTGCACATAGTATAGGTCAATTCGCCGCCGCTCCTCAAAGCTAATACTGCGCCTGCCAGAAACTACCGCCAGCCCAGTCAGTCCGGACTTTACCGCCAGTAAAACATGTTTTTTATCGTATGCGCTGAGTTCGTGTGGCACCAGTGCGCGCGGTCCAACTAGGCTGATGTCACCCTTCAAGACATTAAACAGCTGCGGCAATTCGTCCAGACTAAACCGGCGGATAAAACGGCCGACTGGCGTAACACGAAAATCATAGTCAAGTTTATCGCCGTTTTTACGATACTCTTCAATCAGCTCCGGTTTGCCGACCATTTGGAATACTTCTTCGTCAGTTTTACCGTCAAATTTGGCATAATGCGAGCGGAATTTGTAAACTTTGAACGGCCGGTTATAACGAGTGAGTCGCTTTTGTTGTTTGCCGTGCATCAGGATTGGGCCGGCTGGGTCGCTAATTTTCACGGCAATTGCCACTAAAAGCATTATCGGCGAGGCTAAAATAATACCAATTGTCCCGCCAACGATATCCATAATTCGTTTCACAATCTGGCCGTAACCCATCAGCGGCGTCGGATGAGCGTGAATTAGCGGCACGGAATCGATGATGTCAATGGTGTGTTTGGCGGTCATAATTCCGTCAAGTTCCGGCGATTGGTAAAAATCAAGATAGTGCTTTTGGGCAAGCTGGTAATGTTCGCCGACTTTTTTTGAATCAGTTTGGATGATAACGTCAATTTTATCTCTAGTCAGCGCCGATTCCAGCGATGATCGCCTTAGTTTCTTCAGTTCAATCGGAATAAACTCAGCCCGCGCCACAATCCCGCTAATCTTAAAGCCAGTCAATGGATTGTTATCAATAAAATCGGCCAAAACATGAGTTAAATCGCAATTGCCAATCAGCATAACTCGGCGCGCCCCCAGGCCGCGTTTTAACAGCCGCAAGCGAATAATATTTGCCATACTCCGAAACATCATCAGTAAAATAAAGCCGATTCCCGCGGCATAGACAGCGACAAGCTTGGCCGGAAACAGCGGCGTGTTGGTGAAAAAGGTTACTGAAATCATAATCATAATTCCGGTAACTGACGCCAGAAGAATTCGTCCAAATTGGCGTAAAGGATGCGTGTAGCTTTCGCGGTCGTATAGTCCGAAGAAATAAAACATAATAATCCATAGCGGCAAGGTCATGATGATAGAAGTGATAAAATCTAGAGCATTAATGCTAATGTGAAACGGTCTGGGGTCTAAGGAAATTCGCAGCACATAAGCAATGGTAAAGGCGCTCACTAAAGCCAGAATATCCAGGACAACTAAGGCAATTTTGAAGTAAAAATCAGACTTTTTCCGCATAATCTTTGGGGTAATTATACAAAAATATACCAATTATAGCAAAACAATGGATTGTATTAATGAAACTACCGAAAAACCAAAAGTGTATAAATAAGGTAACTGTCAACGATAAAATAAATTGGGCTTTAGTTTGGCGGAGATTTTTTATGGCAAAGAAGAGAATAATAAACGGCGTAATGATGAGCGGCAGCAGTCCGATAATACCCAGTCCGCTAAGTAGTAAAATGTAGAAAATGTAGACGGTTTGGTCGGTTGGCACACTAACGTGGAGGTGCTTTTGGATAAAGCTGCCGAGATTGCCGAGACCGACGCCGAAGAAAAAGGCGCGCGGCGAGTTTAGCCAGGATTTAATCGCTAGATCGCTGGCGCTAAGACGGTCGTTGGCTGAGGCTTCGACAAAACCGGCAGGTTGAAAGGTTTGTTCTGGTGAAGTTGGTTTTGCGCCCGGTGTGCTACGCGGAGAAGGGTTTTTCGCCGCTTGTGCTGGCTGGTTTTTCACGGTGGTTTTTTGCGGAATTTTGATTCGGCCGAGTGATAGTTGGTCAATCATACTAACAAGCGTGTTGTGCGCGATGAACGGCGAGCTGCTATAGCGGATATTGGCGGATAAAAATAGTAAAGTAAATCCGAAAAACGTGCCGATAATAATCAGAGGAAGTTTTTTATAGAGGAAAGAGATGTTGAGGCGCTTGATTGAGGCTATAGCGATGAAAATTATGATGGCTAGAAAAATTGCTAAGAACCCGCCGCGAGAAAAAGTCAAGGCGATGGCTGTGGCAGTGAAAAATAAGCTGAATTGAGCGAGGCGAGATTTTGGCTGGAAGAGGGCTAAGAAAAAGGCGGGTAGCAGGGCGTTGGCTAGAAACTGCGGTTCGGCAGCGAATAGATTGATGCGCGGAAAACCAAAAACATCAGCTTTACAGCCAGAACAAAGCGTGCCAAAGCCAGTTGGTTCAAAGGTGGCGGCGATGAGTTGGGTAATTGCTAAGATTCCGAAAACCAGGCCGCTCCATAGGCCAATGCGGATGAACTTATGTTTTTGGTTTTTAGATAATTGGCGGTAGGTTACAGCGGCTGCCAAACCGATAGCCAGTAAAAATAAGAGCGACAATGAATAAAGTGCGGTGCGAAGACGCGCCTCGGCGAAAAAGACGCCGATAGACATGACTAGAAGAATTGCTAAAAACCCGCCAATTAGGTAACGATTTTTAAGGAATCTTTGGCAGTTTGTAAATAATAGCGGTAAAGATGTGACAAGGAGGCCAGCGGCTGCCATTTGATATAAGCCCAGGCGCAGGGAGGAAAAATCGAGGATTGCTAAACTTAAGCTGGGACTTAAGGCAAAGACGCCGCCAAAAATAACTATTGCCAGAAGCCAAAATCGAACATCGCCCATAAAGTCTTTTACCATATTGTAAGTATAACGCATGGTGTATACTTTAGATATGCAACTGACGAAAAAGCAGAAATTGATGCTGGATTTTATCGATGGGTTTATCAAGGGTAATGGCTATAGTCCGACGCTGCGGGAAATTATGCGGGCGCTGGGGTATAAGTCGGTCTCGACGGTGGCAAAGCACGTCGATAATTTGGTGGCGGCAGGGCTACTTGACAAGCGTGACGGCGAGGTGCGGTCATTGGTGCTATGCCAGGTGGAAAAAGAGGCTTGGTGGCAAAACTTGGTGAAGGAGATTAAACAGCGGGAAGCAGCGGATGATGAGAAATCGCGCTCGGAAGCGGAGGTTTTGAAAAAAGCCCTGGAAATTGTCCGCCGGTAACTTTACAACTGATTGAAAACTCGCTATAATACGACACATATTCCGGGGTAGCTCAGCGGTAGAGCGGTTGGCTGTTAACCAATAGGCCGCGGGTTCGAACCCCGCCCCCGGAGCCAAGGAACTGGCTGAAGACTGTCCCGCGCGGGCAGTTTTATATTTCCTTGAGTAATCGCCATAGCACTAAACGGTTACTAAGAAGTAATACTTGCATTAATGGTTTTAGTTTATCAAGTAGTTGTATCGGCTCGGCCTGTTCATTATGAGCTTTAGTTACTGTCAACAAAGTTGAAACTTATATTCAAGACAATTTCTTATGCGTACTAAGTAAGGCGTTTTTGCACTAGGAGATAGATTCTCGCTGAAACAGGTATAAATAGAGGAGAGTTTTAGACACTGCTTTAATAGCCGCTAACAACCGATAACAATAGACCTAGCGCCTATTTGTGTTCTTTTTTAGAGAATAATCTGTCCTAGTAAGTATCTAAATATCCATCATAGGTAACATTTGCATGTTTCTTAGTCGATTAAACGCCATATTCTACTTCAAAAGCTTTAAATAGATTTACGTACTGGTCTATTAATGTCTTATCTTTTTCAAGCCCTCTAGTAAATGTAGGTAAGCTCACTCTTCCTGAGAAATACTCAGTAGCACCAGGGAAATCTCCTTCTATCTTAACTGGCTTATCATAGCCAAGGCTCATTTTGTCTAGATTTAAGAATAAGGGCTTTTTGTGAAGTGGAGTGCTATCAGGTATTTTTATTTCCATATTTAGGTTGCGCAAAATTAATACAGCTTCTTTTGTTGGAATTTTGATTTTATTAGCATGAATTTTACCTTTGTAGCCATACATTGCCCCTTCATAGAAACCATCATGTATAACAGGTGCATCAATAAACGAAACTTCGTTTAATCTGTTAGTAAAGTATTCAAGAGATTCTCTTCTCTTTTTGATAATTTCAAAGATTTCACCGCTATCTAATAATGCATGAGACATTACAGCAGAGTATGGGTGCATACGATAGTTCTCTCCAAACCCAGTCTCATAGCCACTATATTTATTAAACAGATCATCGTACCCTTCGTTTTTAATTCGTTCTAATGCCTCAACTGCGCGTACCTCAAAATGCCCAAGCAAATTAGCACGTATATAAACACTTGGATTGTTTGTCATAATAAAACCACCCTCACCAGAAGTAAGAGTTTTGCGTGCACCGATACTAAAACATGCAACATCACCATACGTACCCAACAATTTATTCTTATAAGGAGTAAAGTGAGCATGAGAGCAGTCTTCCACGACCTTTAGATTGTGTATTTTTGCAATCTCCATAATTTTTTCCATATCACAAGCAACACCCCACATATGCGTAACTGCGATAGCCTTTGTCTTTTCGGTAATCTTTCGCTCAATATCTTCTGGATCAATGTTGCCGGTATCTTTATTACCATCAGCAAATACTGGCACAGCACCAATTCTTAGAAGCGGAGTTACAGTAGCTAAGAAAGTATACGTAGGAACTATCACCTCATCGCCCGGCTCAATACCTATACCTACGTAAGCTGAGTTTAATGCGCTTGTACCTGTGTTTGTAAGAATAATATACTCTTGATTATAATAACGACTCAAAAATCTTTCCAATTTCTCATATATGCCAGTATCTCCGTAAATAGACATATCTCCACCGTCGTCGATATATTGCTTCAAGGCAGATATCTGATTTTTAGTTGGGCTACCCCAACTAAAATGTGGCTTTGGTGTTGTTATTTCTTGCATTGTTCCTCCTTAAATTGGCTTATTATATGCACTATCTAAAACTTTAACTACTGATCCACTAATCTTCACATTGTAATTAATCTCATTTAGCATATGACGATTTTTTGAAAGTAATACCTCAATAAACATTTCGAGCGGATCGCTATCATGAGCATTATCAATCTCATAATTATATGTCTCAAATTCTCCATTAATCTTTTGAAATGTGACTATTGAACGATCTTTTTCTTGGCCTTTTACTAATTTGAATTCAATATAACCCGCATCACCAAAAATCTCGATACGTTGTTGTTGGGTCATTTTTGGAGCTCCTCGAATTGCACTCACGCTAATAATAGTGTCCTTCTGTTTATAGGTAAGTAGACCTACGGTATCGCTAGAGTTTCTAGGACCAACATGAGAAAGGAAGGTTAGGTTGGTTGGATTATACATATTTAGTAAATAGTGAACTGTATCGATTGTGTGATACCCGCTGTCTACCATAATTCCACCACCCGAGAGGTGTTTGTCCGCTCTCCAGCTACCCTTAAAATCATCAAATAACTTCTGCCAGAAGTATCCGCTAACCTGATAAATACTACTAAAATTGGAAGCTAGTATATTTCTAACTTTCGACATTCCTGGCATATATTTCATCTGTGCGTGAACGCTAAATATTAGATCGTTGTGATTTGCTAGCTCGACTAATTCTATAAACTGTGAGTGCAGTAAAGTAGGCGGTTTATCAACATGTACATGTTTGCCATTTTCTAAGAAGGTTTTTATCTGTTCATAATGAAATTGGTGCGGTGTTGAAATAATAGCAGCTGAAATTTTTTCAGATCTAGCAAGTTCTTTCCAATCGTGAATGTAATGATCAAAGTTTAGTTTATCAGCCATATTTTGACCTTCTTCTTCTGTTATGACTCCAGATAAATATTTTTTCCCAATCGCATTTGAAGACATAATGTAGGGAACATGAGTATTCTGCGCCCATCTCCCACACCCCACTAGGCCAATATTAATTTTAAGAATTTTCATTTTCGCTCCTAGATTTTTCTATATCAATAATAGTTAACAATTCATGCGCTGTAATCTGCGCTCCTAGTTTAGAATTGCTATGCTCGCGGTTTACTAAAGCGTAATGAGAAACATCTTCGTATTCAATTATAAACACAGCCGCTTCTGCTAATCTCGATATTGGATCATTTCTTCCGCTTTTCACACGCTCAACTAGTTGCTTATAATTCTCAGGAAACATTGCAACTATTATCGAATTCATTTCTTTCTTTATTCTGGATGCTATTTGTGCAGCACCGTGTTGGTCGTTCTTTAGAACAATTGGTTTATCGCCTTGATTCTTAGCTGCTTCACGCAAGCTCTCTAGTGGTGTGCCATAAAGATTATTACAATATTGCTGACATTCAACTAGACCATATTTTTCTATGAGCAAGTCTACCTCATTCGTACCAACGACGCCCTCAATTCGATCCATCCACACGTAAGCATCTTCAGACTCTTCTACTCGACGCTTACGAGTTGTTGCAGTTCGTATATTTATAGGTTCTCTACCTATTTCTGACATTGCATTAATTACAGAATCTTGACCAGTACAAGAGGCGCTTATAAGTATGTTTACGTTAGGTAAGCCCTCAGAAATATTTGGTTGTGCAATCAAGTAAAATGCACGATTACCGAGGAAGTTCTCAATTGAACCGCAAACGGGAAATTCTGGAATAGGGAAATGTCTATCCAGATAATCTACTATTAATGAATCTTTATCTTCTCGTTTGTGTAAATCAAATTTAATTCTTTCTAGATCAGTCACTAGATTTCCTTTACATAAATCTTTATGTATGATATCTTATTACCATAGTAACCCCGTTCTTGTTTTAATGCAAGAGTATATATCGTAAAGGAATCTTACCATGCAAAAAACCAAAGTCTTTTTTAGCTGTTCAACTACTATGTTTACAGATCACGCACCACGTTATAGAAAAGTTATTCAGACTATAAAAGATTCTGGATTTGATGTAATATCAAATATCAGCATAGAAGAGTTTGATAATCCAATAAAACATAAAGATTATTCACGCTATTCTGACTCAAGTACCTATCAGGCAACTATAAAAAAAATGTTAGACGCTCAAATAGTGGTAATCGATGCGAGCGTACACAGTATGACTCTTGGGGTATTACTTGCGTATGCTAGAGCCAACCATAAACCATGCCTGTTAATAACCAAAGAAAGAAAAAATGATACCCAAGACATGTTTGTGTCTGGCGCAACAGACTCTAGCTTTACGTATGAAATATATAGCGAGGACAATATATCAAAAATCATTGAAGAGTTCTTGAGAAAATACACGATTAAAAGAACGAACCGAGTGAATTTCGTGCTTGATAGCGATACTCTTAGTAGGCTAGACTGGCTTGCATTTAGAATGCATACCAGTAAAACTGAAATTATTAAGAGAGCACTAAGCAAATACGAGCCTGAAGATTAAGTCTATCATGTGATATAATTTTGTCATGAAAGAAGTATTTAGAATATGAGCCAGGATAGCGCAATAGCAGCCTACGGACAACAAGTAATAACTGCCTGTGCGGTAGTCAACAAATTTATAAACGGCAAGCCATCTATTCTTGTGGCAAAGCGAGCAGCGACTAAAAAGTTTTTACCAGGTAAATACGAACTACCTGGGGGTCATGTTGATTATGGTGAGAACCCAGAGGATGGTCTTAAGCGAGAGTTGCTAGAGGAGCTTAGGTTTGATGTAACGATAGGTAGTTTGTTCGCAGCTTTTACCTATATAAATGAAATAAAAGGCTCGCATTCAATTGAGCTCTTGTATTTTGCACAAGCTAAAGAGGGCTCAGAGCCGACAGTCAACCCAGAAGACCACTCAGGCCTTTTATGGGTCAACGAAGACAATATAAATCTTGTAGAACAAGAAAATGGCAGCGACGATCAAGAATTACCATATCTAAAAAAGTCTCTACGCATTCTTAACAATTATGAATCGATCAAATTAGGGTAAACTAATGCTGGGTATGATGAAGCGTTGCACTTTATAAGTAGCTGCGGGCAGTTTTATATAGCTTATAATCACATAATTTATGCAAAAATCTTTCAAATATTACGATATTATTCTGACAGTGTTCGCGGCGGTGCTGCTGATTTCTAATTTGGCAGGCACTAAGCTGATCGCTTTCGGTCCGATCACTACCGATGGCGGCGCGGTGCTGTTTCCGCTTGCTTATATTTTGGGCGATATTCTGACGGAGATTTACGGCTATAAATACGCGCGGCGGGCGATTTGGACGGCATTTGGTATTATGCTGTTGGCAGTGGCAGCGTTTACGGTCGTGCGCTACATGCCGCCAGCCCCAGAGTATACCGCTCAGGCGTCGTACGAAGCGGTCCTAGGGTTTTTCCCGAGGATAGTCGCAGCCAGCTTGGCAGCGTTTTTGACCGGCTCGTTCCTGAACTCATTTGTATTAGCGAAGTTGAAAGTTAAAACGAAGGGCGAGAAGCTGTGGCTGCGGCTGATCGGCTCAACGTTTGTCGGCGAATTTTTCGACACTGTGGTGTTTGCTCTGGTGGCTTTCGGCGGTATTCTTCAGGGTACAGGCATGCTGGTATATATTTTAATTGGCTGGCTGTTTAAGACCGGGGTGGAAGTCGTATGTTTACCAATTACCTACCGCGTAATTGCCAAAATGAAACAGATTGAAAAAGTCGACACTTATGACAGTAAGACTGATTTTACACCCTTTAGGGTTGATTTGGATTAAAGATTATGAAAAGCCTATCCAGTGTCTTAGTTTATTAAGATTGCATATTTCGCGTTCTGTAAAAGCCTCGTTTTACGTAAGTTAGCTTATTCTTTATCATTGCTTTCAGTGGTTGAGTTGTCTTTCTCATACGTCATCTCAAACGCACCTATATCAATAAGATACCTATCGTCGTTAATCTGACTTTCTACAATCATGCAATCAGCCCCGCCTGTCTGTTTGCCGCCCCACGGTGCATCAATAATGATCTCCTGGCCAGCCGGGTTCTTTATGCACTTCACAATATTTTTAGGCAAATACCTTCCGTCAGTAATCACGCCATTCTCATCCGTAAGCGGTTCATAGAGCTTTCTGAAATCATCAGCGCTTACAACATAGCGTTCACCCTTCTTGCCCGTAACAATTGCATCGCCAGGATTTGCCGTGTTAATCGTCTCTACTCGCTCTGTTCCGTCTTCTTCTGTAATAATAGTCTTTATCTTCTGAGTGGTATCTGAGAATTCAACCTCAACGGCCTTGCTAGGATCTTGGACTTTGCTGTATGTTTCTCGTATATTTGAAAAATCTAACGTAGATACGTCCAGATGAACCGGTCCGTTCTCTTTGCCAAGTTCAGCCCAAGCAGCGGCATCTGGATTTTTGCTGCCATTATGTTCATAATTTTGTGTCATGCTTGTCTCTTCCTCGTGTCTAGCAAAAAGTACATTGTAAACCTTATATTAATTGTTTTTTCTTTATTTGTCAAGTGAATCTTTACGGGTTAGTTTACATTCCGAAGATTTATATTTTTCAGCCATAGGTTCGTATATATGCCTAAAAAATAATTTGCCTATAGGCGTAGGTGCGGGTGTCGTACTTCGCACAGCGTCCCATACAACATCACCTTCGTTCATGGCAGAATAGAATACTGCGGGGAGTATGTGTACAGGACCTTTTATTATGGGGCTGTCATATTCATCATGACTATTATCTATGTATAAATTATATTCCGAGAGATAGAAGAGCAGAGGATTAATATTTTTAAGTTCTGAGATAATACCGGCGAGCATTATCCAATCTATTTTATTAGAAAGGTATGCGTCCACTGCATAACCCATTGCCTCAGCTTGTCTCTCGTCGCTTTGTAGGTCTAGTTGAGATATAACCAACCCTCTCAGTTTTGACTTGTCTTTCTTGCTTAATTTATCAAACTCCTCCATTGTATTATTTCCAGTCTTTAAACCCTGAAGGAATGATTTGAGGTATTCTTTTCTGTAGTGATTTTTTGCCGAGCTAAAAAGGCGAGCTGTCGTTATTACCAGTTTACCTGCGGGTAACGACTCGATGAAATCGGCTGATGTAGTGCCAGCAAATGATTCGAGAAATTTTATCGATGCTTTATCTAAAAAAGGCTCTGTTAAGTCTGCGAGGTTGTCCACGTCTGCTTTTTTATTTAACATATAGCTATTGTAGTATAAGACTAAGATTTAATCGACTTATGATATTTCCGATCCCTTAACCTAAACCAGAACATCCCGTAGAATTAGGTTTGTAACAACAACTAATTCAGAAAGGGTTGTTCCGCTATGTCTAGTGTAGCAGATATTCCGAGCGAAGCTCGGTGTAAGCAGCTCGTGTACGAGCTGGTGACAAAACAAAAACTCATGAGTGCGGCCAGCGCATTGCTTGGAGATATGGACGAGACTATGGCTGGTGCCGAGCCTGCCGCATGAAGATTCGTCCGAAAGCTAGAACATGGTTCCGCGGCAGTAAGCTACGCTACCGGCAGCTCTTTTGTTTGCTTATGGCTTGGCAAGCACGCCGAGAGTCCTGGTAGTGTTCGTATAGCAACAGGACTAAGCTATACCACCATCCATCGGTGGTATGCCCGCTTTCGCCAGCACCTGCCGCCAGACGGCGGTGAACTGCTTTCTGGCGTGGTTGCTGTCGATGAAGCGTGGTTCGGTAAGCAGTGTCATAGTAAACGCGGCAAGCAAACCATTGTCATGGGCGGCATAGAAGTAGACACCAGACGCTTGAGGCTGCAAATTATCCCCGACACTGAGCAAGATAGCATTGAATTGTTTCTTGAGACATGGGTAGCTAGAGGCAGCCATCTTATCACGGATGCTCATGCGAGTTACAATGGCGTGGAGTGGCTTGGCTACTCTCGAGAAGCCTACAACCACTCGATGGGACACTTTGGCATGAGTAACCACATTGAGTGCATCTGGAGCGCTATGAAGCGTCACCTGAGAAAACTCTATGGCTGCGTTCCAGCCCGCCATCTAGCCCCATTCCTCCGCGAATGGGAGGCTAGGCACAACCAGCGGGAACTCTTCGAGTCTCCGCTGACATACCTAAGAGCTACGATTGTGACGGATTAGTTGAGGGGATTAATAAGTCTATCCGCTAGATAAGTGAATCAATATAATGTACACTTAATAAAGAACTGATTACGAGGATACGGATTTAGTGCAAACATTCACCCAAAAATACGCCATTGTTCAGTTTTTTGACGATACTTATGAAGGCTATGAGTATTCGTCTGATAGTTGGCCGCTTCACTCTACAATCGTGGATACATTTGCTATTACTTGGTCAGTCGATGAGATGGTTAATCAATTGGAAGAAGTCCTGAAAGATCATGCTATCGCCAAATCAGAGGCAGGTGACGATAGGTTATTTGGCGAGAATAGGCAGATCCGAGTAGTATTACTCAACCGTTCAAGCAGCTTGATTAAGCTCCATCAAGACATCTTGACTGTACTTGAAAAGGGTGGTCTCAAGCTTAACGATCCACAATTTGCTCGCGATGGATTTCTTCCACACGCAACTGTCCAGAGGCACACACGACTTAATAAAGGTGATAAAGTACAATTTACCGCCTTGAGCATTGTAGATATGTTTCCGAACAAAGATCCATGCAAACGTAGGGTGCTTAAAACCATTACAATTGGTGGTTAGTCATACTTCTTGAAACGAGTATTTTACTATTTACCTACTATGTGATTGTATTGATTTTGCCAAAAACATGATCAAGAATAATAACCAGAGGGCTGGTGTTGCTAGGAGTGGTCATGTAAAAGAACCCCTATATTAGCGAGTGCAGATTGATGATCTGACACGATGACCTTTGGAGCTAATGTAAATACTTAGTTTATCTAGAGATGAAGAATAGCCTCAGAGAAGATCTCTGCCAAAATGAATTTCCGCACTTTAAAAGAGTAGATTATAACTCACTCGAAACGATAAGGTTTTGATAGTAAGGCGAGTCCTTGAGGGTAACCTCCAACAAAGACTGTTGTCTTGGACGTTGCTCGGTCCGAAACAAAGGCAGGTTACTGTGCGTGGGTGTATCTCTTTCTTGATCAGAAGAGAGGCTTGTGAGATTGATTTTCCTCATAGCAAGCTGAGCCTCTTGCGGTACAGAGTGGCTCGGCGCAGCAGCCAGCCACGAATACCGCGCCGCAGGCTAATAAACCAGCGGCGAATCGACAAAAAGCAGCGCCTACCTCCTCGGGCGCTGTTTTTTCATGTAGCAATTTCCCCCACACCAAATAACTAACACTCGCCCCGAGCGACCTTACAGTAAAATTACAGATTGTTTCATTATCATATAACTATCATTAACAGAAAGGATGATCATGAACAAAGTGCAAGTAAACGAAATTAGTTTAACCACCAACGAAGCGCTGGTATTGCAGCAAGTCTACGAAGACGGCAGCGATGATGCAGCCATGCTGGCAGCGCAAATGGTTATGCCGCGCTGGACAGGGATGTGTGTGCTGCGGATTTGCGGCGTAAAGGACTGATGGCAATCGACCAGGCCCATGGTGACGCCTGGGTGCGACTAACCACGCGCGGCAAACGGCTGGTGCAGCGAATTTGGCTGGAGGCGCAGGCGATAGTATACTAAAGAGTATGAGATATATCCTGTTGCTCCGGGGTATCAATGTTGGCGGTAAAAATAAAGTCTCCATGAACGACCTCACGGCAAGTCTCGAAGATTTGGGATATCAACATGTCGTTACGTATATCAATAGCGGTAATGTCATATTTGACACTGATGATGACCCAACGACAATAAAAGATAATATTGCTATCGTATTAGGGCGTTTTCCATTTACTATCAAACACGTCATTTTGACGAAAGATGAGTATTTAGGCGAAGTATCAAATCTGCCGGAATGGTGGCATCAGCCTCTGGCGCGAAAAGATGTATTGTTCTATACCGATGATGTTGACCCTGAGGATATAAAAGACAGAATAAGCAGAATGCCGCTTCATGATGAGATCGTTCATTTTGGCAAAAAGGCGATATTTTGGGGTAAATATACGGAGAAAGAATTTTTGCGTACCTCATACCATAAGTTACTAATGAAAGAAAAGTTTTACCCACTAATTACCATCCGTAGTGGGCGAACATTTGACAGATTAGGCGAGATACTTGGGTAGGGTGTGCGGATTTTACAGATTGAGCAGTATGAGTAGAGATAACACAAAAGCAGTAATTTTTGATGATGACGGCACGCTTTGGCGGCCTACTGGCGCGGATAAAAATTCTCGGCCAGATAGTATCTATAAAGGTGATCAGGTTGAGAAACATAGCCATAACAACTTAAGCTTAGTCGATGGCGTGTATGATTTCCTGAAAAATCTTCGGGCTTGCGGATATAAAATATTTATTGTTTCAGCCCACTTTCGTTCCGGGCTCAGGGGGCACTTGAAGATTTGAAAGCTACGAAATTATTACATTAGTACCAATTCTTTGGTAATATTATAAATGTTATGAGTAACAATGTTTTCATGCTACCCATACACTAATATTATTTATGATAAAATTAACCAAGCTTAAGCAATTACGAGAACAAAAAGGACTATCTCAAGAGAAATTTGCGCGTATTGCGGATGTTTCAAATAATACCGTCGTCAATATTGAGTCTAGTAAACAAACGAATCCAACAATAGAGACAGTTTCTAAAATAGCAAAAGCACTTGAGGTTAAGATTGAGGAGTTGTTTAGTGAATAGCCCCGAAGTACAAACAACACTTGTTATTGGCGACTGTCTAGAGGAATTAAAAAAACTAGAAGCCAAGACGGTTAATCTGATTGTTACCTCACCGCCTTACGCTGACCAGCGTACTGGTACTTATGGCGGTATAAAACCCGACAAATATGTTGAATGGTTCACCCCAATCGCGGCGGAATTGAAACGCGTATTAAAAGATGATGGTACATTTATTCTCAATATCAAAGAGCGCGTCGCAAACGGCGAGAGACATACCTATGTTATAGAACTTATACAAGCTTTGCGTGAGCAAGGCTGGCTGTGGACGGAAGAGTTTATTTGGCATAAAAAGAATAGCCATCCCGGTAAATGGCCTAATAGATTTCGGGATAGTTGGGAGCGGCTCTTACAGTTCAATCTCGATCGAAAATTTGCCATGTATCAAGAAGCTGTCATGGTGCCTATCGGCGATTGGAGTAAAACGCGATTAAAAAACCTAAGCGAGACCGATAAGCGACGAGATAACTCAAAAGTTGGTAGTGGATTTGGTAAAAATATATCAAATTGGGTGGGTCGTGACATGGTGTATCCAAGTAATGTTCTCTATCTTGCTCCAGAGTCTGGTAACAAAAATCATAGCGCTGTTTTTCCAGAAAGTTTACCAGAGTGGTTCATTAAATTATTCACTAAAGAAGGCGACTTGGTGCTTGACCCCTTTGTCGGCTCCGGGACTACTAGTGCAGTCGCCAAGCAATTGAAGCGTAATAGTATTGGTATAGATTTAATGCAAGAATATATAGATTATGCAAAGGAAAGGATCGAAAAAATAGATGACAAACAACTTTCAATTGGATTATAAAACTCTCTCAAAGTTTATAACGGCAAACTTGGTTGAACCATTTTATAAGGATCGGTTTGATAAACTAGATGAAGTGCGTTTAATGTCAGTTTTACGACGGAAAAATCCGTATCTATTTAAGACAAAGAACGTGCAAACTGCCGAACAGCTTGTCCGACAAATTCTTGATGCATATCTTTCATCCCGCGAAGAAACTGTCTTTGGAACATATCTTGAACAACTTTCCATTCATGTCTGCGGTTTAGTGTATGGCGGGCGCAAGTCTGCTGCTGAAGGAATTGACATGGAATTTGAAAAAGACGGAAATTATTATCTTGTTGCTATCAAAAGCGGTCCGAATTGGGCAAATAGTAGTCAGATAAGTAGAATGAAGACTAATTTTCGAACAGCGAAACGTGTTCTCGGCACAAATAACCGAAGGCAAAATGTCATTGCTGTTAATGGGTGTTGCTACGGTAAAGATAACAATCCTGACAAGGGTGAATATTTGAAATTGTGCGGCCAGCGTTATTGGGAGTTTATAGCTGGAGACAGCAATTTATATCTTGAAATGATTAAACCACTTGGTCGGCAAGTCAAAGAAAAAGACGAGCAATTCGAAGAGCGTTACGTTCAAAAAGTCAACGAGATGACACAGCAAATGCTCAATGAGTTTTGTAAAGATGGACTTATCGACTGGGAAAAATTAGTTAAGTTTAATTCTGGAAAGTAGCGTGGCTGAGTTAACCTTTAACATAAAGAACGGATACGGTATCGGTGAACTGAACACCGTATTGAAATTTAACGCCACGTCCATACATCCTCAACAAAATACAAACATAATTTATGCACAAAATGGAGTCATGAAGTCATCATTTACTCGTACCCTGAGAGATCACTCAAAAGGCGATACGATAAAAGATCATATATTTGGCATAGTTGGGTCGTGCGATATAAAAGATGACAGTGGGTCTGATTTTCCTAAAGCGCAGATTATTTCGATACCATCGTTTGATTCAGAGCCATTCAGTGCTAGTAACGCCTCTACTTTACTAGTGAACAGCAAAAAGCGTGAAGAATACAACGCGCTAATGGAAGAATACAACAGAGGACTTCTACGATTTCTTGACAGCCTAAGAGTCGTCTCTGGTATTGGCGTACGTACGACACATGAGCAGCTATTAGCTGAGGTCTGCCTGTCTCTCGATTCAGGGTCGGACAGAACATCTGAATCTTTGATTAGAATGATAAAAGCTAATCGAGATCAAATCGAGAAGCAGCCCGATTTTATATTACAATTGCCGTATCGGATAGCCGGAAGCAAAGATGCTATTAAGTTCGCAAACGACAACCAGGGAGTGATAGATCAGTTGATGAAGGCTTACGAGGAGGTAAAAAAGACAGCATCGTTTTTAAGAGGCGGTTTTGATTCTGGTAACGCACAAAAGCTCGCAAAGGAAATTGAGAAGAGTAAGTTCTTTGACGTAGACCATGACCTCGAGCTTTACAATTCTTCCACTGGGCAGCTCGAAAAAGTAACAAACATTGAAGAACTCAATGCAAAAATTAAAACTGATATAGATATTGTCCTTGATAAATATCCTAATCTTAGGACAAAATTCAACAAGATGACCTCTGACCTTTCGACGGGCACTCGTGCTGAATTGAAATCGTTACTAGAGAACGATGGTACTAAAGAAATTATCGTTCTTATGAATAATCCCAAAGTGTACAAACGTCGTCTATGGTGGGGATACATAAAAGGCTGCTTGGAAAGCTACGACGAATTAGATGTCATAGGAAAAGGTATCGAGAAAAGGTTAGCTGAAATACTTAAAGAGGCAAAGAAAGAGGAAACAAAATGGGATAAAGTCGTTAAACAGTTTAATAATCGTTTTAGCAACTTACCTTATCGCCTAGAAGTAGGGAACAAGCATAACGTAGTTCTTAAGGGCAGTATTCCAGAAATGACACTTACATACTCGCACCCGTCTCACGGCGATAAGCCGTTTCGAGACGAAAAAGAGCGTGAAACACTTATTAGAGATCGGATCAGTACAGGAGAACGGAAAGCGTTTTATTTATTAAATGTCCTGTTTGAAGTGGAGACAGCACAACAATCGGGCAATAAACATCTCGTCATACTCGATGATATCGTTGACTCCTTCGACTATAAAAATAAATATGCATTCCTAGAGTATATTCACGACATAGCTACAAAATACGACAACATATTCCTACTCATATTGACTCATAACTTTGATTTCTTCAGATTGCTTCAGTTTCGTCTTTTTGGCGAGAATTACCGCGAGAAATGCTGGTTCGCGCAGCGAGTCGGTAGCAAGATAAGCTTAGCTACTGGTGGGCAGTTTAATGTCATTAAGTATACTCGCGACCAAGCAAGCACTAACGCAACTATGTGGTTTTCTCTAATACCATTCGCTCGTAATATTATCGAGTATCGCTGTCAAAATACTACATCCGATGCGGATTACCAGTTACTATCTGAGTGTCTACACGACCTAGATGCAGACCACTCGCTTGAGAATATCCATGATATTTTGCGTAGGGAGTTGGGAGTTGCAGGCTGCCCGCTGAGGCTCACTGACAAGTTTGAAGATAAGTTATTAGAAACTGCGGAGGGTATCTACATGTCGGCGGAAAACGACATAATCATCCAAAATAATCTTGTTTTAGCTATGGCGTCTCGTCATCTTGCCGAAAGGTACATGAAGTCACAGTTATCGAGGTCAGACATTGACACGGCTAAGCAGGATGAAAAGAACTTTACTCGACAGCTCTTTGAGCAATTTAGACTCAAGGCCAATCCGTCCGACGAAACAATAAATGCTCTAGACAGAGTGAACCTAATCACTCCCGAACATATACACATTAATGCTTTCATGTACGAACCACTGATTGACCTGGGGATAGATGAGCTTAAGGATTTGTACGCTTCAATGAAGGGCTTGTGCGGAATAGAATAACTTCAAG
This sequence comes from Candidatus Saccharimonadota bacterium, assembly GCA_905373795.1. Taxonomy (GTDB): domain Bacteria; phylum Patescibacteriota; class Saccharimonadia; order Saccharimonadales; family Saccharimonadaceae; genus Nanosynbacter. The sequence continues at coordinate 195,317 of CAJPUO010000001.1, forward strand.
CATCACTCCTAGGCTCTGTTTAAGTTAGTTGGAGCTAAAGTCTTTTATAAAAATGATTATATTGCAAACAACTAACACCGCTACCAGGCAATGTGTAGATTATTGATAATGTTACGGATCTGTCTTATCGTTAAATTAACTTTGGTATAATAATCTATATGACAAAATTATTTTCACAACATCACCATCATCTCCACGTGTAAGCAGGAGGTGTTTTATTGCTGTTTTGTGCCTCCTGCGGGAGGTTTTTTGATTAATTAATTTTTAGGAAAGGGAACGTATGATACCAGATAAATTACAGTCAGGCGATGAAATTAGAATAGTTGCGCCGGCGCGCTCAGCGAGTGATATTGATGAAAGAGTTTTAGATAGGGCGAAAGCAGCCCTAGAATCACTGGGACTAAAAGTTACGTTTAGCAAAAATGCTTTTTCTCGCAATCAGCGAGGTTGTCCGACGGACGACGAGAAGGTTGAGGATTTGCACGAAGCGTTTATGGACGAAAACGTGAAGTGTATTCTGGCGGCGATTGGCGGATTTAATTCCAACCAGTTGCTTGGTAAAATTAACTGGCAAATTATAAAGGACAATCCGAAGATCTTTGGTGGCTTTTCTGACATCACCATCCTCAATCATGCGATTTTGGCAAAAACTGGGCTGGTGACTTATGCGATGCCGAATTTCTACTGTTTTGGTTTGCCGCCAGAAGCTAATTATTCGTTGGAGTATTTTCGGCGGTGTTTGCTTTCAGATCAGCCGGCAGAGTTTGTCGTTCAGCAATCGGAAACATTTTACGATTTTCCGTGGAATTATGACGAAACTTCGCCGCGCCAGGCTTTGAAAAATAATGGGCCGCGAGTTGTGCAGGGCGGATCGGCTGAAGGAATAATGATTGGTGGCAATCTTTGTAGCCTAAACTTGTTGAACGGTACGGAATATTTTCCGAAAATTGAAGGCGATATTATTTTGTGTATTGAAGACGATAGCTATGATTCAATTCCCGAAACGGTTGAACGAAATTTTCAATCCTTAATGCAGCAGCCTTTCTTTCGTCAAGTAAAAGCAGTTTTAGTTGGGCGTTTCCAGGGCGAATCTCGGGCGACTGACGATATGATTAGCGACATCATTCTTTCAAAGAGTATCGATTCAAAAATTCCAGTGATAGTTAATCTGGATTTTGGTCACACTGACCCGAAGTTCACGTATCCTGTCGGCGGTAAATGTGAGGTTGTAGCGGGAGATGATATTAAAATTGTTATTCGTTGCGGTGATTAATTTCTTTTTGAGCGGGGAGCTTTCAGCAATTTTTCAGATCTATGTACTAAAGTCAAGAAAGAGGATAGTTAGCTAATGAGAATTTTACTAGTAGAAGATGACGTGGCGATTGCGCCGTCCGAACGAGAAGCTGGAAGAAATCTTACGGGTCGGAGTTTGTGTTGGTTGTTCCGCGTGGTTGAATATGTAACTCTCGCTACTTTTACAATTTGACTCATATACTACAATTAAAGTAATCTATAATGTATATGCCTCATATACACAATAAACCTGGCCAGCACGACATTTGTGTTAGCGGATATATAGTGAAAATAACGGAGGGTGATGAGCCTCGGATTATTCTACACAAGCACCGCAAGCTAAAGATGTTGCTGCAGTTTGGCGGGCATGTGGAGTTGGATGAAACACCGTGGCAAGCGGTTTTGCGTGAAATAGCCGAAGAATCTGGTTATGATAAGAATCAACTAAAGCTGCTGCAGCCATGTTATAACAGACTTACGTCACTGCCTGGAGTAAAGTTACATCCTCAGCCGATTGCGATTCATACATATCCTGCTGGCGGCGGACATTATCACACCGACATAAGCTATGCATTCATCACGTCGGAAAATCCAATACGCAAGATAGCTGATGATGAATCCGATAATATTAATCTTTTTAGTTTGAACGAGCTTGAGAAACTCGCGTCAAAACAGATATACGACAATGCTAAGGCTATTGCTGTGTACACTTTGACTACAGTGATTGAAGAATGGAAAGAGGCAGATTTGTTACTTTATAAATCCTAGACCGTCTATACCTAGGATGTCGTATATCGTTCACTTCACGGACAGTTTGAGAAAGTTGAGTCTTAATTATGTATTAGACAATAGGAAGTAGCAATCCTAATCTAATGCTATAATTTTCTCATGGAGACCCTACCCAATCACAACAAGTTACTAACCTACAGAGCACTGCAATGTGCGGCAGCGGAGCTTGGTGTCAATGTATCTGATTTACAAATTGCATCAGTGAGCGGCGGCTTTTCACGTAATCGCCGAGCCTTGGTGTCGGCGGGCGATAGGACAATTTTTGTCAAAGAAGTTGATGTCGATTTACTGCCAGACGCTGGAGAACGGGAATTGGCTTGGCTGAAAAAAGACTATGGGGTGACGCAGTTGTTGCAGAAACTTCACCCGCAATATGTGGCTGATTGGACTAAGTTGGCTGGTGATGGATATGTGCTGATGACAACCAGTTATGCGTCAGCCGACGGCTGGCTATGGCAGCCGTCGGCGGAAAAATTTGTGGCCAAGCGGTATATTTCGGCGGTGGTAGCGGCGACTCGCGAGCTGGAAAACACGCAGTTGGCAGATGAGGTGATTGAGGAATTACAGCTGCAGCCGTTTACGACGGCGGAACTCGGCTTGGATGACGGCATTGATCGAGTTATTGCCGAGGCTGATATTCGCCGTCAGTTGATTGATAATTACCGAACATTATTACCGGAGCAATCAGAAGTCAACCAGCAGCGCTGCCAGAAGATAATTAGGCTGCTGAGTGAGCGTGATAAATTAGCAGATATTTCGGCACATGCCAAGCAATTCGCCAAGCAGCCAGAAAACTGTTTTGATCACAGTGATGTTCGCAGCGATAATTTGGCATTTCAGCCGCAAACTGGTGAGTTGAAATTGGTCGATTGGAATTGGGCCTCCTATGCACCGCGGGGGTCTGGGGCGACGGAGTTTTTGATCGACATGGCGCGGCATGGTCAGGATGTAACGCCGTGGCTAGACGAGCTCAATGCGGAGATGTTAGCGGCATTTGTTGGCTTTTATCTTATCCGCAGCCTCAAACCGCCGCTCCAGCCAGGCGATAATCTTCGCCAAATGCAGGCACTGTCAGCGGCCACCGCTTATGATTTGTTGGAGCGCACGTGACGACCCCACTTATCATTCTCCGCGGTAATTCTGGTTGCGGTAAAACCAGCACGGCGCGCTTGCTCCAGCGTCAGCTAGGTTACGGCACGATGCTGGTGTCGCAGGATGTGGTGCGCCGGGAAATACTTCGCGTGAAAGATAGCGAAAGCAATCCGGCGATTCAGCTGATTTACGATCTATGCATGTACGGTAGTAACGTTGGTTATACGGTGATTTTGGAAGGTATTTTGAGCAATAAAAAATACGGCGCGATGCTGCAACGGTTGCTGAATGATTTTCAGGGCGAAAAACTGATTTATTATTTTGACATATCGTTTGAGGAAACGGTGCGCCGCCACGCTACCAAGCCAAACGCTCATGAATTTGGCGAATCGGAGATGCGCCAGTGGTGGAAAGATCAGGACGTTTTGAATGTGCCAGGCGAGCAGCGAATTGGCGAACAGCTGACTCAGGCAAAGGTTATTGATATGATTCACCGCGATGTTTTGGCGTTATCAGAGGGGGCGAATACTTCCTCGTCTCGCATGTAAATAATACAATGTATTTTCGTTGACAAACGCTATATATCGCGTGTATATTCTATATTAAGCACTAGATATGGTGTTTTAGAAAATAAATAACGTTTTTTGCAACACAAGCCCCTCGGGGAGGTTGGGGCTGGTTTGCTATTGCCATAATAAGGAGGGGTATGTACAAATCAATCAAAAAACGCGATGGTCGGACTGTTAAATTTGACCGTAAAAAAATTGAAAAGGCCATCGAGAAGGCGGGCCTAGAGACCGGCGAGTTTGACGCCAAGCAGGCCGTCAAATTGACCGATAAGGTACTGGCGGTACTAGAAACCCGCAACCCAAAACGCTTGCCGAGTGTCGAAGATATCCAGGATGTCGTCGAGGATATTTTGATTGATTCCAGATTCAAGAAAACTGCCAAAGCCTACATTATCTACCGCGACCAGCATAAAAAACTGCGTGAAATTACATCCAATGCGCACGTCGATTTGATTGATAAATACGTCAATAATCTAGACTGGAAAGTCAAAGAAAACTCCAACATGGGCTATAGTTTGCAGGGCCTGAATAACTACGTTTCGGCGGAAATTACCAAGACCTACTGGCTGGATAAGATCTATTCGCCGAAAATCGGCCGGGCGCATAAAGAGGGTGATTTGCATATTCACGACCTCAATTTACTGAGTGTTTACTGCGTTGGCTGGGATCTGATGGATTTGCTGCGTCAAGGCTTCACTGGTGTTAAAAACAAGGTTGCCTCCAAACCGGCCAAGCATTTCCGTTCAGCTCTTGGACAGGTGGTCAATTTCTTTTACACTTTGCAGGGCGAGGCGGCTGGCGCTCAGGCGTTCTCTGACTTTGACACACTCTTGGCACCGTTCATTCGCGCTGATAAGCTGAGCTATGACGAGGTTAAACAGGCATTGCAAGAATTTGTCTTTAACGTTAACGTGCCAACTAGGGTTGGTTTCCAGACGCCGTTTACCAACATCACGCTTGATCTGGAATGCCCGAAGCATATGGCTGGCAATCCAGTGATTATCGGCGGCGAGATGCAGGATACCAACTACGGCGATTACCAGGAAGAGATGAACATGCTTAATAAGGCGCTGCTGGAGGTCTTGTCTGAGGGCGACGCCAACGGCCGAGTCTTTACCTTCCCGATTCCGACGGTCAATATCACCAAAGATTTCAACTGGGATAATCCGGTTATTGAAAACCTTTGGGAGGCTAGCGCCAAATACGGTATTCCGTACTTCTCGAACTTCATCAATTCCGATATGGATCCAGAGGATGCGCGCTCGATGTGCTGCCGCTTGCGCATCGATAATCGCCAGCTGGAATATCGCGGCGGCGGCTTGTTTGGTAGTAATCCGATGACCGGTTCAATTGGTGTGGTGACAATTAATCTGCCGCGCTTGGCACTGAAATCAAAGAATGAGAAAGAGTTTTTCAAGGGTCTGGGCGAATTGATGGATATGGCGCGCGACAGCCTGGAGACCAAACGCAAGGTGCTGGAACAGTTGACCGATTCGGATATCAGCCTGTATCCGTACACCAAGTTTTACCTGCGCGATATTAAAAAACGCTTCAACGAGTACTGGAAAAATCACTTCTCGACCATCGGTCTGATTGGTACTAACGAAGCGGCATTGAACTTGCTGGGCGTTGACATTGGCACTGAAAAGGGTAAGATCTTTGCCGAGAAGACGCTTGACTTCATGCGCGATCGACTAGTGGAATACCAGAAAGAAACGGGCAATAATTATAACCTGGAGGCGACACCAGCTGAGGGGACGACTTACCGTTTGGCGCGGATTGACAAGGCCAGCTTCCCCGACCGAGCACACTTTGCCAATGGCTTGGGTGCGGAAGTTAAACATCCGTTCTATACCAATTCCAGCCACCTACCAGTCAACTACACTGACGACCTGTTCGAGCTGATGGATTTGCAAGATAATTTGCAGACCAAATACACGGGCGGTACGGTGATTCACTTCTTCCTGGGCGAGCGCATGGACGATCCGCAGACGCTGAAAAAACTGGTCAAAACGATTTGCGAAAATTACAAATTGCCGTACTTTACCTTTACGCCAAGCTTCTCAATCTGTGCTAACCACGGCTATATCGTCGGCGAGCATCCGGCTTGCCCGAATTGCGGCGAAAGTACCGAGGTCTACTCGCGGGTGGTTGGTTTCTTGCGCCCAGTTTCCCAGTGGAATAACGGTAAGCAGGCTGAATTTGACATGAGGGAGCATTATGACGATGCCGCCGAACACCAGCGAGCTTGCGCCGTCGCTGTCCCAGCTTAAGGTGGCGATCGGCGGGATTCAGAAGCTGTCGCTGGTGGACTATCCAGGGCACGTGGCGGCAGCGCTGTTTCTCTCCGGCTGCAATATGCGCTGCGGCTATTGCCATAATCCGGAGCTGGTACTACCCGAGCGGTTAGCGCCGAGCATTCCGGTTGAAGAGGCGATGATATTCCTAAAATCGCGTGTTGGTAAGCTAGACGGTGTAGTGATTTCTGGCGGTGAGCCGACGGTTAACGAAGATTTACCGGTGCTGTGTCGGATGATCAAGAGCCTCGGCTTTGATGTCAAGCTGGATACTAACGGCACGCATCCGGATATAGTGCGCGGTATGGTCGAGGAGGGGACGATTGATTTTATCGCCATGGACGTCAAGGGGCCGCTGGAAAAGTATGTGGAGATTGCGGCGCGGCCGATTGATCTGGAATCTATCAAGGAGAACGTGCGGCTGATGATTGATTCAGGGATCGGTCATGAGTTCCGGACGACCATCGTCCGCGAGCAGCTGGAGGTGGCGGATTTTGAAAAGATTGGCGAGTTGGTCAAGGGCGCTAAACGCTTTGCTCTGCAACATTTTCGCACCGGCACCACTATTAGTCCGAAATTTGCCAACTATCACACGTTCACTGACGAAGAATTTAGGGCCGCCCAAAAAATAATGGAAAGGTATGTCGAAGAATGCGTGATTCACTAACTGTCGAAATTGTGCGCGTGCGCCAGGAAAACCCCGAGGTGACGACACTGTATTTTGCGCGGCCGTTTGACTTTATGGCGGGGCAATATATCACGGTGTTTATCAAGGGCAGCCAGGTGCGCGAAGGCAAGGCCTATAGTATTTCTTCGCGCCCAGATGAGAAATTGATGTCGATTACCGTGAAAAACGTTGGCGGCGAATTCTCCAGCTATTTGTGTTCGCGCCAAGTTGGCGACACGCTGCATATTAGCCGGGCATACGGCGATTTCAATCCGCAGACTGAGCGGCCGCTGGTTGGCATCGCGGCGGGGTGCGGGCTCAGTCCGATTTGGAGTATTTTGGCGGACGCCAAGCAGCCGACCTTTCTCTATTTGAGTCAAAAATCGCCGGAATACACGGTGTTTGCTGAGGAGCTGGTAGCCTCATCCATTCAGGTTACCAAGTTTAGTACCCGCCAGCAGGTTGAGGAAAAAGATGGTTGGCGGAATGGGCGGTTTGAGGTGGCGAACATTGTTAGCGAAGTGCCGGATGATGCGCATTTTCTGGTCTGCGGCAGTTTGCCGTTTGTGCGCGATGTTTGGCAAAAACTAACCGCCGCTGGCGTCGACGAATCACATATTTCAACGGAGACTTTTTTGAGCAATGAGCGAGGTGGCGACGACTGAATTAGGATTGGCGTTGACAGACGTTACTGACAACAACGGCGGTGGTTTTAATGTGTTTTCATCGCTGCGAGATGGTGCTGTCGGTGAGGACTTTTCGTCCGGCATTGGTGAGGGGAGGAGTGCTGATGCAGATGAAGCGGCAAGCAGTCTTGACTTGGTGGCGGTAGCTGGCGGCAAAGAAAAGCTTGATACTTTCATGGATGGCAGCACCGACTTAAAAGATATGCCTGCTGCGCCGGTTGACGCGTTATCGCTTGCCGGCAAAAGCGAGATTAATTCGTCGGAAAACCGGATGAGTGATGAGCGAAGGGCAGCAATATGTCAAGGTGTGGCGAGCGCCGCCTGTGCTAGTTGCGCAGCACGCGACGACTGTCCGATTTTACGCATGCGCAATTTTGCTAATGAAAATTTGCAGCCAGCGCCAGAACGCGAATCATATTTAAGAGATTTGCTGAGTGACGACGATGACGGTATTGTCGTGGCGGGTTACGCTAATCCTGATAGCGGGGTGGATTCAACAAATGCAGATATCACTGAAACAAGTGATGATAAGACGGATAAACTAATTGAGCAGGTTGCGCCGCCGAATCAAGGCAATGAAATCCCGACTAGTGAAACAACAGAATCTCCAGACGAACTTGCGGATATTAAGGAGGCGGAACAATCGTTTTTGGAACCAGCAATTGTTACGGATGATGTTGATGAGATTAGAGAAGCCCAGCCAGAAAATGTCAGCGAAGCGTCCGCCAATACATCTGGCGAGGAGTATTTTACCGAACCAACAGAGGAAAATCGTCCATCGATAGAAATAAAACAGCAGACTTTTGATGTTATTTCTGGTGCAGCAGATAAAGAAAACCAGCAGCCAGCATTCGAATCTTCAGACATACCGACGCGAACGAAAACGAGAACTGTGCTGTCATCGCCAGCGGTAAGCGAGGACACTCAAATTGCTAACGAGAATAATACTTTGCCAAAAAATGAAACTGCCAACTTATTGTCTGGCGAAAATAAACTCGTCGATAGTGCTGTAGAAAATACATATGATGGCAATGATGCTGCTGAGGTGTCTGATATAAAACCATCATCAATTGAACACCCGAAAGAAAATGATGTTGTTATAGCAACATCAAAATCGTCTAATCCTGAACCAAGGCAAGCGGCAGAAGACAGTTTTACGCCAATTTTTGAACAGCGGTTGGCAGCGCAATTTGATGCAACAGAGATGGATAAGCTGGCGTCAGAATCAATTGATGGTTCTAATGTCAAGCCGCTACAAAACACGCAGCCTCGCGAAGCTAAACTTGGCATGGCGGCAGGTTATGATGACTCTACCCAAACTCTTGACGGCGCTGATAATGAACAGCCCGGGAATCTGGCGCCGGACGTAGATGATGTGCTGCTATCTCAGGAGCGAACGGTCGCGGCTAGCGTGCCGGCGGAATACGATAAAAACGAGACGTACCAATCGCCAAGCAGTTATTCTATTGGTCAATCTGGCAGAACACCGCAAGCTGTATTGTCACAGGAGCAGATGCTTGTCGAAAGTAGCGAGAACTCTTTGATTATCGGCGACCGTGCCGATTTTGATAATAATTTGGTACAGCCGAAGATTGATGATACAGAAACAGATGTATTCGTAGCGAATGATGTGGTAAATACAACAAATAAAACTGATGTGGCGGCATCTGTAGAAATGATAAACATTACGCCGAATCTACCAGATAAACACACAGCAGTTGATAGAAATGACGCTCAACTTGCCGTTGATCTACCACAGGAATTGGGTGATGAATTAGCGGTTGATACGGATGTGAGCGAGCCGCAAATTCCTGTCTTTAGGCAACTTGATTGCTCTGACACCACTATGGACATTAGTCGCAGTGAAGATAGGATTTGGGCTGAGGAAGAGGTATTTTTTGTTAAGCAGGATTTGCCGGGGGTGGAACCAGAATTAACCTTAACTGAAGTAGCCGCGGTGGTATCGCCGGCAGAAGTCGTTACGGCGCGTGAAGAAGCCGATGATTTGAAACTCTCCGTAGACGATGAGATTGGTGTTGATATGGATTCCGTGGGGCAGTTGGACAATTCTAAGGTGGCATCGGTGTCTGAAATCACTAATGATTATGAGCCAGTAGAGCAGATAGCTATTCCTGCCTCGCCAGCTATTGAACCAATACGTGATGTTGAGCTGGACGAGCTAGCAGTGGAAATTTCAGAGGAGCGCATCATGCCTCGTGAGGAGCATGACAGTATAGTTATGGAAGCATCAGAAAAAAGTGATTTACCGCGCTTGGATGACGAAGTTGAAACTATAATTACGGATACCAGCGACGTAGAGCCAGCTATTGATTTACCTGAAGCGCAAGAAGAACTTGCTGCTAATGAAGTATCTGAGGCGTTAGAATCTGAAGTGGACGAACAGAATGATTCGGCGGTTGCTGGCGCGGTTGACAGTTACGGTTATAATAGCGGAACGAGTGCTGTGAGCGATAATGTTTTGGTCGTAAAAAGCTGTCCATCCTCTGGCCTATGGCCGGACGACAGCCGGCTCAATCCAGAAGAAGAGTCTGCGTCAACGACTCAATCAAGCGCGGATGATACGTCATTAGTGTCGCGGCTGGTTGGCATGTTCGTGGTGGCAATGTGCGTGGTGCGCGGCCGGCAGTCAGTGAAAGTTTAGTAAACACACCGCCTAAAGAGGTAGTAATGAAGTAGTATAATTAGATATATGAAAGCGCTGCAAACTAATATTAAATTATTCTTATATACGCCAAACAAGTTCTTTGAAATACCTAATTTTCAACGCCCTTATTCTTGGACAGCCGATAATGTCCAAATGTTTTTAGACGACCTTGAAGAAGTGAAGCGTGGAGATAAAAAGCATTATTTCGGCAGTATCGTGTATATCAATGATGGCGACCGAAGCATTATTATCGATGGCCAGCAGCGTGCAACGACAGTTTTGCTGATGATTACCGCAATTTACCATTTGGCGCTGGAATCTCCTGAAAAGATTGAACTGGTAGCCGAGCAAATCAAGGACGAGTATTTGTATAATAGATATGCAAAACAATATGGATCAGAGGAAAACCGTATCAAACTTCGGGCGGTAACTACTGACAATAAAATATTTGAGAAAATATTTAGCCAGGCGGAATTGACCGAGTATGAAAAGAAAAGTAATTTATGCAAGGCTTATCTTCAATTTTATGAATATTTTAGAGATCGTGATCATTTAGAACAGTACATTAACACGCTTGATGATTTTGAAATTGTCACAATCGTGCTAGATAAAGATGACGATAATCCACAAAAAGTTTTTGAAAGTATTAACTCAACTGGCAAGCCATTGACAGATGGCGATAAAATTCGGAATTTTTCATTGATGTTGCACACCTCAGAAAAACAAGATTATGTTTTGACTAACTATTGGCAGCATATTGAAACATACTTAACCGATCCGCAGCGTGACGATATTACCGACTTTTTCCGTGTTTATTTGATTGCTAAAAACCAATCGGTCGTAAATACTGATAAGGTGTATCCAGAGTTTAAAAAGGCTTTTTCTAATAATATTTCTGATGATCAGTCGTATGAATCGCTTGACGAATTTTACGGCGAGATTTTGAGAATACTAAAATATTATCGCTTTCTAAAGTTTGGCATAGACGAAAATAATGAATTTACAAAACTTAGTTCGGTGGCATTTACAATGCGTTATCTGAGGATTGAAGCGTTCTTCCCGTATGCTGTATCAGTCATGAAATATTGGCAAGACGGTTATTTGTCTGATGATGAAATTGCTGAGGTGTTTGATGTGCTACGTGTCTACTTTTCGCGGCGTATCGTTATCAACTTATCGACAACAGGCTTAGGTAAATATTTCGCCGGATTACACAGAAGTATATTGTCAATTGCTGAGCAGGACAATGCTGCATATCTCGAAGTACTGAAATATACCGTACTTTCGAAAAACAGGCAGATCCGATTGCCCCGAGATAATGAAATAGAAACAGCGATAAAAGCAAACTTTACCTATAATCAGCGCTCTTCCAATGTTATGTATTTGTTAACTGCGGTTGACGATGAATCTAAGGACGTGTCATTACTGAAACAGATTAATGACAAAGAGCTACACCTAACGATTGAACATATTATGCCGCAAACCATGACCAATGCTTGGCGGGATGAGCTCGGTGACCATGCCGACGAAATTCATGGCACATATTTGCATGGGCTAGCGAATTTGACATTGACGGGATATAACTCTGAATATTCAAACAAGAGTTTCCGGGAAAAGCGCGATATGCCAGACGGGTTTGCTGATAGCCCGCTTAAGATTAATAAGACTGTTGCTAAATATGATACATGGAATGAAGCAGCAATATTGGAGCGCCAGCGGTGGTGGATTGATAAAATAATTAAAATTTGGCCGCTGCCAACAAGTACGTTTGAACCGCCAGTGCTTGATACGAAAGTTAATATTTTCGACGATATTGATTTTACAGGCGCAGCTGTAAAAATATTCTATATCGGTGATGATTCGTATCCAGTAACGAGCTGGTCGCAAATTCTTGGCGTCTATTGCGAGTATTTGTATGACGAGAACCCTGATTTTACTGATCAGATTATGAACAGCGAAAAGACGAAAAATTGGATTAGTAATGATTCTAAAAGATTTTTTAATTCCGTAAAGATTCACGACACAGGGCTTGTGGTTGACGTAGCAACAAATACGAATCAAAAAATACGGCTCATGCGCGAACTGGCGGAGATGTTTAATGTTGATAAAATCTCTATCAATGTTGAATTGACAAAGCCGATTGAACAGTAGGTATGTGTGCAGCCTGACAACTTTAGTTTAGTTAGGGCGCTTGCTATACTGTCTATATGAGAATCTCTGACCGTCATCCCAACGACCGTCCTCGCGAGAAACTAGCGCGCTATGGTACGGCGCGGCTGAGCGACTTGGAACTGCTGATGGCGATTATTGGCAGCGGCAATGCTCGGGCCGATGTCGGTAAAATTGCGCGCGAGGTGCTGAAAATTTTGCGTCAAAAAGGCGGTGGTGTTTCGTATGATGATTTACGGAGCGTGGTTGGTCTAGGCGAAGCGAAAATCCCGGTGATTCTGGCGAGTTTGGAGCTGGCGCGGCGGTACTTGATGGATAGCGACCAGCCAATCATCGATAGCCCAGAAAAGGCCGTCGAGCTGCTAGCCGATATTCGCGACAAAAAGCAGGAATATTTTGTCTGCCTGACACTGGACGGTGCGAATCGTTTGATTGCCAAGCGGGTGGTGACTATCGGTACGTTGACGGCTAGCCTGGTACACCCGCGTGAGGTCTTCGCCGACGCCATCGCCGACCGCGCTGCCTCGATCATCGTGGCGCATAATCATCCGAGCGGGAGTTTGGAGGCCAGTCAAGCCGATAAAGATGTTACCAGCAGACTAATGGAAGCGGGAAAATTGCTTGGTATTACATTGAACGATCATATTATTATAACGAAAAATAATTATAGGAGAGTGTTGCAATGAACAAACCCGTTCTGACTGAATTCGAAAAAATTGAGATAATTCTTCATAATTACGACAAAATAGATAATGAAATAATAGCTCTAAATACGATATTTTACCTTCATGCAGGTGAAAACAGTATGAAAGTCAATTTTCTACTAGCTCAGGCTTACGATAGTCTAAATAATCCGCTTGTGACGACCGGAGATACTAGGAGAGGTTTAGCTCAAAAATCGGCGATATGCTATGAATTGGCATTTTTAGATCCAGAAAGAGCTAAGCTACCATTATCAGATATAGATAGCAACAATTCTTTCTGTCAGGTAGATATAGCATTAAACCTAGGAAGAGTACTTGTAGAAAACCCATCTATAAGAGACCTAGAAAAGGCAGAGGTGTTCTTAAATTTTGCTTTTAATAATATTGTCTATTATACTCATGATCTGTACTTTTTAGCTAATCTGTATTATAAACAGTCAAGATATTTGAAATCAATTGATGTCATATCACAGCTAGAAAAAAGATTGATAGAATATAAAATAGAAGACTGGAGACCAAAGTGGGAGTTAGAAAAACTTTTAGCGAAAAATTACCGCAAGCTAGTGTCTGAAAGTAAGAAATATAATAACTCGAAAGAAGCCCTGATGTATTCTGAGAAGCTCATTCATTGTAAATACCACTCTGCAAATGACGAGGTCGTTTACGATAAATTACAAAAAACAGTCAATGCTTAGGTGCAGCTAATTGATAGCCCCTGTAGTATAATAGATTGTGATATGGATAATAGCCGGGTTAGTGCATATAATGATGACATACAAAGTAGTCAACTTGACAAACTTCAGCAGCTCTTCCCCGAGGTAGTCACCGAGGGTAAAATCGACTGGCAGAAGCTTCAGGCGACACTAGGCGAGACGGTTGATTTGGGCGAACGCTACGGCCTCGGCTGGAAGGGTAAGAGCGACGTCTTCGCTGCCATCCAGGAGAAAACCGTCCAGACGCTCCACCCCGACCGGGCGAATTCTATCGATTGGGATACGACGGGCAATATGTTTATCGAGGGTGATAATCTGGCGGCGCTAAAGATCTTGCACAAGGCGTATTACGGCAAGGTCAAGATGATCTATATCGACCCGCCCTATAACACTGGCAATGATTTCATCTACAATGACAACTTTAAGCAGACACGCCGTAGCTATGAGGCGGAAGCAGGTATCACCGATGATGAGGGCAACGTCGTGCGTGACGATGGCCTACGCACCAATACCGGCGGACATAAGCACAGCAACTGGCTGAACATGATGTATCCACGCCTCTTTTTAGCACGCAACCTGCTCCGCCAAGACGGCGTTATCTTCGTATCTATCGACGACAACGAAGTCCACAACCTCCGCCTGATGATGAACGAGATATTTGGGGAGGAGAATTTTGTAGCGCAGATTGTGTGGAAGAAAAAGGGTACGTCAACAAATGTTGCCGGTTCCCAGATAAGCGCACTAACTGAGTACATCCTGGTCTATTCAAGAAGTGATGGTGGAAAATTAAATCAAAGAATTTTTTCAAGGAAAAATAGAATTTATCCGTATAGCGATAATGATGGGCGCTACAGGACAGTGGTGATTGAAAAAAAGAGCACTGGTGATTACGATCGTGCGACCATGAAATTTGATATTTTGGGGCAAGTTCCCCGTGTAGGAAAGAGATGGCAGATTGGTGAAGCGAAAGCACGCGAGCTTGAATTAAAGAATAGATTTATTCTTGAAAATGGAATTGTAAAACTAAAAATATATTCTCACGAAGATACTGATACTTCGTCGGCTAATCCAAACCTACTCCTAGATCATGGGTCGACCCAATCTGGGCAAACTGAAGTAGATAGTATTATGGCCGGTTCATTTTTTGACACTCCAAAACCAGTTTCTTTGGTAAGTCATTTATTAACATTAGCTACATCGTGCAAAAATAATGACATCATCCTTGACTTTTTCTCCGGCTCTGGTACAACCGCTCATGCTGTTGCCGAACTTAACGCTGAAGACGGCGGCAATCGCCGCTGGATTTGCGTGCAGTTACCTGAGCTGACCGACGAGAAGTCGGAGGCGTATAAAGCCGGCTATCGCACTATCGCTGATATTGCTCGTGAGCGCATCCGCCGGGTGGGTGCCAAAATCCGTGCTGACCAGGCGGACAAGCTAGTGTCTCGCAATGTCCCGCTTGACCTTGGTTTTTGGGCGTATCGGGTGGGTGATAGTAATTTTAAGCAGTGGAACGAGCTAGTCTCCGACCCGGAGGAGATTCGCCAGCAGGCGCTCGCTAACCTTGACCCGCTGGAGGAGGGCACAACTGATGACGACCTGCTGACCGAGCTTCTACTCAAGCGTGGTATCTCGCCGCTGGTGCAGATAGATCAGTATGACGACTTCTGTCTCATTCCGTCCAAAAAGCTTGTCATTTGTCTGGCGCATCCCATTACAGAGGAGCTATTTGCGACCATCCTCGCCGCCAAGCCGTCATCCATCATCCTCCTCGACCGGGCCTTTGGTGACGACATAAACCTAAAAGTAAACCTACTCCTGCAAGCTGAACGACAAGGTGTTGAGATGGAGGTGGTGTGATGTTTTTACGCAAGCTTAAGAGAAAGACGTCGCAAGATAAATGCCTACAAGAGCTGACTATACCCACTCCGGTTTATCTGGATTACCAAACTGTATTTGATATGCTTGCTGTGATTGAAGATGGTCTTAGTCAATTTCAGGAGATTAAAACTGTCTACAGCGATTCAAAAAATGACTCTAATGTAGACAATGCAAGAATTAACGCACAAGGTAAAATACCGCTTGGCTTCTTGAGTATGGACGGAGAGGGTGGTTTTAATAAATCTAGAGAAAAAACTCAATCAAATAGTAAAGAAATTTCTTCTAAAAAGATTCACACAAGTGTTTCTTTATTTGCTAAACTAAGGGCTATACTTACTGAAAGAGATAAAGTTAAATATACTTTGGATGGTGAGTCCAGTGTTGGAGATTTTGTTGAGTTTAAGTCTAAATTTCAAAAAATCGAAATTGTAAGACTGATAAACACGATGGTCCAAGCTATGGCTTTAGGTAACAAATTTACTAATAGTAAGAGTAAAACTAAATTAACGAAAGAGATAGACGAGATATGTAAACTTATTAAGCCGATAGGAGACACACTCTTATCTTGTGAAAATATAGAAAACGCAAGGTGCCTCATTGAATTAGATGAAGATGTTGCAAAACAATTCAATATAGAACGATTATTACGTGGTGAGTATAGTGTTTTTGGAAAGATAGTTAGGATTGAAGAGTATGGATTTAATATATTTGAATCAACCGATTTAGGTCTAATAAAGTCAGACTATTTAGATACCGTGCTTTTTGGTTCGTTTAACGGCATGGTTAAAGAAGATAGTGATATAAGTAAGATGTTTAACGTTCCAGATAAAATACCGATCATTATAGAAGGCAGGGTATTTATTGTGAAGCCTATAGCAATTTTTATATAAGGAAGGTTTATATGAATGATAAAGACTCTAGTTTTCAAAATATAATAAGTATACTGGGCTTAGTTGCTGCATTTATAGCAGCCATAATTCCTCTGTTTGGACAATCAGAGTTGGATAAATATTTTGTCGGCACATCTTTTGTTGTACCTATAACAATACTTACTATCATAATAGGTATTCCGCTATCGTGGAACATAATCGAGAATCATAAAATGATTATGATTCCTGTAAAAAAGAGAGGTTCTGAATACCCTGGATATATTAGACTGCATCATATAGTATGGGCTTTGATAACCCTGGCTACTATTCTACTTATACTATTCTTTGTTGCACGGGAGCTAAGGTGGCAACCTTATGTTCAATATATTATATATCCAATTTTTTTCTTAAGTATGTTCGCTACTTTTTCTCTACTGCTCGCTTCAGCTATGGGGCGTTTAGAATATGAAAATGAAAAAGCAGCTATGCCTTATAAAATATTAAAAACTCTCGAGAGTAACGGATTAGTACAACCAAAAATCAAGGTTCTCGAAAACGTTAGTATTCAAGACAGTGATTTTATACGCACTCAATTGAACATACCAAATGAGTTTGGCGTAAGACTAGTGACAGTTGAAGTTGATGGTCATGAGATTAAGGCTATTCTAACTCAAGATTTATCCCAATTGTTACGAAAAATTGAACCATCTAATGGCAAAGAGAATTAGTAAAATGGTGATTTTATGTTTTACAATATCATGAACGATAAACTGTCTTTGACTAGCGGGAGTAAGCCCGGAGAAACTCCAGCTGTCTGGAAAAACCAGACGGCTAACGGAATAGTCACTTGTTCGGAAATTATGAATAGCTATATAGAAAATCCGGGATTTCCGGATTTTGTGGAGGTGGTGTTGTGATCGAATTTAACAAAAAGAGAAACAACTTAAAGCCGCATACTTACCACCGTTTTATTGATGAAGCTGGCGATATGACATTCTTCTTGAAAGGGAAGGCTCCAGCGCCTTTGGGCAGTAACGGTATTTCCAGAACATTTATATTAGGTATGGCGCATGTCAAACAAGACCTAGAACAGGTGCGTGGTTTTATTAGGACATTTTGCAAAGAAATAGAAAATGCCCCGTATTTTAACGAGATACCTAGCGTAAAAAAGCGCATAGATCGGGGCGGATTTTATTTACACGCCAAGGATGATCCGCCAGAGCTTCGGTATAAGTTCCTTATGTTCTTGCTTGAGAGTGTAGATTTCTCTGTACAGATGGTGGTAGGGCGTAAACGACTTACGAGGTTTGTCAATAAGCACCACTCTCAAGAAAGAGAATTCTATGCTGACTTACTTTTTCATCTGTTGAAAGACAAGGGAAATTACGAAAAGTTAGTTATTAACATTGCGGAGCGTGGAAGTAGTACGAAAAATAATAATCTAGAAATTGCTTTATCGCAGGCACATGAACGCCATGCAAAGACACGTCGATATAAGTACGGGGCTGATATAAAATTTAATGTCCAGAGGTATAGTAGTGAACCAGTGCTAGCAATAACAGATTATATTTTATGGACGGTGCAGCGAGTTTTTGAAAAAGGAGAGACACGCTTTTATGATGTCGTAAAAGATAGAATCCCGTTAATCTTGGACTTGTATGACACGACAAAATACGATAACTATCAGAATTATTATGGACCGAAAAACCCTCTTACAAAGCAGAACAAGGTGGTTGATAATGATTAGGTGTTTTGTATTTCAAAAAGACCCATATCATTCTGAGAAGGATACCCTTCGATGGCATGAAGCCAGCTTTCAAGTGATACAGGTCTTCGTGAAACAAAATTGTTCCTATGTAAATTATACTTTGAAGAATTGTTTATTGTCAAACATATGTAATCTTCTTAATTCAAAAGGGTTATTCATTGATGAAGTTAAAATTTGATCCCAATCAACACTACCAACTCGACGCCATCAATGCGGTGGTGGATGTATTTGCCGGGCAGCCAGCGGATAGTGAGGGTGCGACTCGCCATATGGATCAGGGTGGACAATTAAGTCTGGAGGCGACGATCGCCAAGGGAAATAACCTGACGCTAGATGTAGCACAGATAATTGAGAATACGCATAAAATTCAAGAGAAAAATGGTATTGAGAAAAGCGAGGTTAAAGAGGGCGGCTTCAGTATCCCGATGACTTTTCCGCTAGAAATTAGCGAAAAATCCCTGAAGCACGGCATGAATTTCTCCATCGAGATGGAGACCGGCACCGGTAAAACGTATGTGTACTTGCGGACGATCCACGAACTGCATCAGTGCTACGGCTGGAAGAAGTTTATCATCGTGGTGCCGAGTGTGGCGATTCGTGAAGGTGTACTGAAGAATCTGGCGATCACCAGGGAGCACTTCGCCGATCTTTATAGTAAGCCGGAGATGGATTACTACGTCTGGGACAGTAAGAAGACCGGTCAGGCTCGTGAGTTTGCCACGAACGATACGCTGCAGATCATGGTGATCACCATTGATAGCTTCGCTAAGGCGCAGAATGTGATGAATCGGCAGAGCGACTATGGTCGGCCGCTCGATTTCATCAAGGCTACTCGCCCGGTGGTTATTCTCGATGAGCCGCAGAATATGGAGACGGACACACGGCGGAACGCTATTGCCAGTCTTAATCCGCTGTGCACGTTGCGCTATAGTGCCACGCACAAGCATCTATACAATTTGCTTTACCGGCTGACTCCGGTCGATGCCTATGACAAGGGCTTAGTTAAGAAGATCGAGGTGCATAGTGTCCAGAGTGAGGATAATTATAATGATGCATATATCAATGTGTTGTCGTTGGAGCGTCAGTTGAAGACTCGCTCATTCGCCAAGATAGAGGTGGATGCGAGTGATGAGTATGGCTTGCAGCGCAAGATTATCAAGGCCTTTCCGGGCGACGACCTGGAGGCGAAGACAGGGCGTTCGGTCTATGCCGGCTACTATGTCGAGTCGATCAATCACGGCGATGATTGCGTCGAATTCAGTAATGGTAAAGTAGTCTACGTTGGTCAACGTGATGAAAGTCTGCATGATGACATCATCAAGCGACAGATTGAACTGACGATTGACGATCACTTTGATAAACAGCGCCGACTGGGGAGTAGCGTCAAAGTGCTGAGCCTATTCTTTATCGATAAAGTGGCAAATTATCGTGAGTATACGGCGAATGGCGCCCAGAAAGGTAAATTCGCCAAGTGGTTTGAGGAAGCCTACGCCAAGGTGGCGTCTAAACCAAAATACGCCGGTGTGATGGACGGTTTGTCGGCGAGTGAGGTGCACGATGGCTACTTTGCGGCGGACAAGAGTGGTCAGTGGAAAGACTCTCGTGACACCAAGGGTGAGGGCGGCCGTACTAAGGATGACGATACGGCGTATAACTTGATCATGAAGGATAAGGAAAGACTACTGGATACCGGCGAGCCGTTACGATTTATCTTTAGTCACTCGGCACTGCGTGAGGGCTGGGATAATCCTAATGTGTTTCAGATTTGTACGCTTAACGAGACGTCGAGTCAGATGAAAAAGCGCCAAGAGATCGGGCGAGGACTGCGCCTGCCGGTTGATATTGATGGACAACGAGTGCATGATGATAGCATCAACGTACTAACAGTAGTGGCTAATGAGAGTTACGCAGAGTTTAGCCGTAAGCTTCAGACAGAGATTGAGGAAGAGACCGGCATTCATTTCGGCGGACGAATCAAGAATCGTGATGATCGGCAAGTTGTCAGGTTTCAGAAATCACGGGCGCTTGACCCGGCCTTTAAGGAATTATGGGATAAAATTAAACATAAGACGACCTACCGGATAGCAATTGATACAGACAAGTTAGTGACGGAGTCGGCTAATGAATTAGCGCAAGCCACTATCAGGAAACCGAATATCACTGATGATAAAACCCTGATTGATTCTATGAATAGCGACAGAGGCTTTATGGTACGTGAGACCGGTTTTAACACCTATGCGGCGGCACGCCAAACTGAGGTAAAGATACCGAATTTATTAGCGGATATTCAGCGTCAGACACAAATGACCCGCCAGGTAATATTTGATGTGCTTGATCAGGCGGCGATGTTTGAGCAGGTGGCTATTAATCCACAACAGGTGATTGATGAAACAGCCCAGGCGATTAATCGTGTGAAGCGGCGCTTGGCGGTTGATGGTGTTAAATATCACAGAACGGGTGAGCATTATGATATGACGTTGTTTGAGAATAGTGAATTGCAGACATACCTGTATGATGCAGCGATGAAGAGTGGGGCAATTGCAGTGACTGATCAAACAAAAACCGTCTACGATTATGTGGCGGTTGATTCGGAAGTTGAGCGTGAATTCATGCAGTCGCTGGAGGACAATGCCGACGTGAAATTCTACATCAAGCTACCAGGTTGGTTCAAAATTGATACACCGGTTGGTAAATATAATCCGGATTGGGCGGTGGCGTTTGATGGCGATAGGCGGATTTACTTTGTGGCGGAGACGAAAGGCTCGGATGATATTAACGATAATCACTTGAGCGCCAATGAGCGAAGTAAAATTACTGCGGCCCAGGCTCACTTTGCTACATTAGGAGTACGATATGTGGCACCAGTGAGAGATTGGAAAAACACAGTAACGAGGTTAAGAAATGGCTAGCATACGGCTAACTCCTGAGCAGGATCAGCAACTACAAGAAGCTCGAAAAAGGACTGCTGATAGCACGAATGTGCTCAATGAATCAAGTCAAGATATACGAGAAGGAAGAATAGATATATTCGATCAGATTGCAAGATACTCAGGCGGTACAGCTTCAGTGATGTTTACTTTCCTTGGTGTTCTTATTGGATTAAAGAATGGCCAGGCACATATTGATGGTAGCTTTATTGCTGCAATGATGCTTTTTGTTGTTTGTATTGCCATATCATTGTTTTTGCGTCAAGCTACGAGGCTCTATGGTTTCTATCAAACTAACCAGTTGAGATTAGATAGCCTACGTGACATGCGTACACTTGAAAAGGATGTTCTGTATGATCATGGTTCTGAAGCTAATACAAGAAAAGATATCTCAAATGTCCATGCAGAATTAGAGAAAGCAACCAATAGGATAGCCGCTGAAATAGCAAGAAACCAAAAGAAAGCCAGACTATGGAGTGCAATTTTTAAACATGGCCCATGGCTACTCTATATAGTATTTGCTGGTGCGTATGCATTTTTGTTTTGCTTTGTTGTTAGGGTCTCTAACAATTTATAAAATAGGAGTTAATACTGTTGAAAGTTAACGTCAAAAAGACGCTGGCAAAATATGGCTACCCGCCAGATCAGCAGGCGTTGGCGACTGACATGGTGTTAGAACAAGCCAAGCGCTATGGTAACGAGTGGAGCCATAAACGCGCGACGTATTACGCTGGCGGAGCAAGTTTGTTGGACTAATTTATTACTTTCTATTTGGGTTTATAATAAACCCGCTTCGCCGATACATATAATCACCAACCGTCAATCCTTTGCGAGGGAATGTCTCGGCTAGTTCACGTCGTTCAATGTATGTCTTTGTAACTTCGACGATCCATGAGCGACCAGATTTTTCAACCAGATAATAGCGTCTGTCGCCTTTAAGCTGTCCAATGGCTTCGCCGGAAAAAGCCATATCAAGCGTTCCAGCTCCTACGAAAAAGTCGATGATTTTTTGCCACCACGTTAGTCGTCTGTGACGATTTAGCGATTCAATTTGGTCGGCGTCGGCAAATTTGTCTGCAACTGCCAGGTCGGATGCTGAATATCCTTTCATATCTGTCGGGTAGGCATCAAGATCAAGTGGTTCGCGTATGGCCGAAGCTAATCCTGCTCGTGTGTAGTCGAGCAGCTCATCCACACTAGTGTTGAATAATTTTGCTAGCGCTTGCACATTGTCTATATCCGGAAAGCCCGCACCTCGTTCCCACTTAGCAACTGCTTGTCGCGTGACATTGAGTCGATCGGCTAGTTGCTCTTGTGACCAATCGGCTTGTTGGCGTAATTGTTTAAGTTTTTTTGCAAAAATCATTTGGCGCCCTTTCATTTATTTTCTAGTAGTATAGCGTAATTTTAGTGTCTTGACGAGCAACTGTGCGTTGCCTATCGCATGGGGTAATATAATACGCAAAGTTTGTCTTGGGGAGGTATAATAGGGCTAAAGGAAAGGTGATATGACAAAGCCGGTAAGATATTAACCATGAAAATCTCCGTCCACCTCAAGCCCAAATCCCGCCACCGCGAAGAGGTGGTGGTTGGTGACGATGGTGTGCTGACGATTTACACCAAGGCGCCAGCCATTGAAGGGCGGGCGAATCTGGCGGCGGTAAAATTACTGGCGAAGTATTTTAGCGTGGCGCCATCAAAGGTAAAATTAGTGCGCGGTGCAGCTTCAAAATATAAGGTGTTTGAGATGGATAAGGCAGAATAGCCACCGCAACGAGCAGCCGCAACATCTAGCTACGATTCTACGGATATCCAACTCCTGCCGCCATATTGCCGATCAATCCTTGCACTGTCACAAACGAATATCCCTGTTGCTTCAGTGCGTTGAGGATGCACGGCACGGCATTAACAGAGGTTTGGTGAATGTCGTGCATCAAGATGATGGCTCCAGGATGGGCGCCAGCGACGGCGCGCGAGCAGACGATGTCGCTATTGCGGTCAGCCCAGTCGCGGGTGTCGACCGACCACAAGATTGACGACATACCACGCAGGCGAAGCTGCTCCAAAACGACGCCGTTGACTGCACCGTACGGCGGGCGCATAACAGTTGGCTTGACGCCGGTGGCTTGTTTGATAGCATCGTTAGTACGGTCAATTTCGCCAGCAATTTGGTCAATCGGCAATTTAGGCAGTTCTGGGTGCGACCATGAATGATTGCCCAGTTGGTGGCCGCGCGCATGGATGCTGCGTACGACGTTGGCTTGGCTGGAGACTTTGCTGCCAATCAGGAAAAAGGTGGCCTTAGCGCCATGTTGATCCAAAATATCCAGCAGCTGCGTGGTGTACGGTCCCGGTCCGTCGTCAAAGGTTAAGGCAATGGTTTTGCCGGCAGCAGCAGACGTCGGCGCGGCAGGCGCTGGCTTTGGTGTTGGTTTTGGTTCGGGCGGCTTAGGGATATTAGCTAGTTTTCGGGCTGTCGGATTTTGCAGATATTTGGCAACGGCGGCGATCGGCACTTTGATTGTCATTTCGCCGTAGGCTGACGGCAAGAGCGACGCCTGTCCGATTGGCCAAGCTAAACTATTGCCGCCATCGGTAATAACGAAATTCGATAGCGTTTCTTGGGTAATCGTTTCATTAAGATCCAGTTCTGTTTGCCGGCGCTGCTTGATGGTCTCATTGATATTATTTCGGGCAGCTGCCACGATTTCCCCGGTCGCTTTCTCTGATTGCTCGGTCAAACCGCTCAGGCTAATCACTTCGCCAGATTTTTTATCAAATGTCCAAAAATGCGTCAGCGATATCGGATGCGCGCCGTGCATGTCTTGCTTAATATTGACGATGATCGATAAAGCTAGCGAATTATTATGCGTAACTTGGTAGCTAATCGTTTCAGTCAGCGGCTGGTCGAACGTCAGAATATTGGTGGCAGCATAGCGGAAATCGCTGTCAGCGCGGTCAATTGCTTGGGCGACGGTTTTATTGATCTTATTGTTTTTAGTTAGCGGATATTCAATCGAAACTTTCTCGCGGTTAGTCTGGCGCGTTACGAATTTAGAACGAATGCCGGAGTAGCGCGAATCGGTGAAATAGTATTGCTCGTCAGACAAAGCAGTCGGGCGGCGCGGTGACAGCTGGTTAAAGTATGCGTAAACCAGCCCCGATAAAACCGTTGCCATTGCCGTCAATAACAATATCGCTATCAGCGCGTTTCGCCATTTGGCGGGCTTGGTTTTTATTTTTGCTGCGCGGCGGGCATGTTTGGTTTTGGCTGTTTTATTGCTAGCTGATTTAGGCTTATCGGTTTTGCTCGCCGGTGATTTCGCTGGCGGCTTCCTTAGTGATTTTTTGGCAGGCATAGATATAGTATAGCATTTGTGATGTACTAGGGGTGCTGGGCTGCCTCTGAGACCTTTCTCTGCTTTTCTATCTGTCTAGACGCCAAAATCATTGAAAATATCAGTAAATTATAGTATAAAAAGGGAATGCTGCAATATCTTCATTCAAGTGCTAAAGATCAGCATATCAAGCCGTTGGAACGCCTGCAGGCAGGTTCGTGGGTGCGCTGCGAACGTCCGAACGAGGATGAGTTGGCCGAGTTGTTGTCGCTGGGGCTTGATAATGATTTGCTGAGCGACGCGCTTGATCCGCATGAGGTGCCGCGCCTGGAGATTGGCGACGATTGGACGTATCTAATCGCCCGGTTGCCAGATACTGACGACGATTTTAATGATTTTACCACGCCGATTTTATTTTGCTTGAATAAGAATTACGTGGTGACCTTATCGCGTGACAGCTTGGGCAGGTTGTGGCAGCCGTTTATCGACCAAGCGCGTTCACGCACTGACCGTCCAGTTGAACTACTGGTTGATATGATTGACGCAATATCTAGGCAATATCAGCGGCGGGTGGCGACGATTAACCGCCAGATGCGGGCAGCGACCGATAATATTCACACGCTGCGGGTTAAAGATATTGCTACTCTGGCGGAATACGAGCGCAAATTGAATGATTACTTGGACGCGCTCATCCCGATGAACTGGGCGGTCGAGAAGTTGCTGGCGACTAGCGGCTTGCGGCTGCGGGCTGACGATAAGGAAGATGTCGAGGACTTGTCGATTGATTTGGAGCAGGTGATTGCCCGCTGTAAAAGCTTGCTGCGCACCATCACTAATGTTCGCGATAGCTACCGGGCGGTGATGGACACTCGCCTGAACGAGACGATTCGTTTGCTAACGGTAATCACTGTGGCGTTGACTATCCCGACGATGATTGCTGGGTTGTTTGGTATGAATGTGCCAGTGCCTGGCGCTAATGATCCGCTGATGTTTTGGAAAATTACTGTAGTCAGCATCGTGGCGGCCTGCGCGCTGGGCGGATTCTTTTTGCGGAAACGATAAATATCTTGGCTAAAGGCAAATGTTGGCTTAGAGGGGTTGTAGTCTAATTTGGTACGCCGTATCCCAGCAGCCCGTCATACTGCTTGTCGCGATTTGTAAACACGCGTATGCGGTTCATCTCGTTGCCGCCAACGGTAGTCAAGACGCCGTTATCGTTTTTCAAGACAATGTTGGTGTGGTCACCAAATACCGGCGAATTGCGATAAATTGCTACGTCGCCAGGAAGCGGTTGGTAATCGGAATTAGCGGGCTTGAACCGGCCGGTTGCCTCGTAGTATTCACGTAAGGTAAACGTCCCAGGGATACGCCAGCCGCCAGTATGCGGATTCTTCAGCGGCGCGCCCGCTTGATGCATGATCCAGCTCACAAAGTTAGCACACCACGCCTCCTCGGCGCCCTGGCTGAACTTGGCGCCAGCGGATTGCGCCTTGAATTCAGTCTTTGCTAGGCTGATAATTTTTTGGCGAGTTGGGCTTAAATTTGCCATATCAATATTTGGAAAAGCCGCTTCGCCAGACGACCTGTCGAGGCGCGTGGAATTAATAAGAGACGACAGTTTATCGGCAATTTTCGGCTTAATAATGACTGCGACCGATATAATAAGCAAAAGTGTAACCATGCTTAAAATAATACAGCGTTTCTTTGAGAAAAATTTGGGCGCCGCCGCCTGCTGGTGCTTCATGTAATAATTATATCGCGAAAGCTGTTTGGCTGTTAAAATGTAATTGAGGCAAACGTTATGTTTAAGCAATCAGATATCAAGTCAAATAATTTTTACGCATCCGCGAATGATATTGGCGGAAGACGAGGTAGAATTGCCAGATGGTAAAAGGTCGTTATATCTGCGGCAAGTATACCAGGGTAAAGGCGGCGTGATTATCATTTGCCAAAACGGCGGCAAGGTGCTTATTCAGCGGGAATATTCGTATCCGGTTGATGATATATTGTATCAATTTCCCGGCGGTAAAATTGAAGAAGGCGAGACTCTCGAGCAAGCTGCCCAGCGCGAATTGGCGGAAGAATCTAATATTTTGGCGGAATATTTTCAGCAAATTGGCTGGTTTTATGCCGACAATCGCCGTACCAATGCCAAGTTGTACGTTGTTTGTGCGCGCGGCGCTTTTCGAGATAATTATTCGCTCCAGCCAGATGAAACCGAATTTATCTCTAGCAGTTGGTTAGAAATTAACAAACTTGAGCAGATGATTTCTAACGGTCAGATTGTTAATTATTCTATGCTAGCGGCATGGGCGTTATTCAAACTGCGGTGATAATACGGAAAGCTATGTGCTATAATTAAAAACATAAGCATTATAAAATAAAAAAGGAAAACTATGCCAAACATTACCGTTAAATTCAAGAAAGGCGGACATGATATTGATGTGGATACATACATAGGCACGCTTCGTTCTCTGTCTGTTATTGCAAAAGAGGTTAACTATAAGAATAATAATCGCAGCGACATCCAACTGAATATCGTTGCGCAAAAAGAGGGTAGCTTTGAAGCTGTTATTGAGTTTGTAAGCACCGCTGGTCCAATCGCGGTTCAGGCCGCTCCAGAGATATTGTCAATCATAAACACCATTATTGAACTATATAAGATCAAAAAAACTTTGAGGGATACGGGTAATGCTCAAGTTACTAATCTGGCGGATAACAAGGTACAGGTTATAAATAACTTTGGTACTATGGTGGTTGATCAGCCAACATATAATTTATATAGCGAGAACCAGACAGTGCAGGATGCTCTAGCCAGCACGTTTTCAAAAACATCAAAAGACAATTCTGTAGACAGTTTAGTTCTTAATTCATCCGACGATAGAGTGGAAGTTGATCGTAGTGATTTTGAGGCTTTATCTCGAAAAATGACTATTCAAGCGAAAGATATGGAAAATGAGGTTGTTGCTGCTACTTTGGTTGTAGCAAAGCCAGTGTTGGATAACTCGGGAAATAAATGGTCATTATTTAAAGGTACAGAGAAAATCCAGGCCGATATTCAAGATGAAGAGTTTCTAGGGCGTGTTGCCAGAAGAGAATGTAGTTTTACATCTGGCGACCGACTTATGGTAGAGCTGCTCATTCAGAAAGAGTATAGCGAACAGTATCTTATGTATATACCAAAGAAATATTCCATTCTCAAGGTCAAGAGCCATATTACGGGAGACGAAGCGATTCAGATGGATATGCTCGGATAAATCAATCAAAATATCAAGCATGAACTTCAATAGCAGTGTACAATTAAGAGATATTGACAAGGGATAGTGACAAATTATAGCCTGTCTCTTCTGTGCTATAATAATCCCAAAAGCGAACGATCACCGTACGCGGTTTTTCTCTGCTAGGGAGTAGAAAGGAATTTATATGGCTCAACCCAAACCAATCATAACAGTTGACCAACTCGTCAAGACGTACGATGGTAAGAATGTCGTCGACAGCGTGTCGTTTGAGGTCAAGAAAGGCGAGATTTTCGGTATCCTTGGTCCGAATGGTGCTGGTAAGACGACGACGCTAGAGATGCTGGAGGCGCTCCGGCCGATTGACGGCGGTACGGCGACCATTGACGGAATTGATGTTGCCAAGCAGCCGAAGCATATTAAAAACATCATCGGTATCCAGCTGCAATCGACAACGTTTTACGACAAACTAACCTTGCGCGAACAATTAAAAATGTTTGCCAGCCTGTACGGACAAACGGTTGACGCCGACGCGCTGCTCGCCAAGGTGCAATTGAGTGATAAAGCCAAAAGTTATGTCGAGCAGCTCTCGGGCGGGCAAAAGCAACGCTTCGCCATCGCGTCGACGCTGGTTAACAACCCGACGGTGCTATTCCTCGACGAGCCGACCACTGGGTTGGATCCGCAGGCTCGCCGCAATTTATGGGATTTGATCAAAGAGATTCGCGATGAGGGCATCACTATCGTGCTGACCACGCATTATATGGACGAGGCCGAATTGCTGTGCGACCGCTTGGCGATTATGGATAATGGTAAAATTATCACCATTGATACGCCGCACAATCTGATCCAGCAACTACTAGCGCGCGGCTTCAAGAAAAAGCAGGTTGTCGAGCAGGCCAATTTGGAAGACGTATTTATTGACTTAACGGGAAAGGCGATTCGGGATTAGTATGAAAAAATATTGGACTGGTGTATTCGGGCAAGTACGCGCCCAGCAAAAACGTTTCGTCCGCGATAAAATGTCGCTGTTCTTTACCTTCCTGTTTCCGCTCATCTTTTTGTTGGTGTTCGGCTCGATTTTTAATAATCAATCGACCAGCTTTGACATCGCGATTATTAATAATTCGCAAACGGAATTTGCCAAAGGTTTCGTCAAGGGCGCCAAAGACAATGCCAAAGACTCAATTCTTAAAATTAAAGACGTCAAGGATATGGATGAGGCGCGCGAGAAGTTGAAGCGTTCAGAACTGAACGGTATCATTGAACTACCGAGCGACTTTGGCAAAGTGAAGGGTGAGGGCAAGGATGCTCGCCCGGCTGGCACGATTAATGTATTGTATGCTAAAGGTTCCGAGCAAACTGGTAGCGCTCTGACAGCGGTGATGAACCAAATTGCCAATGAAATAAATAAGCACCTGGGTCAGCCAGAAGCGCCGCTCAAGGCTGCGGGTAAAGCTGTCGGCGACGAGCAGCTGAAGGAGTTTGACTATACGTTCACTGGACTACTAGGTTTTAGTTTGATGAGCATGGGTATATTTGGCCTGGCCAATCAAATGCCAGCCGAAAAGCAGCGCGGCTCTTACCGACGGCTGCGTGCAGCGCCGTTCACCTCGGGGCAGCTGATTATTTCTATGGCGATTCACTATATTATAATCTCGCTACTCAGCCTGACCATGATGGTTGTTGTCGGCATGCTGCTGTTCCACTTCAATATGCGCGGCGATTGGCTGCTGTTCTCGTTGATGTCGGTGATTTCGGCGATGATGATGGTGGGCTTAGGATTATTAATCGGCGGTTGGGCGAAGAATGAAAATCAATCAGCTCCGCTGTCTAATTTGATTTCTTTCCCGATGATGTTTCTATCTGGAGCATTCTTTCCGGCATTCCTTTTTCCAGAATGGCTGCGCGGCGTAACGCAATTTATCCCAATGACGCCGGTTGTGGATGGCTTCCGTCTGATTATGACTGAGCAAGCTAGCCTCATCGAAGTCTTGCCGCAAATCGGCGCCGTCGCTGCCTGGACTCTCGTTATCTACATCGCCGCGATTAAGCTGTTTAGGTGGGAATAATATAATATCAATGAAAATAGCCCGCCGAACGAGCTCAAGCTGAATGTGGATCTTTCAATCCGAGAAACAAGTAACTGTCTCAATCAGATTGAACGCATTCGGCGAGCTATTTTCGGCGGGCAGTTAGCCCTCCTTGTCTTTGGTGATCTCGCTGAGGGCGTATGCCCTCAAGATGGACATAATAGTCTCGACTGCAAGTGCTGCAGCTATGGCCCAGATCATAGCCCCGACGTCATTTGACGTCAGGAGAAATATGATGAGCGCAATAAAGACAACGACGTCAGGCGCAAATGACTGCGCCATTTTCATGAACATGTCTCGTCTCTCCTTTCGAGAGAAGCTCAAAGCTAAAGGGCGACTTCCGCCCTAAGGACAAAGCCTTGAGCAAAAGCTAATATATATATCACTAATAGAATAAAATGTCAATGAATTTTAGGCAAAAATGTGGCATTATATGTTTTTACGGCGTTTAATTCGAAAGATAAATTAATTGCCTATGTTAAATACGTCCACCTCCGTCGTCAAGAGCACTGTAGTATAATGAAATTAGCGTTAGCTATAGTATGAAAGCTATGCCAGAAGGGGGGAATTATGACATTTGAAGAAGCGCAAGAGCTAGTGATGAATCATATTCGCGCGCGGAAGTGGGATAAGACGAATGATTCGCGCGGTTTGGCGATATCGTTGTCGCTGGAGGCTAATGAATTATTAGAATATTTCCAGTGGAGTGATAAACATATCGGCACCAAAGACGACATGGCGAGCGAACTGGCCGACATCATCATTTATGCTATCCAATTTGCCGCGCGCTTTGACATCAATATCCCCGAAGCGGTTGCTGCAAAAATTGCCAAGCAAGCCGAAAAATATCCGGTCGAGATTTTTGAGATTGAAGACAAAGCCGAGCAAAATCGCCGCTGGCTAGAAGCTAAGAAAAATTATAAGAAGGATACGACGTTATGAAAAAGAGGGTTGGCATGAATAAAAAACTTATTGCGATTATTTCCGTCATAATCATCTTGTGCGGCGCTGCGGCTGGGCTGTGGTATAATCGCCAGTATTCTGCTGAGAAACCGAAAACTCCGTCTACTAACATGTCCGACGCTGCCAAATTCAAATCAGAGTATCCGCGAGTGGCGGCGAATAATCGCTTCGTTTATACCAGCGATAAAGAAATCCTTGATATCTTTGATCACGGCAGCGGCGTGGTTTTCTTGGGTTTTCCGCAATGTCCGTGGTGCCAGCATTTGAGCGAACACGTTGACCGGGCAGCTCGGGCTGAAGGTGTTGATAAAATATACTATTTGAATATTCGCGATGCTCGCGCTAGCAACAACGAAGTTTACCAAAAATTGGTCAAGAAACTAGAGCCGTATTTGGATAAAGACGACAGCGGTAAACCGCGGATATTTGTGCCAGACGTATCGATTGTCAAGAATGGCAAGATTATCGGCCGCTACAAAGAGGAGTCGACTGGCGACGATAACATCACGCCGGATAAATACTGGACGAGCGAAAGGATTGAACGGACATCGTCGCAGCTGCGCGGATTTATGCGGCAGCTGAAAGGTTAATTTTCTGGATTAGCATCGTCTTTTGGCTGCTGTTTATCGCTTTTGCGCTGGCGTTTCGGTTTGATGCCGACCAGATAACTCCCAATCGTCCAGCCTTTGGCAATCCTTGGTATGATAAACAAGTGGATAAGAATCCAGACCCCCAGCTCCGTAAGATAGAACCTACCAGGTTGTATGGTGTCTATGAAAAACGGATAAACTAGCGACCGCGTAACTACTGAGGCGAAGATAATAAGGGCTATATTGATGCAGCTGGCTAAGAATTTATTGCGGCGATTAGGCGCGGCGTAGTTTTCGTCGCTGAGTTTCACGCTGGGGACTTTATAGCCAATTAGCCATGTCAACATAAATCCGAGCAAGCAGCCAAAGGTATTGGTTATTAAATCATTAACATCAAACAGCCGATAACTACAAGGGTATAAACCGAACACGCCAGTTAGCTGCGTCACCTCTATTAGCATCGATAAAAGAAAGCCGCTTAGCAACGCAAATTTCCAATGCTTGTGAAAATACGCTTTCATAAAAATGCCCAGCGGCACAAAGAAAACGATATTCATAACTAATTGCAGCGTGATATATAGGGTATCTTTGTTAGGCTGAACGACGTCGTTAACCCAGTTGAAGGGGATAAGTTGCGGCTGGATGTGATATGTTTGGCAAAAGGCAATCGGGTCTTTTGGTACTGGCGATAGCGTAAAAAAGATTAGCCCTGTGAAATAGAGAATTGAGCCGTAGGAAAAGAATACATACGACCATGTTACGCGCCGGCGCATGATCAGCCGCGAAATAATAAATGGTATAGTCAAGAGGATGCATAAAAAAGGCCAGAAACTCAAAGATCCGATCAGCGGCGCTGAAAATGAATTGAGAAATTTTAGCATTAATTAACGCCGCCAGCCTTCAAGATCGCCTTTAGCCCATTCTCGCCGCCAGCGAAGCCGCTGGTTTGGTAATCGTTAATTACCATGTAGGGCAAGCCGTTCACGCCAAGCGACAGGGCTTTTTGGGTGTTGTTGTCGATTTCCTGCTGATGAGAGTTGCTTTTCATGCAGTCGGCGAACTTGGCGGTATCCAGGCCGGTATTCTTGGCAGATGTTTCAAAGTAGCTGAGTGGCAGTAGCGGGATTTCCTTTGGCACAGCAACGTTTTTGACGCCGATGCCTTTGTCGAAGTAGTCCGTTTTGATGCGCGGTACGATGTCGTGAGTGTATTGCCAGTATTTATCCTGGTCGGCGGCGCAGAAGGCGGCTTTAGCGCCTTGTTCAGTGTTTGGCACTTTATCTTTCAACAAAGTGACTATTCGGTGTTCGTAGCGCAATTTGCCGGATTTGATATAGTCGTTTTTGAAGGAATCGTTGCTGGTAGCGGCTTCGACTTGAGCGCAGAATGAGCAGAAATAATCGGTGTAATCGATAAACACATTTTTCGCATCTGCTGAGCCTTGCGACATGTGTTCGTTCCATGGTTTACCATTTCCGATATGCTGGTTCGGCGGCCGGTTGACAATGCCGTAGATAAATAAAGCGACGATGCCGACGACGATGATTGATAAAACAATCCAAATTGGGGCAATGCCGCGTTCTTGTTGATGACTCATGATTTTTCCTCCTGTTTGGCTAATTGTGCATAAACGAATGCGATTTGTCCAGATTTGTAAAGTGATGCCATGCTAAGTACAAGTGCCAATACGAGTACGATAGTGCCAGCAACATTGGCAGCGGTAGCAGCCGCTGCGCCCGAGAAAAACAGAGTAACAATCGGCAAGATTAGCGAGGTGCCGCACGGTACGCAGCCGAGGCCGATAGCAGCAGCGATTGAGGCAATACCGCTGACGCTGAGTTGGCGGGCTACATCTTGTTCGTTGCGTTTGTTGCGCCGTGCTGTAAATATTACAACTGAAAGCGACAAGCCTTGCAGAATAGAGACGATTAGCAGCAGGGCGCCGTTTGGCGTGGTGAAACCTTGCTTGAATAGCTCGATAAGAATGCTGCCGGTAATAGCGAATTTATCGACAATTGGTAATCGCGATAAAAACAACGGTCCATAGAAGTTGCCGTTAATCGCAAAGAAAATAATAATGGCGAATAGCAAAGAAAACCCCGCCGCCAGCACGCTGTAGCGCGGCAATTTCAATAGCGCGCCGATACCAGCGACGGCAGTTTTGACAGTTTCTCTTTGCTGTCGAATACGCTCCATATAGTTCTTATTATACGCTAAAATTTGGAGAATTGGATTGAGTCGGCTTTAATATTCTGCGGTAAAAGCATAATATAAACTATACACCGAGTGTATAAAACTCTTGCAATAACTAAACACTGGGTGTATAGTAAGAGTATGAGCGTTCAATATACACTGTTAGGGTTTTTGGCGGAAGAGTCAAATTATGGCTACGAGTTGAAGAAAAAGTATGACGGCTATTTTGGTAAAGATAAGCCAATTTTAACCGGTCAGATATATTCAACTTTGGCGCGGCTCAAACGCGATAACAAGGTCAAAGAGATTGCCGATACCAGCGAATCGGGCGGGCCGGATCGGGTTCGGTATGAGATTACCGATGAGGGTAAGCAAGATTTGCAGGCATGGCTGGAATCACCAGAGGCACCGTCGCCACAGCTGCAAGCGACGATGTACATTAAAGCGGTGCTGGCCATTTTGAAAGACGGCGATGCGTCACCGTATCTGGATAACCAACGGCAGGCGCATATTCAGCGGATGCGCGAGCTGACAGCGCAGCGGCGCGATAGTAGCTTGTCGGACATGCTGCTGATCGACCATGCTTTGTATCATTTGGAGGCGGATTTGCGCTGGATTGAATTAACTATTTCGCGGTTAACGCGGCTAAAGGAGGAAATTTTGCATGAGCAAACCAATAATTAGCGCTAAAAATATTAAGAAGTCGTTCGGGCAAACGCACGCGCTGCGCGGCGTCAGCCTGGATGTCGAAGCGGGCGAGGTGCTAGCGATTATGGGTCCGTCAGGTTCTGGCAAGTCGACGCTGCTGCATAGCTTGGCGGCGATTACCAAGGTTGATAGCGGCGAGATTGATTTCGACGGACAGCGGATCGACAAACTGAGCGATGATCAGCGCAGTATTTTACGGCGCACCAGCTTTGGCTTTGTCTTTCAGTTTGGACAGTTGGTGCCAGAGCTGACAGCGCTGGATAATGTGGCGCTGCCGCTGCTACTCAATGGTGTCAAACGCAAAGAGGCCTATCAGCAGGCGAAAACATGGCTGAATAAGGTTGAGCTGGCGGGTAAAGCTGACAGTATGCTTGGCGAGTTGTCGGGCGGGCAAATGCAGCGGGTGGCGATTGCCCGGGCCATGGTGATTGAGCCAAAAGTGCTGTTCGCTGATGAGCCGACTGGCTCGCTGGACAGTTTGAATTCAGAGAGAGTTATGGAGCTATTCATCAAAACCGCCAAAGAGCACGGCACAACAGTCATCATGGTGACGCACGAACCGACGATTGCTGCTTATGCTGATCGGGAAATTATTGTTCGCGACGGGCAGATTTCTGGTGTTGATATAGCGGTAAATACATCAAGCAAACCCGGTAAAACCAATGCGGGGGCTGTCAAATGAGTGTCAGTTGGATGTTATTAAAAAAGTCTGGCCGCCAGTCATTCGCGCGTCTGGGTTTGACTACAGTGGCGGTGGCGCTGGGGATCGTGCTGGTGTGCTACTTTACGGCTGGTGTCAACGGTCTAATGGGGCGTGTTAACGGATTAGCAATTAATACGGCGGCCTATCAGGCAGCCCGCGGTGTAGCCGAACAAAAACCGATTGCTGGCGTTGAACCACTGAAAGTTGGCGGTACCCGGCGTGGTGATGCGTCGAAGTGGCGCGGTCAGTATATCCAGTATTATTCAATGTACGGTACGGCTAAATCGCCGCAGTTTGCCAAACTGAAAACGCCGCGTCCTGGCGAATATTACTTATCAAAAGCGTTGGCTGATGCGGTCGCTAAACACCCAGAGGATAATATCTTGGCGCGTTTTGGTAAAAATACCAAATACCTCGGCGTAATTCCTAGCGAATATGTTGCTAGTCCGGATACGCTGATGATAGTGCGCGGTGCTAGCGCCGAGGAAGTGGCCGAGAGCGATGCTTTTACCAAATCTCAGGGGCAGCCATCATACTTTGCTGACGTTTATCGGACGGATGCTAACGGATTAAAATCGGACGCTAAAATAGACCCAGTTGCCGTCATCGTATTCGGTGTTGGCGGGACAATCTTACTGTTCCCGATTGTTATTTTCGTATCGGTAGCGACGCAGCTGGGTGCGGCGCAACGCGAGAAACGTTATGCTGCTTTGCGG
The DNA here is from genome assembly GCA_905373795.1 of Candidatus Saccharimonadota bacterium. Classification (GTDB taxonomy): domain Bacteria; phylum Patescibacteriota; class Saccharimonadia; order Saccharimonadales; family Saccharimonadaceae; genus Nanosynbacter. The sequence continues at coordinate 230,946 of CAJPUO010000001.1, forward strand.
CTGATCGGCGCGACTAAGCGGCAGGTGGGACGGGTGTTGATGTTGGAATCGCTGTTGGCGTCGGTGGTTGGCGTGATCATCGGGCTGGGCGCGTTTTGGCTGCTGCAAGCGCCGCTGCAGGATTTCAAGATGGACGGTATGCGGTTTAATCCTAGTGATTTAGCGCTAACCGGCACGCAATACGCGCTGATTATCGGATTGACGCTGGGACTAACGATGTTTGTCAACTGGCGGCGGATGCGCCGGGCGCAGATTTCGCCGCTGGGTGTGTCGCGTTCGGTTGAAAAGGTGAAGAAATTGCGCGCTTGGCGGGCGCTGGTGCCGGCACTTGGTATTGCGTTCTTTGCTTGGCTGTCGTCGAAGCCGGGGCGGGATTGGCTGGCGGCTAATAAAGAATCAGCTCTGCCATCGGTACTATTGATGGCGGCGCTGCTGCTGGTGATGTTCGGGTTGATTCTGGCTGGCGGTTGGCTGACCAATAAGCTGTCGCTGTTGGCAGCGCGCTGGGCTAATAACGCTTCAATGTTGATTGCTGGCAAGCGTACGGCGGTGCATTCGCGGACAATTTTCCGCAGTGTCAGCGGCGTGGTATTGGCGCTGTTTGCAGGCAGCTTTTACTTGACGGCGACCAGCGGTATTGAAGGCTTAAACGCTCAAGCTATCAAGGATAACGGCTTTTCGCAACTGAAGCGCGGCACAGCAGTTGTTATCGGTCAGTCGTTACCGGGTGATATGACAGAGCAGCTCAAACAGAAAACTTACATCACGTCGGTGGCAGCGATTTATCCGCGTGAGGACGGCGATGCAATTCGCTGCCAGGATTTGGCAACGTACACTGAACACGCTTGCCCGAATAATGCCCGGCCCGACCAATTTGCGCTGTTGAATTTTGATAAGCCGGTGGTCAAAAACGTATCGTTGATTAACGACAAGGTTGATACGAACGGCGCCAAGGAATATTTGGTGACATTGAAGTCAGACAATGATATCGAGAAATTGCGTACCTTAGTGACGGCGAAAGCCAATCAGTACGACCTAACGTATGCAGTGAGCGGCACTGATTCCAAGAAGCCGCATATCAATCCGACGATTCGCGAGTTTGCTGACTTGGCCTATGTCGGTATCGGCGTGACGCTGTTCGTGGCGGTGGCAAGCTTGATCGTCTCGACGATTGGCGGGTTAATGGAGCGCCGCCGTTCGCTGTATACGCTGCGGCTGAGCGGTATGCGCCTTGCTCAATTGAAGCGCTTGGTGATGGTTGAGTCGGTGGCTCCGCTGCTCACCACCTCGATTCTGTCGTGCGGTATTGGCGTGTGGACGGGAGCGGTGTTTACTAGTACATTCTCGACGACGCTGAAGCCAGTGCTGACGCCAACTTACTTCGCTATCGTTGGTATCGGTCTGGTAGCGGCAATCATCGGTATTTACTTGATACTGCCGATGGTCGATAAGCTGACGCGAGCGGAGGCTAACCAAACCGAGTAATTTTCCTCGCGGAGAGTAATTTAATGAAAAGCGTTTCAGTTGGCGGCTGGGGCGCTTTTTCTTGCGCTGCATTGATTCAATCAAGGCGGAGCTCGGACGTTTGCAGTCAAATGCGGCCGTACGACGATGGAGGGTGTTAATCAGGGAAATAGGTGAAAATTAATTATTGTTTTTGGAACGTCACGCGGTCGTTAATTATATTCACTTTTACTGCCATGCCGTCATGAATTCGCCCGTCGATTAACTCCAGCGCTAATGGATCAAGCACCCGCTTTTGTACCAAGCGCTTCAGCGGGCGAGCGCCAAAGGCCGGGTCATAACCGTCGCGGGCCAGCATGTCGCGGACACTGTCGTCAAACTCCAGGGTGATGTCGCGGCTGTCTTTGACTTGGCGGGCGACGCGTTTCAGCTGGACATCGACAATTGCTCGCATGGCCTCTGGTCGAATGCGGTCGAAGATAACAATGTCATCAATGCGGTTGAGGAATTCCGGGCGGAAATGTTGCCTGAGCACCTCAAGCATTTGATTATCCAGTGCCGATAAATCGTCGCCAGAAAAATCCATAATCGCCTGCGAGCCGACATTGCTGGTCATGATGATGACCGTGTTAGAAAAATCGACTGTTCGCCCCTGACCATCGGTCAGACGGCCGTCGTCGAGCACCTGGAGGAGCACGTTAAAGACGTCAGGGTGGGCCTTCTCGATTTCGTCAAACAGCACCACGCTGTAGGGGCGGCGGCGCACTGCTTCGGTGAGTTGCCCGCCTTGGTCGTAGCCGACGTAGCCTGGCGGCGAGCCAATCAGGCGGGCCACGGCGTGCCGCTCCATGTACTCACTCATATCGATGCGAATCATGGCGTGCTCGTCGTCAAATAATTCGCGGCACAGGCTGCGGGCGACCTCGGTTTTGCCCACGCCTGTTGGGCCGAGGAAGAGGAAGGAACCGATTGGCCGGTTAGTATCACTGAGGCCAGCACGCGAACGGCGAATAGCACTGGCCACGGAGGCGATGGCCTTGTCTTGACCAATTACTTGCGTGCTAATGTGCTCCTCTAATTTGGTCAATTTGCTGGATTCGGTTTCAATCAGCCGCTCCACAGGAATACCCGTCCAGCGCGCCACCACGCTAGCGATGTCGTCAGGGGTGACCTCTTCACGCAGTAAGCGGTCGGCCGGCGGAATGGCGGCCAGTTCTTGGCGGGCGGCAGCCAGCTTTTTCTCCAGATCTGGCAGGTCGCCGTATTTGATGCGGCTGGCGGTGGCCAGGTCGGCGTCGCGCTCGGCGATTTCCAGTTGCGAGCGCAAACTATCCATGGTTTCGGTAGCGGTATTGACGGTCTGGAGAATGTCTTTTTCGTGCTGCCATTTATTGTCAATCACCTCGGCCTGAGCCCGAAGGTCGGCGATTTGCTGCTTGATTTCCTCTGTGCGGGCCTTGGCGTGGTCGGATTTGTCTTTTTTCAGCGCTGCTTCTTCAATTTCCAGCTGCAAGCGGCGGTTATTCAGCCGATCCAGAGCAATCGGCACACTTTCGAGCTGCATCTTCAGAGCGCTGGTCGCTTCATCCAGGAGGTCAACGGCCTTGTCAGGTAAAAAGCGATCGGGCAGATAGCGGGTGGACAGCCGCGCCGCCGCCACGATGGCATCGTCAGAGATTTTAACGCCGTGATGCACCTCGTATTTTTCTTTCAAGCCGCGCAAAATTGCCACGGTGTCGTCAAAACTTGGCTCGCCGACATAGACCGGTTGAAAGCGCCGCTCTAGGGCTGCGTCTTTCTCGACATACTGGCGATATTCTGCCAAGGTTGTCGCGCCGATCATGTGTAGTTTACCGCGCGCCAGGGCAGGTTTGAGCATATTACCGGCGTCCATGCTGCCTTCGGTTTTGCCGGCGCCGACCATGGTGTGAATTTCATCAACGAACAAAATAATTTCACCGGCAGCTTCTTCAACTTCTTTCAAAATTGCTTTGAGGCGTTCTTCAAATTGGCCGTGAAAGCTCGCTCCAGCCAATAAACTAGAAATTTCCAAGGAAATCAGCCGCTTATCTTTGATTGACGCTGGTACATCGCCTTTGACAATGCGCTGCGCCAGAGCCTCGACGATGGCGGTTTTACCGACGCCCGGCTCGCCGATGAGGACTGGATTATTTTTGGTACGCCGGCTGAGGATTTGCATGGTGCGGCGAATTTCCTCGTCGCGGCCGATGACTGGGTCAAGTTTATTTTCCTTGGCGAGCGCCGTGATATCGGTGCCGAATTTTTCCAGCGGCTGCTGTAATTCTTCTTGCATATTTGGTGGCATAGATCCTCCTTTGATTTTTTGGGCTTTTCTAAGTCCGTATTTATGATGCGCCGCGGCAAGAGACAGAGCGGGGATAATTGATACGATTATCATAGCAAATTGGCACTCTCAGCGCAAGAGTGCTAGAAATATCATTTAATATTTAACGATGATCTTGCGCGCCCCCAGTGGCTTATGTCATTATTAACGATATGAAATCATTACGATTTTTTACAGTAATGTGGCCGGCTTTTTTATGCGGAATAGTCTGGCAAATATTGCAGTTTATGCCACAGGAATGGAGTTTCGCTAAACAGCTGACAGATCCGTTGACAACGGCATTTATTCTGATCGGCGCCTGGCGCTACAATCGGCTACACAGTGCTGAAGCGAAAACATTGCTGGCAGCGTTAGTTCTATTTGTGATTGCCGGAGCAATTTTTGCGTTTTTGCCGTTTAGTTATTTTATCGCCGGCTTGGCGGTGTTTTTGCTGGCGCATGTGGTGCTTTGCGCCATCAATTTTAATCGGCTGCGTGCAGCTTGGCGGTCAGGCTGCCGACCGCGTCTGTTCATGGTTATTTTAGCAGCAATCTGTTATATAGGATTAGTAGGATTTGTATTGCAAACAGTATTACCGCAAGTTCGCGATGCCGTGCTCGCCAATGCGATCGCCGCGTATACCGCAGTAATTACCGTGATGGCGATTAGCGCGGCGGCAGCTGCAGCGGCACGCTATCAATCGCGCTGGTGGTGGGCGGCAATCGGCGGCGGCATGATGGCGATATCTGATGCTTGTCTGGCGCTGCGCATGTTTGGCGGCGTATCTGAAGCATGGGTTGGTTATGTCATCATGCCGTTATATTGGGGCGGCATCATATGCTATGTATTTTCTGAAATAACAATGCGCCAGCAGAATAAAGATAACTGGCACATCTAAGCTTCTGGTATAAAAAGCTTAGTAAGGGTTTGCCTGCCAATGGTAATGGTACAATAGTAACTAGGGCTAAATGGAGGCGCATATGGATAGCGGAAAAAAGGTAGAAACAGCAAAACTGACGGTGCCAAGTCGTCTGGAAGTGGCGTTTTTAGACGTGAAAGGCGCTTATGGATATAGCCGCCCGGGGTTTAGTGTAATTGGGGCAATGATGGTCGCTGCTGTGTCTACTGTTGTTAGTCCTCTCGCGCGGCCTCGTATTCTCGGACCATGCAGCTTTGATCAAACAGCGTTCTATCATATTCAAAACGAAATTATATGGGGACTTAACGGCGAGGATTTGACCTTGCCTAATAAGGGGCTGGAGGATAATCCTAGGACATATGCTGAGCACTTACTTATAAAAACTCGTCTGGGTGAAAGCGATCCGTCATTGGGGAGTGTCGGCAGACTTGCTGGATATGTACTGGATAGACTTCAAAGAAAGCAGCAGCCTGGCGAAGATGCGAAACAATATGTTGGCGATTGGCTGGAGGCGACACTGGCTAACTATGACAGAAGCCAAATCCGTAAGGTATTAACCGGGGCAAAACTTGAAGAAATTCATAAAAAAGAGAATGCGGGAATCGATGTGCGCCTGGTGCTGGCTAATACCAGTCTTCGTACCAGTGGTTTACCTGGACTGAGACAGCAACTTGGTCAATTGGAGGCGGTACGAAATGTTGTCCCGAACTGGCGAAAAGGACGCATTGATGTGCCGCGCGAAGTGCTTGAAGAGGCTGATGTTAGTCCTGATCAATCAGTTGGTTATGTGAAGTCGTCGCTGGTTATTGGAGATTGGCGGGAAGATACCAAGTCAGATGCAGTGAGGGCTCTGAGGGCTGTTGTAGATAAATTAGATCACGGAGAAAGGTCAGAGGGAGACTCTAAGGCCGCCAGGAATATGCTTAGGCGACACATAGAAAGAGCTATAGATGGCAGATAGATTGAGTGATTACAATATAATTGGAGTAGACAAGGGTTCTTTTGGTAAGATAGCAAAAGACGGGTATATAAAGTTAAGAAGGAGTAAATAATTTCAATGAACATTCTCGTTACTGGCGGTGCTGGGTATATCGGCAGCCACACCATCATTGAACTGTTGGCGTCGGGTCACGGCGTGGTGGTGGTTGATAATTTATCAAATTCATCTGCCGAGAGTTTGCGGCGGGTTGAAGAGATCACCGGCCAGTCGGTGCCGTTTTATGAGTTTGACCTATGTGATCGGACACGGCTGGCAGAGTTATTTAAGTCTGAGGCAATTGACGCAGCGATTCATTTTGCCGGCCTGAAAGCCGTCGGCGAGTCGGTGGAAAAGGCGCTGCTCTATTACCAGAATAATTTGGAAAGCACATTGACACTGCTGGATGTCATGCAGGAATTTGACGTGAAAAAGCTGGTCTTTTCTAGCTCGGCAACGGTGTACGGCGACCCGGCGCGGCTGCCGATCACCGAGGATATGTCGCTGTCGGCGACTAATCCGTACGGCCAAACCAAGCTGATGATTGAACAAATTCTACGCGATGTGGCGGCAGCCAAGCAGGGCTGGCAATTCACTTCACTGCGTTATTTCAATCCCGTTGGCGCCCATCCGAGCGGCCGCATTGGCGAAGATCCGTCGGGCATTCCGAATAACTTGCTGCCGTTTGTGTCGCAGGTGGCAGTCGGCAAGCGCGATCATTTGAGTGTGTTTGGCGATGATTATGACACGCCTGATGGCACAGGTGTACGCGATTATATTCACGTGATTGATTTGGCGCGGGCGCACGTGGCGGCGTTGGAACATTTGGGTGATCCGGATGAATATAAAGTGTATAACATCGGTACTGGCCGCGGTACGTCGGTGTTGGAATTGGTAAAAGCGTTTGAAAAGGCGTCTGGCCGGGACGTTCCATACCAAATCACGCCGCGCCGGTCGGGCGACATTGCCGCGTGTTATGCTGACCCAAGTTTGGCAGAAAAAGATCTAGGTTGGCGAGCGGAATTGACAATTGAGGACGCTTGCCGCGACGCCTGGAATTGGCAGAGCAATAATCCGAACGGCTTTAACTAGTTTGATTGCTAGTTTTGATGGCCAGACTTTGAAAAGATTTTTTTCTCGTAATAATTTGAGCGTTTTGACAATTCGCTATTTAGCTGGTCGATTCCGCCAAGCTGTTCGGTCAATGTTTGCTTATTAGCAAATAGGTTAGTTCCCAAACCTAGCCGTTCGCCATCAATCTTCACGCCCAGCGCTGCCAAAGTTGACGGATACATGTCAAATGTCGTCATCAGGCGGTTATGGGTTTTTTCTGCGGCGGTTGCCGGGTTGATGAAGGCATTATAAATAGTTCGCTGATAGTTCGGTTCTGAGATTTTTTCGTCATAATATGAAGTTTGCATGCCTAAGTGGTCGCCTGACATGACGATCGTGGTGTTCTCATAAAACGGCTGAGACTGCACCCATTTGACGAATTCTGCTACTTGTTTGGATGAGCAGGCGTGGACGTTATCGTACTGATTGGCGAATGTTTTAGCGCACGTTTCATCCAAATAACCGTCGGTAAAATGAGTATCAGCAGTCAACAGCTGTAAATTGAAGGGCTTGTCTGACGAAGCCAGTCGCGAGGCCTCTTCGCGGGCAAATTGGAATAATTTTTTATCCTCGTAGCCCCACCAAACTTTATAATCCTCAGCAATTTGGCCGTGCTGTTTGGCGTAATTATAATCCTGGATGTCGTAGCTGCCGTGTTGCGTGAGCAGCTTATCGCGTCCGCCGAAGCTCGCTTCCGAACCCATGATAAATGTTTGATTATAGCCTTGCTGTTTCAAAATATCGCCCAGAGTGTAGGCGCCCGGTAAAAAATTATTAAGCATGCCCATGCTGTTATGATCTTGTCCAAAAATATTTTCTTTCAGCGGTACGCCGGCTGACTGTGCTGCCATGCCGCCGACAGTGAAAGCTGTGCCGTTGGCTGACATCGCGCCGCCCAAACCGGAGGATTTATTGGAAAAAGAAGTGTTGTCTAAGGCTAGTTCTTCCAGCTCAGGAATGATAGATTTTTCAGATTGGCCGCCGTTATTTTTCGATGCAATGGTATTTTCCATGGATTCCATGAATATATAAATAAGATTGCGCTTTTTGGCAGGAAATGTTAATTTGGCGGTTTTTGGATTGACATAATATTCTTCGTATAGTTTGGTTGATTGCATGAGCGCGTAAGCATAAGCCGGCACGCCGAAGCTTTGCAGCAGCAGCGTAAATGATAAAACGAACGCCACTAGCGCGTAGGCAAATTTATAGCGCAGGCGAATAGCGCGCCGCGCTGGTTTTTCGGGTTTTTTCAATCTATTTCTAAGGCGGTTAGCCAATCGATGCGAGTACGACCAAGCTTTATCGATCACCGGCAAAGACATAACAGTGAAGGCCAGCAGTGCCAGCGGAATATTCTTAAACACCGCTTCCCAAAGATTATCTGACTTGCCGCCAGCTAATCCGTTGGTGAAATAGAAAATGATTTCGTCGATTTGCGAATCTTTGAAATGAGTGGATTTATATTGATTGGCAGTTAAAAAAACCGCCGCTAACAGTAGCAGCATGGCAACAGCCAACCGCGCTAAACGACTTTTCGTTAGCTTGAACTCTCGCATTACTTTGTCTATTATACCATTTTTATTAACATTTGCGGAAAAATAGCGTATAATTGCAAGCATGAGCAAGAACAAGCGATTGGCAAATGCGGGCTGGTGGATTGGTCTGGTGCTGTTTGCCGGGATGATTTGCTTGATGCTGGGCGATATTTTGCAGCGCGACGGCGTGATCGGCTCGAAAACTGACGTGCTGGTGATGGGGACAAATGCCGGCTTTAAGCCGTTTGAGTATATTGATAATAATGAAATTGTTGGTTTTGATGTCGATTTGGCGCGGGAAATTGCCAAAAGTATGGGCAAGGAATTGAAAATTGAAGATATGTCGTTTGACGGGCTGCTGTCGGCGCTGGATAGCGGGCAGATTGATATGGTGGCGGCGGGCATGACAGTCACGCCGGAACGGGCGAAAAATGCGCTGTTTTCTGATCCGTATTATTCGGCGTCGCAGCGAATAATTGTTAAAAAGGGTAGTCCGATTCGCAATAGATATCAATTGTCAGGGCGAAAAATCGGCGTACAACTGGGTACGACTGGCGATACGCTGGCATCAAAAATTTCTGGCGCCTCGGTTACGCAATTTCAGACTGCGCCTAGCGTTTTGCAGGAGCTAAGTGCTGGGAAGATCGAGGCGGTTATTCTGGACGACGCTCCCGCCAAGCAATACACGGCTGGTTTTCCTGATTTGGAAATTTTGCCGGGCGCGCTTAGCGACGAAAGCTACGCTATTGCCATTAAAAAGGATAATACAGATTTGCTAGAGAAGGTTAATAAGGAAATTGCCAAGATGAAAAAGGACGGCCGCTACGATAAATTAATCCGCAAACACTTTGGCGAGGAGGCGAAATCGTGAGTTTCTGGGAAGTGATTTTCGGCGGCGACCGCTGGTTATTCTTATGGCATGGGCTGGAAGTAACGCTGGTTTTGACAGTGCTGTCGCTTATCTTAGGCTCAATAATCGGCGTGATTATCGCCTTAATGCGCACCTCGAATTTCCGTCCGTTTGGCAGGATGAAAACGGGGAAGCTGGTCAAGTTTAATCCCTTAGCTAGCCTGGGCAAACTATACGTTGATATTATCCGCGGCACGCCATTGTTGGTGCAATTGTTAATTATGTATTATGTGGTGTTTGGTTCGTACCAGTTTATGCCGAAGATTTTTGTGGCGGCAGTGGCATTTGGTATTAACAGCGGTGCGTATATTGCTGAGATTATTCGTGGTGGTATTCAGAGTATTGACAAGGGGCAAATGGAGGCAGCGCGGTCGCTGGGTTTGAGCAATTGGCAAGCGATGCGGCTGGTTATTTTACCGCAAGCGATGAAGAATTCGCTGCCGGCATTGATTAGCGAATTTATTGCTTTACTAAAGGAGACGTCGGTGGTCGGCTGGATTGGCTTGAACGACATTATGCGCGGCGCTGACAATATTCGTTTTCAGACGGCTACCGCTTTTCAATCGCTGTTTGCCGCAGCGGTGATGTATCTGGTTCTAACAGCGATTTTTACGCGGGTGATGGCGCGAGTAGAAAGGAAATTGAAGCATGACGATGATCAGCGTTAAAGATTTGAAGAAAACATTCGGTAAAAACCGCGTGCTGCGCGATATTGACGTGGAAATTGACGAGGGTGAAATCGTCGTGGTAGTTGGCTCCAGCGGCTCCGGTAAATCGACGTTTTTACGCTGCTTGAACTTGTTGGAAGAGCCGACATCCGGCGAGATTATCGTCGATGGCGTTAAAATTACCGATCCGCATGTCAATTTGAATGCTTTGCGCCAAACTATCGGTATGGTTTTTCAGCAATTTAATTTGTTTCCGAACCTCAGCGTGATTGAAAATATTAAACTAGCGCCTAAAAAACTCCGCAAATTATCGGACAAAAAGGCGACGCGCTTGGCACGAGGCTTGCTGGACGATGTCGGGCTACTGGATAAGGCGGATGCCTCGCCTGATAGCTTATCGGGAGGCCAAAAACAGCGGGTGGCGATTGCCCGGGCGCTGGCGATGGAGCCGAAAATCATGCTGTTTGACGAGCCGACATCGGCGCTGGATCCGGAAATGATTGGCGAAGTGCTGGATGTGATTCGCAAAGTTGCTGAAAAAGGCATGACGATGGTAATCGTGACGCACGAGATGAAATTTGCCCGCGAGGTCGGCACGCGGATGATTTTTCTGGATAAGGGCGAAATAATCGAAAATGGTACGCCAGCCCAGGTAATGGATCATCCGAAAACCGAGCGCGCTAAAAAATTCTTCGCCAAATAGTCTAAGCGGCCCAGCTATAATTCGCTTAGAATTGGAACTTCTGTCAATTTGTTAACCAGCTGGTCCAGATTAACCTCTGTCAGATAACTCGGTAAAATTCGCGTCGTTTTCGGATCGACAAAGCCGCATTCCGCTACTTCCTCGACGCCGTGCGATGTTTGCTCCAGGTTGATGTGCTGGTAATCTTGCCAGTTGGTGATGAGGAAGAAAAATTCCAATTGTTCATTCGGGCCATGCGCTGATTGTTCGCCTGATTCGGCGAATTGTTCTATAAATAACAACTTACCGATTTCTGGTTTGACTCCCGTTTCTTCAACCATTTCTCGGTGTAAACCGTCCAGTAAGCTTTCGCCCATTTCCAAACCGCCGCCTGGCGTACACCAAAAATTCCGACCATCGCTATTCCTAGCGGTTAGTCTTTGGCAAAAAATCTCGCCCTGATCGCTTACGATAACTCCGCGTACGTTAACTCGCCTCCGCATGTAACCTCCTTTAATTTTATAATTGCCAGAGGTTCTAGTTAGTGAACGTACGCTTCAAATAATTCCTATGGTCGGGGTGATCCGATTTGAACGGACGACCTCACCGTCCCGAACGGTGCGCGCTACCAAGCTGCGCCACACCCCGACGCTAAAAATAGTATAAGCCGAGCGGGTGATTTTGTCCAATCGCCGTCCGCTGGAATGGAGCTAGGTCGCCGCTTCGTGCTATAATAGAAGCTGGCTTTAGGTGGTAAAGGAACAAAATGAAGCATATTTTACGAATTTTTAGCGGCTACTGGCTGATGTTCATCATCTTGGTCGGTTTTACCTACGCCATGGTCATGGCGAATTTATGGCTGCCTGACAAGATGTCGGAAATCGTCAATAACGGCATCATCAAGCAAGATATGCCAGCGATTTGGCATAACGGACTGGCGATGATTGTGGTGACGGCGGCGGGCGGATTGTGTTCGATCGTCATCGGATTTTTAGCCTCCCGGATTGCCACTGGTATGGCGCAAAAATTACGAATGGAACTATTCGAGCGAGTCGAGAGTTTCGCGCTGGCGGATTTCAATAAATTTTCCACCGCCTCGCTGATCACCCGCTCGACCAACGATATTCAGCAAATTCAGATGACGTCAATCCTGCTGCTGCGTCTGGCGTTGATGGCACCGATCATGGCAATTGGCGGTCTGCAAAAAGCCATCCATAACGCACCAAATTTGAGCTGGATCATTGCGCTAGCAGTGTCGGTGTTACTGGTCGTCATTGCTGTGTTGTTTGTCATTGCCGTGCCGCGGTTCAAGAAATTACAAACGCTGGTGGACAAGCTCAATTTGGTGACGCGTGAAAATCTGGTCGGTTTGAAAGTCATTCGCGCCTTTCACAATGAAAAAATTGAGCAGAAAAAGTTCCAGCAAGCCAATACTGAGCTGAATAAAATGAATTTATTTGTCAATCGGCTGATGATGCTGCTTGACCCAATCATGACGCTGGTGATGAACTTTTCTAGCGTGGCGATTGTCTGGTTTGGCGCGCATTTGATTAGTAGCGGTAATCTGCAAATTGGTAATATGATGGCGTTTTTGGAATACGCCATGCAGGTGATTATTTCGTTCCTGCTGCTGTCGATGGTGTTTATCATGGTGCCGCGGGCGGCCGTGTCGGTCAAGCGGGTGGGCGAGGTGTTGGATACGCTGCCGTCAATTGTTGACCCGCAGTCGCCGCAGCAATTGCCACATGACGCTACGGGTAAAATCGAATTCAAAGACGTGACGTTTACTTACCCAGACGCTGATCTGCCGGTACTCTCCAGTATCAATTTCACGGCCGAACCGGGGCAAACCACGGCGTTCATTGGCAGTACTGGCTCGGGCAAATCGACATTGATAAATTTGATCCCGCGCTTTTACGATGTGTCGGCTGGGCAGATTTTGTTGGATGGCGTGGATATCAGGAATGTGAAGCTGGAAGATTTGTACGATCAAATCAGCTACGTACCGCAAAAGGGAGTGTTGTTTAGCGGGACGATCGCCAGCAATATCAAGTACGGTAATGCCAAAGCTAGCCAAGAGTTGGTAGAAAAATCCGCTAAAATCGCTCAAGCCGCCGAGTTCATTAGCGAGCTAAAAAACGGTTACAAAAATGACATTGCTCAAGGCGGCAGCAATGTTTCCGGCGGCCAACGGCAGCGTTTGTCGATTGCCCGGGCGATTGCTGTCGAGCCGAACGTCTACATTTTTGACGATTCATTCTCGGCGCTGGATTTCAAAACTGACGCCAAATTGCGTTTGGCGCTCGCCAAAGAAACCAAACACAAAACCGTACTTATCGTCGGCCAGCGCATCAATACCATCATGAATGCTGACAAAATCATCGTGCTGGACGAAGGCAAAATTGTCGGTCAAGGTACGCACCAGGAATTGATGAAAAATTGCCAAGTCTATCAAGAAATTGCTGTCTCCCAACTCTCGGAAGACGACTTGCAGAAAATGTCGGCAACGACCGCGAAAGGAGCGGCGTAATGGCTCAGCAAAGCATGAAAAAACGCCAGCCAGTAAAGATGGGCGGTCCAATGGGCGGCGGCATGGGCGCGGGCGAAAAAGCCAAAGATTTCAAAGGCACGGTCAAGAAGCTAGCCAAATACTTGGCGGAGTTCCGCTGGCAAATGCTCATGGTGGCGATTTTCGCAGTCGGCAGCACGACTTTCGCGATTGTCAGTCCGAAAATTTTGGGCGGCGCCACTAACCAAATCGTCGAAGATTATGTCAGCATGAAGGCCTACGAAACCATCACTAGTAAACTGCCGAAGGGTGCTTCGCTGCCAGCTGGTACGACTGGCGCTGATGTGCTGAAACGGCTCCCGAACCAGTCGGAAATCGAACGTCAAATTCCACCCAACCAGCTCGAGACCATCAAAAAATTGGATCTCAGTCGGAGTCCAGAGTTCCACTTTGATGCCGTTTGGCGGGTCGTTAGTTTGCTGATTGGTTTATATATACTCAGCGCGATTTTCCGCTACATCCAAACCTGGCTGATGACCCAAGTGACGCAAACGGTTACTTTCAGAATGCGCCGTCAATTGTCCGAAAAAATCAACCGTCTGTCGCTGAGTTATTTTGACAAGCAAACCTACGGCGAGGTACTTAGCCGCGTTACCAACGACGTCGATACTATCAGCCAGACGCTCAATCAAAGCTTGTCGCAAATCGTCTCCTCGACGGTGATGGTGTTGGGGATTTTGGCGATGATGTTTTCCATCAGCTGGCAAATGTCGCTGGTGGCGCTATTGGTGTTGCCGCTGGCTGGCGGCGCGGTGGCGCTGATCGCCAAAAGCTCGCAAAAACAATTCCTTCGCCAACAGACGCAGCTGGGCGAATTGAACGGCCATATCGAAGAAATGTATGGCGGCCATCAAGTGATGCGGGTGTTCAACGGCCAGAAAAAGTCGCTGGCTAAGTTTTCGCGGATTAACAATCAGCTGCAGGAAAGCGCCTGGAAAGCTCATTTTTTTTCGGGGCTGATTTATCCAATCATGAACTTCATCGGCAACATCGGTTACGTCGTGATGGCGATTTTGGGCGGTTGGCTGGCGATTAACGGCCGGCTGAAAATCGGTGATATTCAGGCCTTCATCCAATACATCGACCAGTTCAATCAGCCGTTGGTGCAAGTTGCCAACATCGCCAACATCTTGCAATCAACAGCGGCGGCGGCCGAGCGCGTGTTTGAATTTTTGGATGAGCCGGAGGAAAAGGCGGAGGGTAGGGATTTGGTGAAATTGGCGCACGTCAAGGGCGAAGCTGAATTTGACAACGTCGTCTTTGGCTACCAACCCGACCAAACCATCATCAAGGGTTTATCGGCGCATATCAAGCCAGGTCAGCGCGTGGCGATTGTCGGTCCGACGGGCGCGGGCAAAACGACACTGGTTAATTTGCTGATGCGATTTTATGAAATTAACAGCGGTGCAATTAAGATTGACGGCGTGGATATTCGCCAAATGAAGCGCAGCGACGTGCGGCAAATGTTTGGCATGGTGCTGCAAGATACCTGGCTGTTTAACGGCACGATTCGCCAAAATTTGCTCTACGGCAACCCAGCAGCTAGTGAAGAAGAGATGGTCGCCACCGCCAAGGAAGCGCACGTTGATCATTTTGTACGGTCGCTGCCGGGCGGCTACGATATGGTACTGGGCGAGGAAGCAACGAACATTTCACAGGGTGAGAAGCAGCTATTGACGATCGCCCGGGCAATGCTGGCGCGCACGCCTATGCTGATTTTGGACGAAGCCACCAGCTCGGTCGACACTCGCACCGAAGTGCTTATCCAAAAAGCCATGGACAAGTTGATGCAGGGCAAAACCAGCTTCGTCATCGCCCACCGGCTGAGCACTATTCGCGACGCTGATCTAATCTTGGTCGTCCGCGACGGCAACATCATCGAGCAAGGCAAGCACGACGAACTACTGAAACAGAATGGCTTTTATGCCGAGCTTTATAATAGTCAGTTTGCTGAGTGATTGGGCTAGTGTTGATTATAAAAATATAAATTCTATACTGTGATCATGAAAAGAATGATTACCGTTGCTGCTGTGCAAATGGAAATTGCGCCGCTGGATACTGGACGCAATTTGGCAAAAATAGAAAAGCTTGTTGGCGAGTTATGCAATCAACAGCCAGTCGACCTAGTGGTTTTGCCGGAAGACGTACTGACTGGGCCGATTCCGTATAATTTAGAATACGCCTTGAGCGAATCGTCTGGCGAGGTTACGCGTCTATGCCAAATAGCGCGTGAAAAGCAACTCTATCTGGTCGCCGGTTCGTTTATTTGTAAAGAGGGTGACGATTTCTATAATACAGCGCTATTGATTGATCCGTCTGGAGAGATACAGCTTCGGTATCGGAAAAATCATTTATGGATTCCTGAACGTCGATATTTGATGCCAGGAAATGAAGCCATGGTTGTTGATACGCCGATTGGTAAAATTGGTTTGGCAATCTGTTGGGATTTAGCTTTTCCAGAGTTATTCCGTTCAATGATTAAGCAGGGTGCAGAAATTATTTGCATTCCATCGTATTGGTCAACTGGAGGTAACAAGCCGGCGCGCGCTGAAATCAAGGCTTCAAAAATGATGATTGACACGCTTTGTCTGGCGCGAGCGTTGGAAAATGAATGTTTGATAATTTATGCCAATGGTGCGAGAAAGGCTAAATATTACGTGCATGGTAAGATATATTCAGAAAACCAGGTCGGACATTCGCAGATTTGCGCGCCGTTTTATGGCACGGTTGCAAAAATCAGCAGCAATAAGGAAGGTTATATAGTTTACGCTTACGACCGCAATATCGCTGAACGCGCCGAAGTGGTCAACCAGCTTCGCGCTGATATTTCGCGGATGTAAGTGAGAGAGTTGTCTTTAGCCTCGTCGCAAAATATCCAACACGCCAAACTTTCCAGTCAACATGGCCTGGTCGATGATGTGTGGTGTGAGAGCGGCGATGAGCTCTTTTGGTTTAGTGTCGATTGGTAAATCCAGTGTCGTGTCCAGCGCGTACACGTAAAATTGATAGCGGTGCGTACCAAATGGCGGCTGCGGCCCGCCCCAGCCAGGAAGGCCCCAGCTCGTAACACCTTCGACGGCGCCCGCGGGCAGTGATTCGCCAGTGATTTCAGTGATCTCTGCTGGTAGATTCCAAACCGTCCAATGGTAAAATCCATCGCGCCCAGGCGCGTCAGGGTCGTGGCAGACGATTGCCAGGCTTTTGGCGTCTGCTGGCACGTCGCTGATCTCGAGTGGCGGGCGTTGATTACCGCCGAGTTTGGAGTAAATTTTTGGTATTTTAGCGTTTTCGGCGAACGCAGGGCTAGATATCTTCATAATTTAATTTTACCATGCCAGTGTCGTCAGGTGTGAGACGCGGTAAAATACGAAACCTTAAACACAGTAGCTTGCTGAAGCAAAACAGTTTCGATCGGATTTTATCAATAGCTGGTTTACCGAACAACCTCTGGAGAGCTACTGGGCTGTATGCTAAAATAAACATGTGAGATATGCTTTTGTTTTCGTGAGTATAGTGGCGATTTGGCTGGCTATGCTGCTGTTGGTAAATACGAGCATTGATCCGTTATTTTTATACATTTGCGTGTTGGTTTTGACACTGGTGTTGTACTTTATTGGTTTTCGGAGGGCGAGGTAAGTGCGCGTATTGCTTGTAGTTCGGGCATTGTTTCGGGTGTGGCGTGCTTGGCGCAGCGATCAAATATGGCTCAAAGTTTTATCAGACGAATGTCAAAGATTAGGCGGCGTGTATGTCAAGTTTTTACAGCATTTGGCATCGACTGAACTGATGGCTCAGGTGTATGCTGCGTCTGGATATCGGCTGGATGCTTTTGATGATGTGGCGGTTGAGCCAATTGACGTTGTCGAGGTTTTGCGGCAAGAGCTGGGAGTCAAGGCTAGTCAAATAGTTGTTGAGGGAAACCAGCCGTTTGCCACGGGTTCATTTGCTCAGGTTTATCGCTGCCGCGTAGCTGGCCGTCCAGGTAGCCGGTATATTATCAAGATCCTTCGCCCCAGCGTGGTGCGTTATCTGAATTTTGACTTTCTGGCGCTGCGTTTTTGCTGTTGGGCGGGGCAGTTTATGTTAAAAAATGATATTTTTCCGTTGGTTGAAATTGCTGATGAATTTATCAAAACCACCAAGCGTGAAACTGATTATCAGCGCGAGCTAATTACAGCCCAGGCTATTCGTGAATATTTTGCGCGTCGTACCGACAACGTTGTCGTGCCAGAGACGCTGGCTGATTACTCAACGCGGCGGATATTAGTTCAGGACTATATAGAAGGGCTGCCGCTAACTGAGGTGGTAGAACGGGCGCAAGCGGGTAACGATACTTACCAGTTTGTCAAAGACCAACTTGGCTCTGACATGCAGCAGCAATTAGTGACGGTCGGCAGTGAGTTTTTAATCGCAATTTTACAAGCAGATATCATTATGGCCGATCCGCATCCAGGTAATATTTATTTACTGAGAGACAATAAAGTTGCGCTGATCGACTTTGGTTTGGCAGTGGCAGCGCCGCGGCATCGCGCTTCGTTTTACCATATGATTGTGCAGTATCGCGCGTTGTATGAAGATCGAGCCGATATGGGTTTATTGGCACTGGCGATGCTGGCGTTTTATGATCATACGTTGTATCAAGCGCTGGATGTGATCGCCAAAGATCGTAGCTTGACGCGCACTATTTATGAATATGCGAACACGCTGCTTCAATCGACAACCAGCACGTTTGCTGCCAATCGGCAAATAACGCAACTGTTTCTTAACGAACTGAACGCTGGCAATCGATTTGCTGTCAGGTTAGACAGTGTTAATATTATGCTGCAGCGCGGTTTGTATCACTATTTGGCGGCAGCGCGGCTGGCGTGCGGCGATGAATATCGAAGGACGCGTTATTGGCGGATTGTACATGATGCGCTGGAGTCGGCCGAGGTTCATGCCAATAGTCATGGTGTCAGCGAGGCGGTGCGTTCGTCGCCGATGAGTATTGAGCTGGCGCAAGAAATAGTGATGGACTGGATGAGCAAGGTTGCGGAGCGTGACAGGGCCGCCTACGCCATGTTGCTACAAAAAGGAGAATTATCATGAAGCAATTACAACAATGGGTGATGCAAGTTCGCTATCCGTATGCCGCGGGAATCATCGCCGTGATGTGGATTGGCACGGCAATTTTTGCTTACCTGAAACCCGACGTCCCACTTGAATTTTTGGTCGGAAGCCTTGCTGTTAGCACTATTATCATTGCGATTACTGGGCTGTCGGAAGCCCGATGAATTTCATAATAAGTAATGTCAACTAATCCGCGTCAGGCGTCGGTCATAGTTGTAAACTCATGATAAAATCCAGATTCAATTCCTAATACGAGCGGTATTTATCCTATCGGGGGACGTATACCCATGTTGTCCTTTGTGGAATTGAGTCTAGTACAATTAATCTCTAAACGCTCATTAAGCACAGACCAACGGACAGTCGGAACAACCCTCCTTTCATTTATCACATGAATAAACTCGCCTGCCGCCAATGATAGAGTCTCGGAATCAATCAGCTGCTTATTCTGGTAAATACGATGCGCTTGATAAGCAATGTATCCGATGAGCGGTATTGTTGTTTTGTTTTGCCGCTTCATTTCGGCATAGGATATATTCAAATGTTTAGGCTCGTCGCCGCAGGGCATCAGGAATGCCGTCCACTTATTATCGTCATTGGTAGCTGGCAGCCGCCAGTTGGCTGCGGTATCTCTTACTATCTGATCCCAGCTCTCAATAACAGCATAGACGACACCTAATTCGTTGCTATTGATTCCCGCTGTTGTACACTTTTCTTGTAGGTAGGGATTATGGGTTACTTCCGAGATAAGTTTGCCCGTTTTTTCTAATGACATCGCCAGCGGCGCTACCACCAAGGCGTGGTTTGGCCGCGTCTCTTTTAATTCTGCCAGGCGTCCAAAGTCGATGTCGGCTTGCGCTAGCTCAGCTGGTGTCGGCATATTGATGCCTATTCTACCAAAAATGTGTCTATAAATAGCGAGATCTTGCTTAAATAGTTCTCTAGTGTCTGGGTTAGTTACGCTATCCAACCCGTCGCCTGGTGTTGTAGTACCTAGACTTTCAAGGAATCGAGCCGCTGCACTGCAGCCTACATTACCCAAGCTAGCTTTAATCATATTAGGAGATAATATTGGCGGGCGGCCGTTCTCGCCAGGAGCCATGGCTTCGCGAAGGCGGGAGCGGGAAGTCACGGCAGATACCTCATCGTATGATTTCGCAAAACAGCCAGCAGCTTTTCGGGCAGCAACCTTGAATCGCTCAATTCTTCGGCATTCTCGGTCAATTTGGCCGCACCCTGATTATTGCCAATAATAAACTGTCCAACATAAGTGTTTGGCGATTGACATTGTATCGTCTGCGCGGCAATGTTATCGTCAAATATGCCGCCGTCGCTAACAATAAAAATAATACTGTCGCGTTCAGGCGGCGTGCCGTTGCAAGAAATCAGAGCATCGTTAATCAGAGTAGCGCCGGCGTTTGGGTTCATCAGCGTACTGTACATCTGGCCGAGCTCTGGTTGAGATATCTGATACGCTAGCGGCGACACTTCGACAGCGCTTGAGCCAAACGCTACCACATGAGTGCGCACATCAGGCATTTGGTACTTGTTGGCTTTGGCGATTTGCATTTTAGCGAGTTTAAGACCTTCCATCAGACAAACAGCGGTAGCGGCAGCATCAACTGCGCGATTTTCCCGCTTCATTGAGATGCTGGCATCGATAAGCAGGTGAATATCCAATCCGCCAAAATCAACAGTCTCGCGAGTCACGCGCCGTTTGGCTTGCTGCCAAATCTGACGCGCTGGTAAGTCAGCTGATTCTTGCAGCGCAAGGTCGGCAATGCTGTCAACATGCAGGAGCGTACCATCCAGAGAGCGTCCGCGAGCGTTTGTCAGGCGTCGGGTGTTTTTGGTCGGATGAGCCAGCTGCTTAAAAACTTCTGCTGTGCTGCGGATGACTGCTTGATGTTTGATAACCATATGCAGATACTTTTCGGCATCAGGCAGGGGAAGCTGCATTTCGGCAGCCAGACTGCCGGCGATATCGGCAGGTGTTTCGGTGTCTTGCTGTTCGTTATGTTGAGAGTCTGAGTTCTCTGACGCTGTGCTGTCATTTTTACTATTTTGATCAGGATCACTAGCTTTATTCTCGCCAGCTTCATTGTCGGCTTCATCTTCACTAGTTTCACCGCCGTCTTTAGCTGACTGTTCAATAGCGTCTTTGATTTGTTCGGGCAGGGATTTGCGTGATTGTTTGGCCTGATTGCTTTTAGAGTCGTCTGTATCTTCTGAATCGTCGTCGCCATGATTGCCATGCGATTGCTCGTATGCGTCAATCAACTCATTGATATCATTGTCGCGCCCATCTTGCTTATCTTGTTCAACTAGCTCATCATATAACGGCTTTATCACATTATCAGCGATGGCTCGCCGTTCAGCCAGGCTTGTGTTTTCCAGTGTTAATATATCGACAACATCGACTGCGTCTCCGTTGGGCGTCGTATAATTCCTTAGAGAATCCAGCATGTTTTTCACCCGCTCATCTACCGCTGGTTGCTGTCCTAAGACGCGATCAATGCGCATGCCATACATCAGCTGATTGCTAAGCGGTATCTGTGTTAAATCAGTAATTTGGCTATTCATAACCTCGTGATATAGATCAGCTACTGGCTGTTCAAGGCGGGGAAAACGCCGCAGCCGGCTGTCGATGACTGTGTCATCAAGCAAATTATAAAAGAAACAGTCGGTTTTTGGGAGATTGACGTAAGCCTTGGCGGGATTCTCCAACATGTCTTTTGCGTGGCCTAATTCGTGGCTGACCGCTGCCATCATAGCCTCGGGCGTTAATTCTTTACCGTGTGCTATTTCATCAGGGTCAATATTAATCTGAATGCCGCCAGTTTTTAGCGCGCCGCACCAAGTCTTTTTACCTGATTCCATAGTGAGCTGCACGCCGCGTACGCCGTAGGCAGCAAACATAGTGTTGGCGATTTTTTCCAACTCTTCCCGTGGACTGTTCGGCGGCAACATATGTTCATGCATATTATTGAACATCTTACAAAGTTGGTATATAATTGTCAATCAGATATGGAGAGGTCGAAGTCAGCCAAAGAAGATAGTTATGCGTGTCCGGGCGCTGCCAGATGCGGGCAAATATGCCGCGGTTTGGGACGGCAAGGCTGGAAAATGGCTGCTAATTTGGGAGAACCGGGCAAGTGTCAAACGCCGCAATATCTCACGCTTGATGATAATGGCAAGAGACGGATTCCTGGATTAGATGGCGAGTTGCCAGATAGATTAGCACAAGGATTGGCTGATTATTTGCACGAATATTACGCAGAAGAGGGACCGGAGCGGTCGGCGCGCCTTGAGATTAAAACTGGTTTTCAGGCAGTTCAGGCTGCCCGCAACGAGCTATATCAAAATATGCTGGCTGCCATCAAAGACGGCGGTTTGGCGCCTGAGGAAATTAATTTTTATCAAGACCAGATTGAAAAAGCTAAACAGAATCTGCAGGAAATTACCGGAAAATATGAGCTTGAAGACGCTATGCTGGGACGCGCGGCATTTGACCGCCAGTGCCTGGACGAATACGGGGTTATTTTTACCGATGATATGCTAGCGCATGTCGAACGCTTGATTAATAATGCGGCAATCGGCCGCCCGTCAATGCTGCAGGGTGACAAAGGTATCGCTAAAACACAGGTTGTTAAATATATCAGCCAGCTGATTGCGCCAAATAAACCGCCGTTAATTGATAGCGTCCATGGCGATACCATGGCGCATACGTTTACTGGCAAGCAAAATCAGGACGAAGCGACGGGGCGAGTTGTGTGGCAAGATTCAAAGCTGGCAGTGGCAGCGCGCGAGGGTCGCCCAGTGCTGCTTGACGAGGCGAACTTTGGCGACTCGTCAGTATTGGCAGCATTGCATGACGTGCTACTGCTGAAGCCTGGCGATAAATTGTCGACAGAGAACGGCGATATAGAAATTCAACCAGGTTTTATGGTGTGTATGACCGCCAACGAAGGCGACCGTTACCAAAACCGCGTTGATCTGGATGCAGCGTTTAAGGATCGGCTTGATGTGATTTCTTTTATGTACCCAGACCAATCGAAAAGACCGCATACCGACAACATGCCAGAGACGATACGTCTAGCTTTTGCGGCGGCGGTGGACAACAAGGGAACTCTGTCGGCAAATGTAGATATTGAAGATTTGATGGATCTGGCGAGGATGGCTCATGTTTCACAGCAGCTATACACGCAGCGCGCTCAAAACGTTCGGACTATCATAAGCGGTATTAATTTGCCAAACAACAATACCGTTAGTAGTATGTTGGACGATCGTCCGGTGATGACCAATTGTATAAGTCCGCGCGATATGATTAGCGCGATTTTACTAGCAGCCAGGGGTAATCTGATAAATGTCACTATCAAAACCGAACTGGAAGCACTCCTTCGTAAGCTTGATAAGGATGGCGATGATTATAATCGGCGCATACTGACAGCGCTGCACGGGAAGAAAGCATGACCACTTCTCGCGCTCGCCTCCGTAAAGCCATGATGCCTGGCGAGGATGGTCGCCCGCCGGTAATATCCCGCGAGGAAATGCAATGCAGCTTGGGTAAATTGGGGCTTAATCCAGCGGCTCAACTTCTTGATGATCTTGGAATAACATCTTTGCCTGACGGTGAACTGGGAAGTATTAGAAGCGTTGAAGCCAGGCAGTCGTTGGAAAGAGCCTTCCATTTGTCTGAACGTCTGGTTGGCTATCTTGGTTTTTCATCGCCGACGCCGGAGCAAATGGCGGATGTCGGTGTTGACTTTCACTACTTAGCCAAACAGTTTGAGTGTATGAAAAAAGAAGAAGGCGTTGCGCCGCATGTTGTTCTGGCGCCTCACGGTCTTGGTAAACAGAACTGGCTGACTATCGCCCGAGAAATGACTGTTGATAAAACTATACCGAACAATCCGCTGAAAGTTGAGAAAAGCAAGCACGGGGATAGGTATGGACTGTGGGTTGATTCTGGAATAACGGATAATGTCTGGCGTTGTCTAGACGAGTCGCCAACTTCGACCACAACGCCAGAATTGAGTATTCTGCCGACCTATGTGCATAGGAATGATGTTTTAGACGTCAAGTGGACTCTTCGTCTTATTTCTGGTAAAAACCAGCCAGCACATCTCAATAAGTCTTACTACGCAATCCAGAAGCAAGATCCGCCAATACATAGTCAAACATTACCCGAAGGTTTAACTGATAAACTTACTGCTATACTGGACGGTAGTATGTCGACAAACGGCTACACTTCGTGGTGTTGGCGGCCTGTCGATACTGCTGGCTATGCTCCGTCTATTGGTTGGCGCGATGATCTTGGTCAGATATTTATCTATTGGACAGACGACTCCACCTACTCATCTCCTGCCTTAGGATCGCGAGATACGGTGGGATGAGAAATTTTTAATACGCAGCAAATAGCGCAAATAAAACATCGGTTTTATCGCCAGTACCGTCAAGATAATAAGCGGCGGTTCATGATTTTGGGTGGTCCGCCGGCACGCCGCGGAAAAACAGTAGCGAACGACATTGATTCAAGATAGTACTGTATAATTAAATAATGATCACCGACCACCTCCTCGCCAAATATCCCATCATTTCTGACCAAGTTGACGCCAAAGAGCTCGGCGTCTTGCTACGAGAATTGGAAAAGGTGCTGCAAAGCGGCGCGGCGGGAAACATCGTCGAGTTTGGCTGTTATGTCGGCACGACCAGCTTGTTCATCCGGCGGCTGCTGGACGCTTATGATTTTGCTGGTGAGTTTCATGTTTACGATTCGTTTATGGGCTTGCCAGAAAAAACCCAAGCCGACGCCAGCGCTGCCGGCGAGCAGTTCAAGGCGGGCGAGCTGCTCGCGCCACGTAAAACCTTCATTCAGAATTTCAAAAAGGCTGGCTTGAAACTGCCGATTATTCACAAAGGTTGGTTTGCTGATTTTACTCCTGACGACGTGCCGGAAAGTATCATCTTTGCGTTTTTTGACGGCGATTTTTATGAGTCAATTGTCGATTCATTCCGCCTGTGCGACGGCAAGTTTCAGAAAAAGGCGACTATCATCGTTGATGACTATGCCAATGAAGCCTTGCCAGGCGCAGCGCGGGCGGTTGATAAGTGGCTGGCGAACAATCGTCAATATACGTCGAGAACGGAGTCTAGCCTGGCAATTATTTCCTCTTGTCCAAAAACATAAACGTGTTACAATAGAAGCATTAACAATATAAACAGGGGGGTCTGTGATGGATGAGCCAATTCACATCACGTCTGAAATAGGAAAACTTAAAACCGTTTTATTGCATCGGCCAGGCAAGGAGCTGGAAAATCTAACTCCGGATTATCTGACCGATCTTTTATTTGACGATATTCCATATTTGGAGGTTGCGCAAAAGGAGCACGACGCGTTTGCTCAAACATTGCGCGATCATGGCGTCGAAGTTTTGTACCTGGACGAGCTGGTTGCCGAAGCTTTGAGCTCTGACCAGTCTGACCAGCTTCGCGAGCAATTTGTCGACGAAATGCTGGCGGCTTCCAAGCAGGGTTCGCGCCGAATCACGCAGGTTCTGCGCCAATTCTTATTGGATTTGCCGACTCACGCTATGGTTCGCAAGATCATGGCCGGCGTGCGCAAGGACGAAATTACGCTGCCACCGGAACACCATCGGCAGCTGCATAATATGATTGAGAAGAATCATTATCCGTTCTATCTTGATCCGATGCCAAATTTGTACTTTACGCGCGACCCGGCTGCAGCCATTGGTAATGGCCTGACGATTAATAAGATGCATTGGCCGGCACGCCGCCGCGAATCGCTGTTTATGCGCTATATTATTGATCATCATCCGCGGTTTGCTGGTAAGAATGTGCCGGTGTGGTACGACCGCCACGAAAAGTTCTCGATGGAGGGCGGCGATGAACTAGTATTAAACGGCAAAGTAATGGCGATTGGCATATCAGAGCGCACCACGGCTGAGGCGATTGAAAAGATGGCAACCAAGCTGTTTGCCGGTTCCAACTTTAAGAAAGTCGTTGCTATGGAAATTCCGAAGTCGCACGCTTTCATGCACCTGGACACAGTGTTTACCATGATTGATCGGGACAAGTTTACTATTCATCCGGAAATCCGCGATCGCGGCGGTAAGATGAACTGCTTCGTGCTGGAGAAAGTTGAAGGCCAGCCGTTCCCGCGTATTACGCATGAGACGGATCTTGAACACGTCTTGCGAGTAGCACTGGAGGTGCCAAATGTCACGCTGATCGAGTGCGGCGGCGGCGATCCAATTGCAGCAGCCCGCGAGCAGTGGAATGACGGCTCCAATACCTTGGCGATTGCGCCGGGCGTGGTGGTAACGTATGACCGCAACTACGTCACCAACCAAAAACTGCGCGAGCATGGCGTTGAAGTTATCGAAGTCAGCGGCGCTGAGCTTGGCCGCGGCCGCGGCGGCCCGCGCTGTATGAGTATGCCGCTAGTACGGGAGGATGTGTTTTAATGGCGCAAAGTTTGAAAGGCCGGTCGCTATTAACCTTAAGCGACTACACGGCGGAAGAAATTCGTTTACTACTGGATACGGCGCGTGAATATAAGCGGCTGAAATATGCCGGTGTGCCGCATCGGATTCATGAAGGTAAAAATGTGGCGCTGTTGTTTGAGAAAACCTCGACCCGTACGCGCTGCGCCTTTACGGTGGCAGCTAACGACCTCGGTGCCGCGCCAGAATACCTTGGTAAAGACGACATCCAGCTCGGCAAGAAAGAGACAGTTGAAGATACCGCCAAGGTACTAGGCCGGATGTTTGACGGTATTGAGTTTCGCGGCTTTGCACACAAGACTGTGGAAGATCTGGCGAAGCGTGCCGGTGTGCCGGTGTGGAACGGATTGACTGATCAATTCCATCCGACGCAGATTTTGGCTGACTTCATGACTATTGAGGAGCATGTTGGCAGACTGAAAGATACGAAGCTGGTGTTCGTTGGCGACGGTCGTAATAACATGGCTAATAGTTTATTGATTGGTTCGGCAAAAATGGGCGTTGATTTTCGGATTTTAGCGCCGCGCGAACTTTTCCCGGACGACAGTTTGGTGCATAAGGCTAATAATTTTGCCCGGCAAAGCCACGGTAAAGTCACGATTACCGACAACTTTGAAGAAGCTCTGCATGGCGCCGACGTGATTTACACTGACGTTTGGGTGTCGATGGGCGAGGAAGATAAGTTCGCTGAGCGTATCAATTTACTGCGCTATTTCCAAGTAAACCGCGACATGCTGAATCTGACAGGTAATCCGGAAGTTAAGTTTATGCACTGCCTGCCAGCCTTTCATGATTCCTTAACCTCTACTGGCAAGAGCGTTCAGGAAGAGTTTGGCTTGGACGCAATGGAGGTTTCGGACGAAGTATTCCGTTCGCCAAATTCAGTGGTATTTGATCAAGCGGAAAATAGGATGCATACAATCAAAGCTGTTATGGCTTTGACGCTGTAGTTGTCGTAATAAGGGAGTTAAGGAGGCTCCGGGACAATGGTAGAAAAAATTAAAAAAACAAAGCGAAAGATTCTGCGCTCGCCGTCGGCATTTGCGGGACTGTTTCTGGTCATTATAATCATGGCGGCGCTGACGTGGGTGATTCCGTCGGGTTCTTATAAAACTAAGGAGAATCCAGATGATCCATCGAAAACAGTTCGTATATCTGGCACGTATAAAGAGTCGCCAAAGTTCACGGTTACAAAAGAAGGTAAAAAGGAAGTTATAAAAGACGACGTGCGCCAGGGCGCATGGGATGTTGCTATGGCTCCGGTCAAGGGTATGACTGAGAAACTTGACGTGATCGTCTTTGTGATGATTCTTGGCGGTTTCTTGGGCGTAGTGATGAAGACTGGCGCGCTGGACGCCATGCTGGGATCTATGCTTTTGAAAATGAAGGGCAAGGAAAAGTGGCTGATTCCTATTCTAATGATATTCTTTGCTATCGGTGGTACTACCTATGGTATGCAAGAGGAAACAGTGGCGTTTTATGCGCTTATTATTCCAATCATGATTGCGGCTGGTTACAATGCAATGACAGCGGTGCTGGTGATTGTGCTGGGTTCGGGTGCTGGTCTAATTGGTTCGACAATTAACCCGTTCTCAACTGGCATTGCCGCTCGGACTGCCGACATGCCGCTGGCTAATGTTTTCCCGATTCAGTTTACGGTGTTGGGGCTAAGCTTAATTGCGGCGATTGTCTTTACTATGCGCTACGCTGCAAAGGTTAAATCTGGCAAGTATGCTAAAGACGACCGCACCAAGCCAACCGTGGCAACTACGCTGGATATGAGCAACGTGCCAAAATTCACTGGTACGCGCAAAGCGATCATGGCAATCTTCGGGCTAACTTTTGTGATAATGATTTTGTCGCTGATTCCATGGGAAGATTTTGGCGTTAAAGTCTTCAGCGATTTCCACACATGGCTAGCTAATCTACCAGTATTCGGCGCAGTAATGGGAGTGAGCCATAATGTGGCGCTCGGTAATTGGTACTTTAGCGAAATTTCAGTTCTATTCTTAATATCGGCAATTCTAGTCGGATTTATTTACCGCAAAGAGTTCAAAAAACAGGACGTAGCGCTAGTTGATACGTTCATAAAAGGTATCGGCGATTTGCTGCCAGTGGCATTGATTATTGCGGTAGCAACGGGCGTATCGGTGGTGATGAATAACGGTGCTATCCAAGATACAGTCATTCATTGGGGCGAGGACTTGCTGAAGTCAGCAAATGGCAGTATCGTTGGTATCTTGGCATTTATATTCTATTTGCCGATGAGCGTATTAATTCCTTCATCGTCCGGTTTGGCGGCGGCAACTATGCCAATTTTGGCGCCGATTGCCGACCTGGTTGGCGCGGGTAAAGACATGATCGTGGCTGGTTACTCGACAGCGGTTGGTTTGGTTAACCTAGTAGCTCCGACGATCGCTTCGCTGATGGGCGGCTTGGCGCTAGCTGGCGTGTCGTATCGTAAATATCTGCTGCGGACTCTGCCGATTATGATTGTATTTGCAATAATCTGCATGGGTACTATTGCAGTGTTTGGAGTGCTTTAATTTATGGCGCGTACAATAGTAGTCGCACTCGGAGGCAATGCCCTGCAAAAGCAGGGCGAAGCCTCATCGGCGCAGCAGCAGCGGGTGGCTGACGAGACAGTTCGCCAGCTTTTACCACTTATCCAGGCGGGTCATAATGTGGCGATTGTTCATGGCAATGGACCGCAAGTCGGCAATATCGTCCTGCACGAAGAAGCGATCAATACAGCTGATGTGCCGAGCTTACCGCTGGAGGATTGCGGCGCAATGAGCCAGGGCTTGATCGGTTTCTGGCTGCAGCAGGCGCTGCACGATGCGTTCGCGTCTAATGGTATTGACCGCAGCGCAGTTAGCATGATTACGCAGACCATTGTCGATTCAAGCGACCCGGCCTTTCAGAATCCGACCAAACCAATCGGGCCGTTTTATTCCGAGGAGGAGGCTAAAACTGTTGCCAGCGAGCGCGGCTACACGGTGAAAGAAGATGCCGGCCGCGGCTGGCGGCGCGTCGTACCTTCGCCGAAACCGCAAACAATTGTCGAGGCAGATGTTATAAAATCGCTGGTTTCTGCTGGCGTGACAGTAGTTTCGACTGGCGGCGGCGGTATTCCTGTTTTACAGGACGAAGCCGGACAATTGAAGGGCGTGGCGGCAGTGATTGATAAAGATTTTGGCGCTGCCAAATTGGCGGATCTTCTGGAAGCAGATACGCTGTTGATCTTGACATCGGTTGATGCGGCTAAGATTAATTTTGGCAAGCCGGACGAACAATCGCTTGAAGAAGTCTCGATGGCAGAATTACAAAAGCACATTGACGACGGGCAATTCGCAGCCGGCTCTATGCTGCCAAAAACCCAAGCAGCTCTGAGCTTCTTGACCGGCGGCACCGGACGTACAGCAATTATTACTTCGCTGGAAAAGACCGCCGAAGCGATTACTGGTACGGCGGGTACGCGGATTAAATCGTAGCTTGTAGATTTATCTAAAATAAAGTCTCCTCGTTTTTTCACGAAGTGGGGAGATTTTAGTACGGCAAACTATGATCAAGATTGCCAAAGCATAACAGTTTATCGTATAATTTTTTCATGGTGGTGGGCTACTTTGAACGGCGATCGCTGTCTGAAAATTTGACGCAAACCAATATCATGCACGCAAATTGCTGGGTGCATGTTAATGGCAAGCTTGCTGGCACGGATATAAGTGATCTGGCAGACGGTTTTTCGCTGAATCCTAATATCATTCGCGATGCTGCCGACGTCCACGAACTGCCGAGAGTTGAACTTTCCGGCGGTGTTGAATATATTTTCGCCCGCGTACCGCTCGGCGCGGTTGATTCCGGCAAGACCGTACCGTTCCTGATGATTATCCATAAAAATCACTATATTACGATTGCGCCGCAAGCGAAGTTTTCGCCGCTTGATGTCAGAGATTTTTTGGCAGCAACTACTGAACGTCCGGCTGGCATTTTTAGCGCAAATCTGGCGTATATTATTTCGCAGTACGAACAGCGCGTCCATTCGCTGACCGAGAAAATTAGCGGCGCCAGGCAGCGGCTGAGCCGATATGAGGTGCAAAATGCCGACTTTATTCAATTTGTGGCTATAGAAGGCAGTCTTAACGGCTATCGCAGCAGCCTGGAAGGTATTTCCAGCGTGATAACCCAATTGAGGGATAATCGCCACGGTTTATTTAATACGCGCGATTTGGAAGACCTTGAGGATATTGATTTGCATATTCGCCAAATCTTGGTGGCTATTAGCTCCAGCGTGCACACGATCTCCAGTATCCAAAACGCCTATTCGACAATTGCCAATAATGTTTTGAACCAGCGCATGAAGGTTTTGACCGCTATTACAATTTTACTGGCGATTCCGAATGTTTTTTACGGTATGTACGGTATGAATATCGGGCTGCCGTTTCAGCACGAGCCTTGGGCATATGTGGGAATTGTCGGCTTTACCATAGTATTAATCTTGTTTGTGTCGGTTTTTGCCAGGCGAATCCGTCTGTTTTAGATAGCGCATTCCGCTTGACGCGCCTAAAATCGTTTGGTAATATTGGTGACGTGTCTCGCGCCGAAGCATTCAATTGCTTAAAGATGGGTAATAAAGGTCGAAGCGCGTGAGGCTGCGCATAAGTACGAGGAGTACAAAACACATGCCAATAGCAATCAATTTTGTGTCTTCCAGGCGCAAAAAGATAGCCGTTGATGTGGTGCCTGCCGAATGGCAAACATACATAGCACAATAAATAATGTGCAGTCGCTCTTGATTAAAGTAAAAGGGGGACGACTATAAATAAATCCCGCTCCAAAGGCACCGGAGCGGGATTTTGGTATTGATGAGAAATTAATCTTTAACTTCGACGCCAGCGCTTTTTAGGGCGTCTTTGATGGCCGATTCAATTGAGCCAGTATTGTCCATCTGGACGTTCTTGCCGTTAACATAAAAGGTCGGTGTAGCCTTAACGCCGTGCTGTCGTCCGACTGCCAGATCAAAGTCGATTTTATTTTTTACCTTGGCGCTAGCGATATCCGACTTATATTGGTTAATATTAAGCTTTAACTGTTCGGCGTATGACTGGAAAACATTGCTGCGTTCGCTGGTGTTGGCGTTATTCCAAGCGTCTTGGTTAGTATAAAGAAGCTCGTTCATTTCCCAGAATTTACCCTGCAATCCAGCCGCTTCAGCTACCGCCGCCGCTGCTCGCGCGTTCGGGTGAGAGCTGGCGATTGGGAAATTACGGAAAATCAGCAGCGTATTATCTTTATACTTTTCAACAGCGCTTTTCGCTTTTGGCGCGGCAGTACTACATCCCGGACATTGGTAGTCGGCGTACTCAATAACGGTTACCTTGGCGTTTTTATTGCCGTACGTATGGTCGGCGATGTTGCTATTGCGTTTTTCAGCGCCGATTATTTTATTCATACTTTCTTCGGTAATGTTGCTAACATCCAGCCGGTCTTGGGTTGACATATAAATCATTCCGGCAATTACCATCCCGACAATTATCATAAAAACTATCCAACTTTTTTTATTCATAGTTCCTCCAAATTACTCTAGTCAGTATAGCATAATATAGGGTACAATTAAACCATGATGGTTGTGCTGCCAGTTGTCTATATTGTCGTTTTTTTATGCCTTTTGGTGGTGTTGGGAATTCATCCGCAGTTATCGTCGCATAGCCGGTTTGAGCTGCAGCGGCGGGTGCGCGCTGGCGATAGCGAGGCGGAGTTGTTGCTAAAGCGCCATATGCTGCTGCGCGATATTTTTTCTTTGCAGCGCGTTATTTCGGCAATTTTATTGGTGGTGCTAAGTGTTATCGGCGTGGAATTATTTCATTGGGCGGTCGGCTTTTTCATATCAATTTTAATCGCGCTGGAAGCCGGTGCTTTGGCGCGGGTGAGTTTGTGGCAAAAATATTCGCAAAAATTGTATGAAAAATACGAAGCTAAAATTTTGGCAGTAATTGAAAAATATCCGGCAATATTCAGAACAATTCGTTCGGTTGCGCCGATTCCTAATGACCATTACGATATTGAGTCGAAAGACGAGCTATTGTCGATGGTTAAGCAATCCGGCGACGTGTTGACGAAAGATGAAAAGCGGCTGGTTATCAACGGCTTGAGTTTTAATGAAATTTCTATCGACACGGTGATGACGCCGCGGAGTATGATTGAGTCGGTCAAGTCAGACGAGCTGCTTGGGCCGCTGGTATTGGATGATTTGCATAAAAAAGGCTATAGCCGGTTTCCGGTGGTTAAGGATGACATTGATCATGTGGTCGGTATTTTGTACGTGCAAGATTTACTAATGATTGATCCGAAATCCAAGTCGCGCCGCGCGGATGCGGTTATGGATAAGAACGTGTATTATATTCGCAATGATCGTTCGCTGAAATATGCGCTGGCGGCATTCTTAAAAGCGCAGCGGCATCTGTTTGTGGTAGTGAACGAGTTTCGAGAAACAGTTGGGCTGCTTAGTCTGGAAGACGTTATTGAAGCGCTATTGGGGCGGAAAATTGTTGACGAGTTTGACGTCTATGAAGATTTGCGCAAGGCTGCCGGGACGAATCCGCAAAAGAACAACCTATCGACTAAAAAACGCCGCGACGTTTAATATCAGTTAGCGCCGGCAAGCGCGTCTATATAGCTAAGATAAAGGCATTAGGAAACAAACTTTCGTTTTTGTTTTTGGCGGCTGAGTGTTTGCCGCGGCGGTTGCGGTATTTTGACCGGCGTTACCTCGGCTTTGGCAGTGCTAATGCTGCTACTGTCAGGGAAGGGTACGGGACGAGATGAGGCTTTTTCAGCTGACTGTATTAGGTGGAGCAATCTTTGCCCGTCGATAAGCATTATGTTGCTAGTATGCTTTGGGTTTTTAGCAAATCGCTTGGCATTCTCTGAAAAACTATTTATCGTTATTATAAAGGCGAAACCTCCGTTAAGACGGCTGGCAATTGGTTCGTAAAAATCTTTGACAGTGCTGGCCTCAACTGTACTAATGTTGTGTTTTTTACATTGTACATAACTTTGCAGATTGTTTTTGCGCATGATGATATCGATACCGTTATCGCGGTTATAAGGCGTAACCTTGGTCTGGTATCCGAATGATTTGAATATTTCTGCTATGTACTTTTTGAAAGAATAAGCGTCGAGAGTGCGAATTTTATCTAATAATTCTTGGTCTGCTGTTTTTAGGCTATTTTCTGGTGCTGGCTGATCTACGGCGGCTGACGCCGGCGCGGCAGATAAAGGCTCGTTTTCTGGGCGACTGCTCGGCTGTTCTTTAATGTAGCTATCTGCAGGTCTTCGTTTTGCCTCTTTTAATTCAAGCCTCTTAATCCTCTTAGACAAGGATAAATACAGATAGGCGAGAAAAACCCACAAGCAGACGCTTACAGATAGGAGAATAAACCCACCGCTATTCATAAAATCATTATAACAGCTAATGTGCTATAATAACAGATATGAAAAATAGAATTTTGGCGGTAAAGGCCTCTGATGAAGTTGGGAAAAATATTACAGTAGCTGGCTGGGTACACTCCCGGCGCGATCACGGCGGACTGATTTTTATTGATTTGCGCGACCATACCGGGTTGGTGCAGCTGGTGATTAATCCTGATAAGGCGGAAGCCTTTCGGTTGGCGGAAAGCCTGCGCGATGAGTTTGTGATTCGTGCCAGCGGCGTGGTGACGGAGCGCGGCGAAGGTTTGAAAAACCCAAATATCGCCAGCGGTAATGTGGAAATTGTGGTGGAAAATCTGGAGATTCTCAACCGTGCTGAAACCTTGCCGATCCAGCCGTTCGCCGAGGAAAACCAGGCGGGCGAGGACTTGCGTTTTAAGTATCGTTACCTCGACCTGCGCCGTCCGAAGATGCAGCAGATGCTGAAAAAACGCGCTGAAATGTACCGACGGATGCATCAGTATATGGACGACCGCGACTTCATTGAGATTCAGACGCCGATTTTGGCAAATTCCAGCCCCGAGGGCGCACGCGATTTTCTGATCCCCAGTCGTTTGCAGGAGGGTAAGTTTTACGCGCTGCCGCAAGCACCGCAGCAGTTCAAGCAGCTGTTGATGGTTGGCGGTGTGCCACGGTATTACCAGCTGGCGGCGTGTTTTCGCGATGAAGATCCGCGGGCCGATCGACTGTACGGTGAGTTTTACCAGCTGGATTTGGAGATGAGTTTTGTTGAAAGCGGCGAGGAAGTCCGCCAGGAAGTCGAGCCGCTGATGCGGCAGCTCGCGACCGAGTTTGCGGGCAAAAAAATGCTGGATTTGAGCGACCTGCCTGTTGGTGATGGCAGTCCAATTCCGCGCATTTCCTACCGCGACGCCATGGAGACATACGGCTCGGACAAGCCGGATTTGCGTTTTGGCATGGAACTGATTGAGCTGACCGACGTGTTCGCCAATACCGAGTTTGGCGTGTTCAAAAACGCTGAGTGCATCAAGGCGATTTGCGTGAAAAATGGCGCTAGTCTTAGCCGTAAGCAAATCGACCAGTTCACCGATATTGCTAAAAGTGAGGGGGCGGGCGGTTTAGCCTATATTAAGTACGTGACAATCAAAAATGCAGACAAGGCGCAGGGCTACGTGATACCAATGCATACTAACGTTCCTTGTTTTTATGATGTGATTTCGCCAGTAGCAAAGTTCTTGTCAGACGAAGAACACAAATTACTTATAGAGAAAATGAATCCTGAGGACGGTGATGTTATATTCTTCGGTGCCGACACTCGCCCGGTCGTCAACGCCGTGCTTGGTCGCTTGCGAAACGAATTTGCCGCCCATTTCAACCTGAAAGACCCGAGCGTGGTGGCCTTTGCCTGGATCATCGATTTTCCGTTCTATGAATGGGATGACCGCGGCAAGAAGCTTGATTTTGGACACAACCCATTCGGTATGCCGAAGGGTGGCCTGCAAGCGCTGGAGTCAGTTACTACTGACACTGACAAGCTCGCTATCGTTGCCGATCAATTCGACATGGTGATGAACGGCTATGAAATTTGCTCCGGCGGTGTGCGCAACCACAACCCAGCGGTGCTATACAAAGTATTCGATTTGCTCGGCTTTAGCGAAAGCTACGTTGAGGAAAAGTTTGGCGCCATGCTCAACGCCTTCAAATACGGCGCACCGCCGCACGCTGGCTGTGCCTTTGGTGTTGACCGTATCCTCATGGAGC
The DNA here is from genome assembly GCA_905373795.1 of Candidatus Saccharimonadota bacterium. Lineage (GTDB taxonomy): Bacteria > Patescibacteriota > Saccharimonadia > Saccharimonadales > Saccharimonadaceae > Nanosynbacter. The sequence goes on from CAJPUO010000001.1 coordinate 265,972, forward strand.
TCATCGACGAAACGAACGTCCGCGAAACCTTGGCTTTTCCAAAGAACGGCTCCGGCGTTGACGTGATGATGGATTCGCCATCAACGGTTGATCCAGCGCAGCTAAAGGAATTGGGATTATGAGCGCAATGTATGATCGACACGAAGTTAGCGTAAAAGTGGCGCTGTATAGCGAGGATGGTAAACAGGTATTGCTGATGTATCACCTAAGTAGCGATGGTTTTGGTTTGCCAGGCGGGCATATTGACGCCGGCGAAACGCCCGACGCGGCACTAGAGCGAGAGCTGCGCGAGGAATTAGGCATCACAATTGATGCGACGCCAGCCGATTTCTATGTCCGCAACCCTTATGACGACAATATTAAGGATCATAAAATTATCCTCGGCTATACGGCGACGGCAAAAAAGGGTATGACTTTGCCAAATAGTGCATGTGATGGTAGCGAAGGAGATATCGTCTGGCTGACGCGGGCAGAAGTTGAAACTACCGATAAACTTTCGCCAGGCTATCGAGATTTTGTGCTGAAGTGGTGGCCGTAAGAAACGTAATATCTTAGGAGGTACAAGCAGGCTATGAAATCAATTCCCAAACGAACGCTAAAATTCATTGATTCATGGCTAACGCTGCGCAGCCAATGAGCGCGCTGGCCGGGATTCGCGGTCGCGATAGCTAAAAGACGGCGCTTCACATTCAAAAACGTTTATCGCTTAGCGTCAGGATAATTGCCGGTATGTTTGCGCCGCTTTAGGCAAATATGTATAATCTATGCAGATTATGAATGATAGCGAAGTGCCCGCGGCAGGCAGGCAGGTGATCGTTGCCTGCGCGTTTATTCATCACAATTTTGACGGCGTTGAGAAAATCTTTATGCCTAAGCGTGCTGCGACGAAGAAATTTATGCCAAGCGTGTTTGAACTGTCTGGCGCTCAGTTGAAATTTTAGCCAAATGCCAGTTGCTATCAAAAAATCCAGAAAAGATATATCAGCTGTCTTTATGCGCGTGAAAAATAAATTGGCGCCAGTGCTTGCGGATGGTTCGCAAATTCATCATGTCGGCAGTACCGCGGTGCTTGGCTTGGATGGTAAAAATATCCTAGATATCCTTGTTTCTGCTAAAGATAATAAGCATATGAACGAATTGCGGGACAAATTGGTAGCAATTGGATATTTTCCTTCATTAAATCCAAGTTCCCGCCAAGATTATATCTTCCTGGCGTCCCGACAAGAAGAAACTGGCGAGGGCGATATCCATATTCACCTCGCGGTCGCGAATACTGGAACGCACGATGACTTTTTAATTATCAGAGATTATCTAAGGTCTCACAATGACGAAGCTGATCAATATTCGAGCATAAAATATCAATATGCCAAGCAAGCAAATTACGACAGATCGGCGTATAAAAAGCTTAAAGCAGCTTATGTCGATAAGCTGCTGCAGCGTGCCAGACAGTGGAAAAATGGCGGCTAATCTCCTCATGCATATTCCGCACGCTTCGCTGCATCTGCCGCAGGATTTTTGGCGCGATGTTACGGTTGATCGGGAAGTTATAAAGCACAATCTGCGCTTTATGGCTGATTATAAAGTGGACGAACTTGCCAGAGATATTGATTGCCATAAAGTAACAGCCAAGTATTCGCGTTTATATTGCGATGTTGAGCGGTTTCGGAATGACGCTGATGAGCCGATGGCGAGGCTGGGTATGGGCGCGGTCTATACGCATTTGCCAGGCAGTGCGCAGTATCGCCAGGTAACACCTGGGCGCCGTGAGGAAATCATCAGGCAAGCTTATGAACCTCATCATGCACAGCTAAATAAATTGAGCCAAAAAATTGTTACTCAGCACGGCTCGTGTATGATGATTGATCTGCATAGCTACAGCGATGATTTGGTGCGAAAATTGTTTGGCTATACGGAAAATCTGCCTGATATTTGCCTGGGCTATGACGACGAATGGTTTAGTGGAAATGACGCCCTGAAGCTAAAATTATATATAGAACAGCTGGGCTATAGCTGCGCGCTGAATTATCCGTATGCGGGTGCGCTGGTGCCGATGGACTTTTATCGTAATAAAATGCCAGGACTACGTTCGGTGATGCTGGAGGTTAATCGACGTGTTTATCTGGAGGGTGAAACGGTGCGCCCAGAATTAGTGCGCAACATTGGTAAAATAATCAAATACATCGCTAATGAATTACAGGGATTATAACTGAACGCCCAGCCACGCCGCCAATACATCGCCAGCAAAGTACGCCAGTCCAGCGGCGACCGCTCCCAGGAGCAAGGTGATGGTAGCTTCCCGCCACGGTGATTGCTTGCCGACTTTGCCCTTAATAAAGCCGATTGTTAAGAAAGTAATTGCCGTTAGCAGCGAGCTGATATAGAACAGGGTGGTGCTTGGTGCTTTCATAGCTGCAATCACGTCGATTAAGTAGGGTAGTACTGGCACGCTGCCGACCACCACGAAAGCCAAGAATGTAACTAAACCGATAATTTTAGGAGAAGCTCGCTTTTGGGTGTCGCGGGCCGATTCATCGTGTTCGGCGCTGGCTGCCAAGTAGGCGCTGGAACCCATTGAAAAACCATCGGCAATTAAGTTAGCCACGCCTAAAATAAGGATGACCGCACTGGAAATACCAGCCCCAGCCGACGCTGCCACTACGGCAAAGGTTGTCACCGTACCGTCAACTGCGCCGTAAACAAATTCTGGAATATATCGTTTGAAAAATACCCTCATAACCATAGCCAGTGTAGCATGTTTGGGCTGATAAAACTGAGCTTGAGCATGGGAATAGCGCAAGAACAAGCCGTTTTCGCGGCCGCTACCAGCAAACCATTGACATTTTAATACGCTTATGCTACAATAAGAAATGTTGGATTATCTAACACAAAAACAACCAAAGCATGCTAAAATAAAAACATAAACATTGTAAGCTTCGCGGAAAGGTAGAACGTGGAAGACGCACAAACAATCATCGTTCTTTTAACAATCATCGCTGCTTTATTGTCGATTGTCATCTTGGTGCTTTTAGGAGCAATCATTTCTTTGTTGATAAGAATAAACGCCATCATGAAAAAAGTCGATAAGATTACGATGAATGTAGCTAGCGCTACCGATTGGTTGTCGCCGGCAAAAGTATTTAGCGAGATTACAAAGCTGTTTCGTAAAAAATAAATAACAAAGGAGTAAATATCATGAAAAAAGTATTAGCAATTCTGGGTGCCGCAGCAGCAGGCTTTGCTGCTGGAGTTCTGACCGCGCCGAAAAGCGGCAAGGAAACCAGAGCCGACCTAAAGAAGAAGACTTGCGCGCTTAAAAAGGAAGCCGAGAAAAAGGTCGAACAGGCAGCGGCTGTCGCTAAAGACGGCGTCGATTCGCTGAAAACTGGATCACAAAAGGTTGGCGATGCTCTGGCTAAGACTGCTAAAAGCGTCAAGGGCAGCGTTGAAAAATAGCAAATAGTTCAAGTAATCTTGACAACATTTGACGATAATTAAGAAGACGTGAGATAATAGGATAGATGAGAAAATTTGTTCTGTATCTTGCGTCTTTTTTGATTGCTGGCGGTCTGCTGATAAGTCCTCAACCGGTTTTGGCGCAATCAATCGAAATGCCCAATTCGGAGATTACCAGCATCATCAGGAAGAACTGCAGCTCGCTGAAGGTTACCATAAAGCAGATTCATACTAACGACGCTTTAGCTAGGGTTAGTATCGGGCAGAAATATAATGCTGTGTCAACGAAGCTGATGGCGCGGTTTAATAGCAGGTTGTCGCTTAATAAACTGGACAGTTCGGGACTTGTTAAAATTACCAGCGATTTTGAAACGCAGCGGCTGAAGTTTAACAGCGACTATAATAAGTATGATACAGCGATGACTAACCTAGATAAAGCAAGCTGTAAAACAGATCAGGCAAAGTTCTACGAAAAAATCATTGAGGCGCGCGACGCCCGCAATTATTTGTCTGACAGTGTAAAATCGATGAACGGGCTGCTGGCGCAATATAAAAGCGAAGTGCGCTTGATAAAAGATTCTTTGTCGGGAGGCGGTAATGAATAATATAAAAAAGTTTGCCGGCAGGTATAATAAATTTGCGGTTTTTATTGGATCGACTATTCTAGTTTCGATCCTTCTGGTGTCGATCTCGATGTTTGTCTATTATCAATCGGATGCGTACCGGTTGGATTTAAGCCGTCCAGAATACACTTCCAGGCGGTCAGAGATTAGCAAGAATTTGGAGGATAAGAGCAAGGATTTCGATGCGCAGGGTCCGGTTAATGAACAGACAATTAAGGAATTTCTGAAATTATACGATGACGAGTCGAAAGGCATTGCTAAAACGAAGGCCTTTTCTAATGATGTGCTGAGCGATAAGGAATTGCTGGGCATCAGCAATAACGACAATAACAATGCTACTGCCGGCGATTAACTTGTTCAAGCTATAAATTGACGCTTTTATAGAACTGCTGCTACTTTTTACCGTTTAAAATTGGCGCTGGCAGGGTCGCTAATAAAATGCCTTCTTTGTCGAATTTTTGCAGCAGTCTGTGGCGCATTTCAGAAGTGACGGCCCATTGGTCTGACGGCTGGGTTTTGCCAGAAATAATTATTTCAGTGCTGCGGCCGGTAATTTCGCCGACTGATACAAATTTTGGCGGGTCAATGATCTTCTTATGCCAAGCTTTTTCCTGGGCTATCTTTTCTCCGGTAGCGTTAATAATTTCTGTAGCTTCGGAAATGTCGGTGTTTGGATCTAAATACAGACTGAACCGCGATATACTGTAGCCCATGGTTTTATTGATAACATGCTGGATTGTGCCGTTTGGGACGTAATGGACGTTGCCTTCGGCGTCGCGAACGACTGTCGTGCGAGTACCGACGCGTTCGACTTTGCCGGACGCTCCCATTATGTCGACAACGTCGCCAACGCGGTATTGATTTTCAGCGATAATGAAGATACCGGATAAAAAATCCTTGACAAGCGACTGCGCGCCAAATCCGAGCGCCACGCCGACTATTCCAGCGCTAGCAAACAGCGGCGACAAGTCGAGCAGAAATAACTTGTTAGCGATAATAGCGGCAACGTAAAAGATCATTAAAATCCGCCAAAACCCGCGGCTTAATTGGATGAGCGTTTTTTCTCGTTTTTCAATATCCTTGCGATGCCAAGAGCGGTGCTTGGCGGTGGAGCGGATTGTGTAATGAATGACCCACTTAATGAGATATTTGCCAATGAAGTAAATGATGAATGATCCGATAATAATACTGGCTGTTTCCAGCATGCGATCGCTGATCAGCCAGCCAAGGCCCTTGTTGTGTAACCATTCGTCGGCAGCTGATATATTTAATATTTGTTTTATAAACGTGTCCATCATATTTAGTATAATGAAAGGTATGAGTTTTGTCGATCCAAATCAGTTTGTTATTGCCCGCAAGCGCAAAAAATACAAATTTGCCAAGTTTCATAACGCCGAGAATTGCTTCGAGTTTGATGAATGGCGCGATTTTTACCGGCAGCACCAGCCGGGTGTTTTCGGGTTAGAGATTGGTGCTGGTACTGGTTTGTTTAGTGTCGAATTAGCAGCGCGTTATCCAGATAAGCTGTTTGCGGCGATTGATGTTAAGGCTGACCGTTTGCAAAAAGGCGCTTACATCGCGCTAGAAAAAGGCCTGGATAACATCTATTTTATCCGGGCGCGCGCCGACCAAATTAGCGATTTATTCGCTTTGTCAACGCTAGTGAATATTTGGGTGACTTTTCCTGATCCGTTTCCGAAAAAGCGGGCTGCCGGGCGGCGGTTGATGCATCCGTATTTTTTGCGCCGTTACGCGCAATTATTGCAACCTGGCGGCGAGCTGCTTTTCAAGCATGACGACCGCGACTTTTTCTGCTGGAGTTTGGAGCAATTGGCGGCAGAAAAATGGCAAATTACAGAACTGAGCTTCGACTTGCACGAATCATCTCTGGACGACGAGTACAAAATCATGACGACCTACGAGCAGCGATGGCTGAACGAAGGCAAGGCGATTAATTTTGTGAGGGCTACATACTAATATCGCTAAGATTCATAGGGCTATGGGGCGCATGGGAAGCTAGCGATCGATTCTTGTAGCTTGGATTGCTGCTAATATCCTTGCCAAACCATTCAGGCGGCTGGAAGGTATCTGCCCGCAGGGTTGCTTCTGTTTCGCGTCCCTCAAACTCAACCTCGGCGGTACACAAACCGTTCAGATGGCTAGGTCCGTGGTATATATCAAGCTCAATAGTATGTTTGTCTCCCTCTGGGTCGACATAAGGTATGTAATAGCGAGTTTTCTCGATACGTCTTCCCAAGGTTAGCGGCCATAACGACTCAAAGACTTCTTTGTTAATTTGTATATTTTTTTCTTTTCGCGCAACAGTGCCGTTTGATTTGACTGTTAATTCAAATCTTTGATCATTTCCAAAATCGCGGATTCGTGTTTCTGATCCGTCGTCGCTGACTGCCAGATAACCTTGGCGGATTGTGGTATGTTCAAAATCTTCTGGATCAAACGGTAAAGATTCAGGATCGATTAAGAACTTACGTTCAACTTCGACTAGCTGGTTTGGGCGTTCCGGTAATTTAACTTCAGGCTTTTTCGCTTTTTCTTCTTTGTATTTCTCCTCAAATTCTCGCGCCAGATGCTCATACAGCTGAACAAGCTCTGGAAATTCATCGCCAAAACGCCTATCAAAATTAGCGATCAGGTCGGTGTGAGCTTTTTGAAGATCCTCTAGATTTGATACGCCATAATCTTCTTCAACAACGCGTACTCCTTGACCGACAATATCCATAGCAACTGGCAGAATCTTATCAACTGCTCGGACAAAACGAGCTTCTGGCGTATTCTGGCGTTCATATTCTTCCAAGTTTTGTTGAAGTTCTGGCGTTAGCCGTTTCATGAGTTTTTCTTTGGCTTGTTGTTCGCGCTGGTGTTTTTCTTTCAGTTGCGCTTCTGTTAGATCGAATGTCGCCACGTCGCCAGTAGCTATTTCTAGCAGTTCGTGGGCGTTGGCGAAGCTCTGGATCTTGTCATTGTCTAAATGTGGATATAACCGAATGCGCAGTTCTGGAGCTAGGATAGCCAGCGAATAGCTATGCTGAGCATCATCCTCGCGTTCACCGTTTGATAGTCGCGGTACTCGCTTAACTTCGGCTAAATCGCTTTCAATTCTGATTGCCTGCAGGGTAATTTTCCCCAGTTTTTTTACAGTACCATCACTAAGTAGATTCGCCCCCCCCTCGTAGTTTGTCTCTTTTTTGTTCATATAACTCCCAATTACATTTAACAATACTGTATTATAACACAACGAATAGGCTGCTATATGATAGCTAACCCTCGCTAGCACCCTGCCAAGCAATGTCAAATAGGCGTGTTTGCACCGAGGCTAGGCTGGCGCTGTCGATGATTACTCCGTGCATAGAGTTATATTTGTCCAGAGTAATAATAGCCATTTTACTGGCATACAATATTGTGTAGCAGCCGTCGTCTAGTTTTGGCCCGGCTAAGTAGCGGCTATCCGCTAAGCCTGTTGTCGCCCGCAGGGGCTTGGCGTGGCGCAAGACACGTACTCGCAGGTTTCGTTTGGCGCGTTCGCGGCTAAAATTCGGAAAGTTGTTGTACAGATAGCGGCTGACGCGCGGCGAAGAAATTACGCGGTACAAGTTAATCTTTTGCAGGCGGCATGTGCTTAATATATCGCGCAAAATATTTGCCAAGCCTTCGTCGCCCTCGTAAAATGCCGCCATATGCCGGGTTTCGGCGATTTTGTTTGCGGTTCGCAGGCGGACAATGTACTGATCAAGCTGCTGGCCAGCTGTCTGTAAAGCTTGCTGCTTCTCGCGTAAAATTTCTGTCAAGACGGCTGGATCCTCGGCGCGGTAGCGCAGCTGCTTGCCCTTAGTAACGCTGTTGACGAGTCCGGCTGCGCGAAGGTTTTTGATGGATTCATAGACGCTGCCGCGGTTAATATTCGTTGTTTCTGCGATGGCTCGCAGCGAACTATTAGGAATTGCCAGCAACGCCTCATATACGCGTTTGTCACGAATAGACAAGCCGATAATCGAAAAATCCATATCTGTAATATAGCATAAATTATAAAATTGTCATAAAAAATCAACCATTTTGCCTGGAATTGGCAGCGGCGGTACGATATGATTTTCTGGTAGCGAAAGGAGGAATGCTATGGCTATTGAAAAAGCACCGGAAGGTTATGGAATTACAGGAGAAGGATCTACTAAATGGTATCCGGGTGCGCCGGTGGGTGAAGGTGGACGCACTGTTTCAGTGAGTATGTCAAGGGGTTTGTTTGATAGATTGACAACAGCAGCGAAAGTGGAGGGAAAAACTCTGGGTTGTGTTGTAAGAGAAGCTTCTAAAAAACATGCTAAAGCGATAGTTGAAGATCCAGGATTTCAACAAAAAGTAAAAGACCTGGCTACACGTTTAGACAAATTAGACAAATATAATCCAGACCCAAACCCTCGCGAAAGCGAATAATCAGGTTTACGCTAGATAGCCCACGGCTGGTAATTACTGTTATAATACGTATAAATAGGAGGGAATATGAATTTTCAAGATTATTCGCAAAAAGCTATTTCAACGCTAACTAGTGATCACGCCTACGGCGATATCAGCGCTGATTTGATGGCGCAAATACTAGGTTTGGCTGGCGAGTCGGGCGAGGTGATGGAGAAGTTCAAAAAGCTAATCCGCGATAAGCAGGGTAAATTAAATGACGATGATCGCGCAGAAATTATCAAAGAATTGGGTGATGTGCTGTGGTACGTTAACTCGGCGGCGCATTTGCTCGGTTCTAGCTTGGAAGAGGTGGCGCGGCTTAATAACGAAAAGCTAGCCAGCCGCCAGCAGCGCGGCCAGCTGCATGGCAGCGGCGATAATCGGTAAAATTTGGCGCCGCTTGCTTGAAAAACCCTTAGTTAAATTATGCTAAATTGCGGCGCTCAAGCCAGCAAAACCTCTAAATCTTCAGATGCTGCCGCAGCCACTCGTCAATGGTACCAGCGCCCATGCAGAGGACTAGTTTGCCTAACTCGCGGTCAAGCATGATAGACTTCCACAAATCATCGTTGAGGCTGGCAATATGTACTTCGGGGCGGGTGAGGTTCTTGGTTAAGTCTGCAGGCGTCAGTATCGGTAAATCCGGATTCTCGCGCGTCAAATATGTCGGCAGCCAATAAATTTTCTCGGCTTGATTAAAAACCTCGGCGGTGTAATTTTCTCTGATTTCATGCTGGCGGATATTTTGGTGCGGCTGGTAAACGAGTACAACATGATCAGATAGTTCGCGCGCCATTTGCAGCGTAGCTTTAATCTCGGTTGGGTGATGGCCGTAATCGGAGTAAAGACTATCGGCTAATTTTTCAAAGCGCCGCCCAGAGCCAGGAAACGACTCAATGGCTGCTTTTGCCTCAGCTAAGCCAACGCCGCTATTTTTTAGCTCGGTTAAAACTAAATAGGCGTTTTCGCGGTTATGGCGTCCTGGCAAGATAAGGCTATTGATGTCGTCAAGCGCTGCGTTTTTATCTATCGTGTCAAGCGTTACGCCGCTATCTCTAGCGATGTCTAAGCCGTTCAAATCCTGCTGGTACATAATACAACGCTGGGACTGGCAAATAAATTGCCGGAAAGCCGCCAGATAGTCTGCTCTCTCTGGATAAGTATCGGGGTGGTCATAATCAATTGATGTGATGATCGATAGCCACGGCTGAAAATGCAGAAAATTTTTATCAAATTCGTCGCATTCGTAAATGAAGAATTGGCTGGCTGGGTCAAATCGGCCGCTCGGCCCGAAACTAAGAGTTGAGCCGACGGAATAACTGGCTGGAATGTTTAGTTGCTGGAAAGCCCAAACCAGCATGCTAGTGGTTGTGGTTTTTCCGTGGGTGCCAGCAACCGCGATGAGCTTTAATTTTTTATCGGCAATGACATGTGCTAGCAGTTCGTCGCGCTTGCCTGTTTTTATGCCTAGCTGCTTGGCTAATACCAGCTCGGGATGATTGCCAGGCAGCGCTGCCGTGTAAACAAACCAGTCAAACGGTGATTTTTCATGCTCTGATCGTAAAAAATCTCCTGATTGATCAAATGATATCTGAACGCCGCGTTTTTGCAGCGACTTGGTCATGGGGCTGGCCTGGCGGTCGGAGCCGTATACATCGTATCCGGCATCCAACGCAATCTCCGCCAGCGGCCCGATGCCAACGCCGCCAATCCCTGAAAAATAAATCCTCATATAGATAATTGTAGCGCAAAACCGCCAGTTCCGCATCTGCCGGTAGTTTGATATACTTAATATAAATAAGGCGGTGGGTTATGGTGATAGATAAGCGCAAGACCAAATTTAGGATTAAGAAGCTTAGCCAAATAAAGACTTGGCAACTGGCTGTTCTGTTGATTATGGCTGGTTTCGTGGCGGCGACTTTTTTACGGCTGAATAATGTAGGTATGATTGAGCGGCGCGAAGCAGTGGAGGACGCCGACAAATCAGGGGATGTGATCGCGCTTAGCCAGCGGCTATACGATTTGCAGCGCTATGTCTCGGCGCATATGAATGCCGATCCGGGAAGAATTGCCCTGGATCATACGTATAAACGGGTTTACGATAGAGAGCTGAAGAACTTTGAGGAAGCTATAAAAAATAAGTCCAACAACGACACTATCTCCAAAGTTCGGGCAGTATGCGACGCCAGGGCGCAGCAGGGTGGCTACGGCAGGTTTACGACGCAGGCCGACCCGCGCTATGTTAGCTGTATCAATGAAGAATGGTCAAAATATCCGGCTGCCAGGACGTCTAATATACAGTTTGAAGCGCCGTCCACCGAGCCGTATTACCACACGTTTGTTTCGCCAGCGTGGTCAGCTGATTTTGCTGGCTGGTCGCTGGTGGTAGCGGGAATGATACTCCTGGTGATTATCGTCCGCCTGGTGGTGCTTGGCATATTGAAATTACTACTGAAGAGGAGAAATAACCCTTTTTGACTTGACAGGGGTGGCTCGGAGATAGTAACCTAGAGTGGTATAGCATTAACTAGGAGGTATAAGACTAATGGCTTACAAGCATACGAATTCAAAGGGCATTACATACTATTTACATAAATCAGAAGTTACGCTGCGCGGCGGCAAGAAGCAGACGATCTATTTCTTCACTAAAACAGAGAAGAACGCCAAGGGCGAGCCATGCGATTTGCCAGAAGATCGCATTGTTGCCGAGAATCCTCGCAACGGTTTTTTGACTATCAAAAAGAAGAAATAAGCACTTGCATTATGCGCCGGTTTGTTAGTACAATGGTAGTATAAAATAAACAGGTGCCTAGGAACTCCCGTCTACCGCGGGAGTTTCTTAATGTTTGATGATAGGCTACAAAGAAATAACCCCTTCTAGGCGAAGAGGTTATTTCTTTGGTTGCGGGGGCAGGATTTGAACCTGCGACCTTTTGGTTATGAGCCAAACGAGCTACCAGGCTGCTCTACCCCGCGGCACATAAACCATAGTAACAGATTGGCAGATAATTCGCAAGGCTAGGGAGGTTATTTTTTATTACGGCTATTGCCGCCGAACAGAAAATTCATCCACTGCTGGAAGTTGCTGCGAGCTGGCGTCGATCTTACGCTAGTCGTTGCCGCCTTCTGTCCGTAGGAATCGTCGGTTGACGGTACGATCAGCTGTTTTTCTCCTGGCTGTCCTTTTCCAGTGCGCTGGCGTGCTGCTAATTCTTGGTATTCGTCGCTCTCATAATATTTTGACTCATATTGTAGTAAGGCGACTTTTATTTTTTCTATTTCAATTTGCTGCCGCTTATTATCAATAGATCTTTGCAGCTCGTAATTTTGCTGCATTGCTTCAACTGACCCCCAAGCCCAGCTAAAAGCAACCAAAATAGCCGCGGCAGTAACCAGATTATTCATGGTCAAATAATCGTGCCGCAGTGCGTAAAGCTGGCGTTTTATGAAAATGATGTTCATTTTGTACAGTCTACTGATTATATTATAGCAGAGTAGGTAAAGTTTTAAGTCCTGCTTATAGTTAACTATATTATCTACTACACATAACATTTGCGTTTATATTTTTATTTGCTAGAATAATAAGCAAGGTGTAATAAGACACAAACAGTGAGGGGAAAATGAAGATTCATCAGCGATACAAAAGATTTATACCAAAAGTTGTCGGCATTACTGCTGCCGTCATTGTGGCGTTTGGCGCTATACTGCTGCAAATACCGTCGACCAGGGCGGCCTCTTTGCATAAAAAATACCAGTTTATTGACACAAACTACAGTGTTCCCTCCTCTAATGTGGCGTGGGTAGCTCCGAACGGCAATGACGCTACTGGCAATGGCAGCGAAAACTCGCCGTATAAGACCTTTGCTAAAGCCTTGGCGGTTCTTCCAAGCGGCGGTACTGTAGTTGCGAAAAGCGGTATTTATCGCGAGCCGCACTTCTTTGTGTCTAAGAATAATATTACGCTGCAGGCCGCGCCGCATGCTGAAGTTTGGCTGAAAGGAAGCGATATCGTTACGAATTGGACGAGCGACAATGGCGTCTGGAAGACTACAGGTAATTATCATAATTTTTGCCATGTTTGCACGACGAATTCCGATCCTGGCAAAGAAGGCGTAGCTGCGTATCCGGAGCAAGTGTTCATCAATGACGAGCCAATGCAGCAGGTCGCTACTAAAGCCGAGGTAACCCCGGGCAGTAATACGTTTTATGTCGAGGATAAAACGCCAACTACGCTAAAAGTGCCGGGTGACAACTCCAAGGGTTATAACATCGGTGCTCAGGATAATATAACGTACTATATTGGTAAAAATCCAGCTGCCAGCCAAGTTGAGATTTCGGAGCGGACGAGGGCGTTCACGGCTACTGGCCAAAACTTTACAGCCAGGGGTATCAACGTCGCCCAATACGCATCAATCCAGGCATGGGGATTTGCAGATCCTGTGTATGGCAAGGATATTTCCGGGCCGACGGCGGTGAGTTTGAATGGCAACAACTCGCTTGCGCAGAATATGATTATCACTCAAAATTCAAACCAGGGATTGTTCTTTAATCAAGCGAAAGCTTCGGCTAACGGCGTTAAAGTTATTGACAATGGCGGCTCTGGGGCTGGCGCTAATAAAGCCCACGATTCGGTATTCGAGAATAGCGAACTGCACGGCAATAATGCGGCTGGTTTCATAACGTCAGGTTGCGGTGCTTACTGTACGATGGCTGATATTAAGGTGGCGCATACTAAGAATTTTATATTTCGCAATAATATTTTAGACAATTCAAACAGCGGCAAGGTGCAATCCGCGCCTACCAATGTTGATAATGTCGGTACAATTAATTTTTGGTGCGATGAAGGTTGTATTGATACGAAAATTGTTAACAATTTCTTTACAAACTCGTCGCTGGCGATTATGTATGAAGTTTCAGGCAGCGCCGTCATTGCTTCGAATATAATCGAAAGTTCCGGCACGGGAATCCGCGTGTCTGGCAGCGAGAAAGTTAAGTTGTATAATAATACAATTTCGCGCACCTACCGGCCGGTCTATCTTTTTGAAGATCAGCGTATGAATGGCTGTAACGCTTGGAATGCTGCCGGAGTGTGTACCGCGAAAGAAAATTGGTCGGCATCGCAAGGCCTGAGCTGGAATACCTCTGGCGTTGAGATGTATAACAATATTATTTCATCGCGGCCGCTGGCGGACTCAAATGACCTAGAGGGCGGAGCGTACCAGCGCGCTTATTCGTTACGGGTCGAGGGTGCAAAAAACGAACCGAATGGACCGTATGTTGATGCAAATAGCATGCTAAAAGGCTTTGACTATAATGCATATTACCGGAATGACACCAGGGATGTGAACTTGTCGGTTTGGGATTTTGAAAGCGTGCCTGGCAAAACGGATACTGTACTTAAAAGCGTGGCAGAAATATCGTCAAGCAGTAAGCTGTCAGGTACTATTGATGGTAGAGATAGCCATTCGTACGATACGTTTGGCACTCGCGCCGCAAATCCGTATTTCATAAAAGAGGCTGCTGCTAATACGGATTATAATAAAAGCAATTACAACTTAAAACCTGGCAGCAGTGCCATTGGGTCCGGAAAGGCTTTGCCAAACGATGTTGCGCTGGCGATTGATCCGTCCGGTGTTAAGGTAAAACCTGGAACGGCAGTAAACCGCGGAGCGCTGCTTAATGTAAAGATGAACGCGGCTGGCGGAACTACTCCAGCAGTCGAGGTTGTCCATATCCCAGACGCTAATCTAAAGGCTAAATTGAATGCGCTATTAGCGAAAAATAGCGGTATCGCACGCGCTGATAATCAGGACATAACTAAGGACGAGATGAAAAGCCTAACAGTCATCTCTCTTAAGGCTGATTCAAACACTCCGGCTAATAAGAAGATTTCCGACATCACTGGGCTGGAAGAGGCTGTGAATGCGTCGCGGCTGTCGCTGGATAATAATGCTGTTTCTAATTTGTCGCCGATTGCTAACCTTGCGAAGCTGCAGGAACTGACCTTTTCTGATAACAAGGTAACGTCTTTAGCAAGCATAGCTTCTTTATCTAAACTTACGGTACTGCATGCCGCTGCAAATCCCATAAAGTCGTTCTCGCCTGTTTCCGGGCTGTCAAAGCTAAGCGACGTGTCGCTGTCTGGAGAATCGCTGGAAACTCCTCTTGATATGGCTAATTTCAGCGCTAGCGCTGCTACGATTAAGTCGTTCAAGTTTTACAGCTATAACAATAAAATAACTGCGAAGAATGTCGCCGCGCTGAAGTCGATGCCTGGCTTAAAGACCCTTCGCTTAAGCGGCGTGCCGCTGTCCGCTGGCGACGTAAACTCCATCGGCAGTATGGCGCAGTTGGCTTCTTTGGAAATTGACGGCAGTACGGTGGCAGATATATCGCCGCTGGCGGGGTTAACTAATTTGACTAAGCTTAACCTGAGTAATCAGAATGTATCCATGTCTATTACTGCCGCGTCAGCGCCGTCGCCGCTGATAGGTAAAAGCGGAGCTGTAGTGCCTATTTCCGATAACAGCCAGGTTGCTAACGATAGCGGTACTCCGGGGAATATTAAGCTGGTGTCGCCTGTGCATGATGGAAATTCTCATAATGTCAACGCCGTGTGGTCTACTCCTGTAACTATCAGCGCGGCGAGTACCAACTTTAGCGGTAATCTAAACATTACATATAAATTAAGTAAATCTGATTTGACTGCACTGAATAGTGAAATCGCCCGCGCCAAATCATCGCCAAGCTACATCCAGAATGATGCAGCCGTTAAAGCGGCGCTGGCGGCCGCTGAAGCTGTTGCCGGCAAGCCGTCGCCGTCTCCGAATGAAATAAAGACCGCTGTTGAGGGATTGAAACAAGCCTTGGATAACGCCTATAAAAAGGAAGCTGACGCCCAAGCCAAAGCGCAGGCTGCTGTCGATAAAGCAAAAAACAGCAAATTGCCGGCGGATATTCAGGCGGCAGAAAATCTACTGAGCAAGGTTCAAGACACGGCTAAAAAGAACGAATTGCAGAATGTTTTGAACGGTATTAAGCAAGAAATTACTAATGTGCGCACTAGTCTGGTGCAGCTGGTGACTGATGCTAAACAGGTCTCGACCGACGGCATGACAGCAGCTTCGGCGAATGCCTTGCGAGCTGGAATTACTGCTGCAGAATCGGTAATTGCTGATCACGGCGCTTCTCTGGGTCAATTGACTGCCGCTAAAGACGCATTACAAGCGGCGCTTGACGGGTTGCGTGCCGACAAAACTAGCTTGCAAAAAGCTATCCACGATGCTGAAAGCGAACCAAGTTATATTAAAGATCAAGGCAGTGTTAAGCAAGCCTTGCAGGAGGCAAAAGCTGTCGACGCTGCGTCAAATCCGACGCCCGCAGTAGTACGCACTGCTACTAAGAAACTTAATGACGCCGTGGCTGCTGCTAAGCAGAGTGAAGCTGCTATTCAGTCGGCGGCGTTGGCTGCTATCGTTAAGGCAGAAAGCGATAAAACCGCTCAAGCTAAAAATGATGCCCAAGCCTTGGTTAATCAAGTAAAAGACCCGCAGAAGAAGGCCGAACTGCAGCGGCGCTTAGATAACGTTGTCGTGCCAGCTTCAGCGAGCAGGGTAGCTGTTGCCCAGCCAAACGGTAAAAACACTATCATTAATGCAACTGGCGACAAGTGTTATAACATAGCGAGCGCCAGTACCGCCGCGCCGCAGCAGGGAAAGCCAGCGGGCTATCAGCTTGGCGAGTCGGTCGCGTTTAAAATTGATTGTGCCAACTATGGTAGTGCTCAGTTTGGCTATTCAACGAAGATAACCTTAGAGCTAACTAAAAAATATACAAACACAGCTGGCATAAAAGTAGTCAAATATAGCGGCGCTGGTACAGATGCGGTTGATATAACCAGTAAAGTATCTTTTGGCGTTACAGCGGACGGACAGCGGACGACGATTAGCTATTCGGTGACCGATGGCGGTTTTGGCGACCAAGATAAAACCGCAAATGGCATAATTGAAGACCCAGTGGCTGTGTACGAGCGCGGGGGTGCTGCAAATCCAGCGCATAATAATTCAGGACAAACGAGTTTAGGACAGACGGGGAGAGCAGCAACAAAGTCTGACGGCACCCTTTCTGATACTGGCGTGAGTTTTTACGGTTATATCGCGGGCGCTGCAGCTATAGTAATTGTTGGCGGCGGCCTGTACAAACTAAGCAGTACGCGAAAGAAGCGCCGGTCATAAAGCCGGCGCCGCGGGTATTCTAAAAATAATTATATTATTAACGTTTTTAGGCAATTACAAATCTGAATTGGTGGGGGCGGCTGGGATCGAACCAGCGACCAATCGGTTATGAGCCGACTGCTCTAACCCCTGAGCTACGCCCCCGCCAGAGAATATTATAACGCATCAGAGATAATTAGAGAAGTTTTCCGGCAGCAATTCTTACGGCTTCCGACCAGGAAGTGAAGCAGTGCGGCGTCTCCATGAGCTGTTTGTCAGTTAACTTATAGCGAATTGCCAAAGTCAGTTCAGCAACCATGTCGCTGGCATTTGGGGCAACGATGGACGCGCCAATAATAGTGTCTTTTTTATCGGTAATTATTTTTACAAAACCAGTTCGCTGATCGGTAATATTGCTGCGCGCTGTTAAGGTTAGCGGCGCTATTGATATTCTTAGGTCTTGCCTTTCGCTCGCTTCTTCGCTGACTCCGACTTGGGTAATTTCCGGCTGCGTGAAGGCGACTAGCAGGCGCGGTTGAATATCGGCTTTCATCGAATTTTTATGCAGCAAATTATGCGCGCAAACGCGGCTTTGCGCTAAAATATCGTGCGTTTGTATAGTTGTATCGACAACGCTGCCTGCCGCGAAGACGTGCCGAGCCGAGGTTTGCAAATAAGCATTAGTGGATATTCCCTCCGCAGTGTATTTGATGCCAGCGTTTTCCAGACCCAAATCAGTTGCCGGGCGGCGCTCGCTGGCGATTAATATTTCATCGACGCGTACTGAGCGTTCGGCTCGTCCTTGAACAAAGGTAACTCGTTTTTGCAAGCCAGATTTTTGTACGGCGATAACTTCTGTTTGTATCAATATATTTATACCGCGGTTTTCCTTCGCGTCGTCAATAATCAGCCTGCTCGCCTCATTATCAAAGCCAGCCAAGATGTGTTTGGAAGCCTCAGCCAGGTAAATTTTTGTACCAAGAGTGGAGAATAAATGCGCCAGCTCCCAGGCTTCTATTCCTGAACCGATAATAAACAGCGTTTTCGGCGGTCTGGCAAGGGAAAATATGGTTTTTGGCGTGTGGTGCGGCGTGCTTTCTAATCCGGGAATTTCTGGAACGTGCCATTCTGATCCAGTGGCAACGAGAAACTTGCGGGCCGATAAATGCCGCCGATTGACCGTAATCTCGTTTGGGCTTAAAAAATGCGCGTTGCCAGCGAAAACGCTAATATCTTGTTTTTCGTAGTAATGGCGGTTTCCGCCCGCCCCGGTGCGTTTGATGGCGATATCTTTCCAGGATAATAAGGAAGGGTAGTTATAGCCGACAGAGCCGGTTCGTAATCCGAACTTCGCTGCCATCTTAGCGTTATAATATGTGCTGGCCGCGTGGATTAGGGCGCCTGCCGGAACGTCGCCCCAGTTTGGCGACTCGCCGCCGAACGTCGATTTCTCAACGATAGCGACTTTTTTTCCAGAATTTGCCAGTATACTGGCAGCCGGCGAACCGCCTGCTCCGCTGCCGATAACGATATAATCATAGTCAAACGTCGGTTTCTGCGCCATACTGCCCCCTACAATATATTTTTGTAATTTTCATATAAATATGCCGCGTCCGGATGCAATCCTTTCAGTACTTGGCAAGCTCGCCGCCTGATGTCGGCAGAAGTGATTTCCGGGCGGGTTTCGCACCAGTTCATAACGCCCAGCGTTACGGTCTTGGCAATATCTTCAGCCTGTCCTTCGGGGATGCGAACGCTTAAACAGGTAGCAATAATTGAATTATGTATCTTATCCGGGCTGAATTCTTCGGCTGGTCGTTTGCCTCGCTTTATCACGTCGATTCTCGGCGATTTTACCACAGGCTGCCTCCGTAGCTGGCAACGCCGATGACGCGGTCAACAAACATAAAGCCAGCCAAGATTAACAAGCTGCCGCCGCTGGCGAATTGTAAGAATCTTTTATGAGATTCACGCCATTGCTGCAGGCTGGCGATGTTGCGACCAGCACCGACCAGCGCCATCATAACCGCTAACGGTAAAATCGACACCGTGACATATAGTCCAACTCCGGCAATTTGCATCATAAAATCAGGCAGGGTAATAATTGCCAAGCTGGCGGCAATAACCGGCCCGATAATAAAAATAGTTTCTACGGCTACGCTAGCCATGCCAAGCGCAAAACTTTCTGCGCTGTTTTTTGTCTTTTTCGTGCGTTTGGTTAAATAGTCGGCGAAACTTCTGGGGATCCACAGTGCTGTACCGCGTCCGCGCCGGTAATAGAATACCCAAATAGCAACTCCCAGAGCGATCATCAACCCGCAGCAAATCGCCGCAATGTATTGTTCGGCGGAATCAATATGATTAATAAATAGGGCAAAATAATAAGAAACCGCGCTTAAAATCAGGCAAGTCAGTAACAGCACGCCAGCGGTAAATCCGCCCATTCGGCGCAGAACTCTTTTATAAGCAGTTTTTTTACCAATGGCATGACCGCTGAGCAGCGTTAATACGCTAATACTGAGCTGAAAACTAGCGTGAATCAATGCCGCGAAGACGATGATGGCTAGAGACGATATCATTACAGGGGTCATGTTTGTATATAAATCCTTCCCCGCCAGTATAGCATAAGCAGCATAAAAACGAAAGATTTTCATAAAAAGCTATTGCTTTTTTGTCAAATTTGTGATATCATGAAAATAGGTTAAATAAATTAACATAAAAAAGGAAAAAACCATGCGGATTAACGACAACGAATTAGTAGAATTTTTAGAAGCAACGAAAAAGAAGGAACTGGAAACCTGGAATCAGGGGCGCAGCTCGCGGGAACTCAGCGGCTTCGTAGCGCGGCGGCTGGCTGCTTTGGACGGCGTTGAGCTTGACAATTTTGACAGCGATTTGGAAGAGGTATTTTAGTAGGCAATTTAGTCAAAAGGACGTTGCGAGGGGGCGGGGACGCCTGGATCGTTCATACTGTGATTTCTTAAGTACATCCTTAGATGATCCTGTACTGCTGGGTTTGATGAATCGCCCTTGCTTAATTTTCGGGGATCGAACGGATTAAGTGTGCGAATTATTCCTAGTGCAATCCTGCCAAGTCTTGTGCTGCTACCGCCATATTCAAGGCCGTATTGAATCTCATGATAAAGACCGCAAGCCCGTAAATATCTTTCATGATCTGATGGTTTTTCCCTGCCTGGCATAAGCCTATTCTATCATACTCATTATCTGAGGCACGAAAAAACCTCTGCGAATCAAATTGTTCACAGAGGTTTTTATAACTAGTCCTGGTAGCACCGGGTGGACCCGAACCACCGACCTCAGGCTTATGAGTTGTACGCTCTAGCCGTCAATAATAAAAACACGACGAACAATTTAATTACATTACTATAATATCACAACTAAAGCATAGCAGCGTCATAAATCTGTTGTAATTTTGTATTACAATAATGGAGATACTCCCTAGTAGTATTTATGTCTTGGTGTCCCATTAAATCAGCAATATATGGCAAATCAACATCTCTTGACAAAAGCGTTGTAGCAAAACTATGACGGAGCGTATGGGGTCTAACGCGATCAAAATCTAACGAATTATTACAAGCGGTTTCAAAAATGAGACGCGCGGCGCGCTGCGTAATGCGATGACAGCCCTTTTGATTCGTAATAAAAAGAGCAGGATTGTTATCCATGCGCATAGAAAGATATTCCTGCACTGCCTGCTCGGCTTTTATGTCAATATAACACGTCCGAGGCTTGGCACTCTTAATCCACGTACTAAACTGACGATTCTTGATTGAGTCACGATTCAAAGCGCAAAGTTCAGATATACGAATACCAGAGCTAGCAAGCACTCGAGTTATCGCTATATTACGCTTACGATTTATCTCAGCGTAACCGCGCGTACGACGACTAACAACTTTAACAAAAGATTCAACTTCATCAGGAGTAAGAAATTCAATAAGTTTTTCTCTTTATCTGGGATAATTATATCCTCATAATCAATGACCGATTCGCCTTTACGACGCATAAGTTTAAGAACCGACCGAAGACAGGAAAGACGCCAACGAATTGTGTCAGGCTTTTGAAAACTAGCATAATGAGCGCGCCATTGCCGAACATCGTGAATCGTAAGCACGGATATTTCAATATCGCCAAAGTAAGCGATAAGATTAGAGGCGGTACTGCGATACGAAGACTCTGTATTAATAGAACCGTTACTTGGAATGACGACTTCCTCACAGTAAGCTAAAAAAGCTTTTGAAATTTTCATAAAAAAAACACTTTCCACCCTCCATATTTAGTTGTATAATTCACACCAGATACCTAAAAAAATAAAAAGGAGCAATAAATGAACGGTACTTCAGAGATAACAACACTCTTCGGCAGCATGAGCTTAGTCATCCTAGCCATAATCGGTCTATTAGGCTTACTAATACCAATATTCATCGCCGGGATTTATGGCAGTACCCGAAGGATTGAAAAAATGTTAAAACAATATATAGAAGACAAGCCAAAACGAATCGCGCAAGAGGTTCACGACGCTACGCGACCATACGAAAGGCACGAAGGATCTATTTATCCTGAAGCAAAAAATGAATAGATTAAGGCGGAAGAACTTTTAACTGCTTAAATATTCCCGGTAGAGATGGTGGTTGCAAAAATCGGCGAACTGGCGGCTTACATGCAATTTCAGGATGTTCGGACTGTTTCGGCTTAAATATTTCATAAATAGCATCAAGACGAGAGTCAATCGAAAACTGATAAATTGAAAGATGATATTCATCTGATTGATACGCTAAATTGCCATCGTGGATGTAGTGGGCGATTCCAAGCTGTTCAAGCGACTCATAATGCTTTTGAGGTTTCAGAAGATTCTTAGAAGCCCAGTAGCGGCGTTTATTAAACGTCGTTATCATCTCTTTCGTGATGTATTTAGTTAAGTATGCCGCTGCTTTAGCCTGGTCATCATCGAGCTCCTGCGCATTCGTAAAACCTGAAGTAAAGCCAGTAACATTATAGACGCGCTTGCCGTTCTGGATAACATTAGTACGCTTAAGATCAGCCGCGTAGCCGCGAATAAGCGCGTGAAAATGAATAGCTTTATCCTTATGGAACTCTGGAACAATGACATAACCAAAATCCGGCGAATGTTTCTTTTGGCGATTCAGCCAATACTTCATAATATTCGATGTTTCTTCAATTGAGTAACGATCAACTTTCTTAGGGTTAAACGTAAATGTGACAAAATAGCTAAATTTATTTGCTAAAGCATAATCAAAAATAGCCATGCGAGTACGCCGCAGCGATTCTTCAATTGCTTTTTCTGATGGATCTAACGAATTACGTTTTGGCTTATGACCCGGCCGAGGTTTCGGAATCATAAGCGGATGATTAAAAATAGTGACTTTATACATAGTAGGATATTCCTTAACAACATGTTCAATAACAGTTAATGGTTGCTGATTCACGGTTACCTTATCCCCACTATTTTAGTGTTGTATCTGTTTAGCGCTTGTTAAGTGTTGGGGTATCAAGTAGGCCAGGCTGCGCCTGGCCGGGGCGGCCGGCGTGCAGCGCACGCGCCGGCCTTGCCCCCTCGGCTTTAGCGGAATTTCATTTTTTTCTCCATTTTATGCTGAAATTTGGCATGGCGTTTCGACATGTACGGATTCTCTTCGAGCGGAATAAATGACGACCAAATCTTCTGGAAGGTGTCATATGCCTCACGATCTTTAACTGTGTGCCAAAATATACCAGTTTTCTTTATGCGGCCGATCAAACTGCCGTCTCGAGCTTGTTCAATCTCCATGCCATCGTACGCACGCAGCGTTGTAACGCAGCCAAAGAGAGTGTTGCAAATTATAATATTATCGCATTGTTCTCGCAGAGCCTTAGCAACACGCATAAATAGCTGCGACGTGCCAAGAATAAGCTTTCGCTGCTTCCGTTGCTGGGAAATCTCAGCAAAAATAGTAATTGGCGTATCCTTTGATTCAAGGGAATTAAAGTAAGCATGGATCTCGTCGATTAAATAGATGACACCATGAAAGCCGTTGTTAACCTGGGTTAATACCGCGTGTAATTCATCGACTTCAGAGAAATGAACATAATCGCGTTCTGAATCAAAACGATCAGTTCGGGCGTCAATATCAGAGATTCGCTCAGTCCTGCCAGTGAGGGGGTCGGTGACGGTGGCGCTGGCGTATTCCTCCGACAGAGAGGCAGCCTGTCTTGCCTGGTTCGGTCCAGTATAGCACATCCGGACGTAGCCGGCTGTGCTGATGGCCCTATAACCAGGCAAGGACAGATTCGTGACTAAAATAGCCTTCGGGTATCGCTCCTTTAAGCGAAGAGCGGCGCGTACAGCAGAGATAGTCTTGCCAGAACCCTGGCGACCGCAATAAATTTGCGTGCCGAAGTACGGGAAGAAATCTGGGTCTTTTGCGGCTCGCCGATCCGCGAGAAAAGCGGAAATATGCGGCATAAGCTCTTTTTTGATGAATGAAGAATATGACATCAGATGAAAAACCTCTTTATTTTAGTGAACAAATGAAAAATAAACACGGACAAATGAAATGTGGGAAGTGATAATACAGTGATAGTAACCGTTAAAAGAAAGAAATTATACGCAGGAAGACCAAAGAGCCAAACAAAAATAAGAACTACCGTATGTACAAAAGAGGAAATTGAATCTAAAGCAATAGGAGGTAGTACGAAAGATAAAATGTTAAGCGGAAACAAAATAAGTATCAATCCATGCAGCGCTAACTTAAGAATATTAACCAACGTCACTATAATCATTACAATCTGTACTCCATAAACTTCACAATAAACCGATACCAAATAAATAACGAAACAGTAAAGAGCATAAAACCAGTAAAAGCACGAATAGACTTCATAGATGAATAACCCCCGATCGCGCGTTCAAACGAGCAAACGTCAGGTGAAAAATAATAACCAAAAACTTTAACGTTCATTATAAGTAGATGATTAAAAGAATTAGGATTTTCAGGAGAAAGATAATCAAAAGAAGAATGGCAAAGAGCGTCACCGTGATAAAGAGTACCAGGAAGAAAAGAATGAAATAACGAGCGTAAAAGATCAATGGCGTCAAATATAGGTTTTAGTGTATTTTGAAAAGAATCGGTAATTTCTGAAAAGTTAAACAAAGATTTCATATCCTCTGGAATAAATAGCCATTTCAGCAGCTGAAGCAACGAGTTATTCTCTGAAAAGTCAAAAATACCAATAAAGAAAGATGCAATTTTACCAAAGAACTCAAAAATACCCTTGAAAGCTATGCCTATATTTGACATATGGCACGCCAAATCAATGCCGCAGTCATTGCGCCAATCCTCTAAAGGACCAGAGCCAGAGGTAAGCGAAGAATGCGGTATCCGACCTGAAACGCCATTAGCAGAAGAATCAAGAGAGTAAACACCAGAGAACATAAAAACTGAAGTATTTTCAGCGCTCACATAAGCCGACGAAGAAGAGTCATAATAATAGAAAAAATCATACTCATATAAAGAATAAGCTGAATAAAAACGACAACCTTCATCTTTATTATTAGAACGTAAAGAAAGAGAATTAGAGTCTTTAATCAACTTAAAACCACAATCGCGTTTCTGAGTAAAGTAAACAATCGGGGTACTGTAGGGTTTCGAATTGTATGTGCCATGATAGAGAGTAAGCAAAATAGTACCGCGTTTAAGAGCATTTTCGTAATCGCTCTTAAACTTATCAAGAGAAAAAGAATTTTTACCTTTAGAAAAACGCGAGGACATATAAGTAAACCAAGAATTAGTTACATCAATAGAATCGCCGCCAGGCAGCTGTTTAGTAAGCTTATCAGTAACAGATATCTTATTAACATCAAAACCTGCCTGAGCATTCGCTGTTAACGGATGAAGAGACATAAAAAACCCAGCCAGTACCGTGATAAAAAAGAGGAAATACTTTTTTACTGGCTGAGTCATTTTTGCCTCCTGTCAGAATAAATAAGACAACAAAGAGCAAATCCAAGCAATAAGAATTCAAGTAAAATAAATAAAGACGTTAGTAATATCATCTATGACCTCTCCTGCGAAAACGAAACTGCAAAGCAATTTGAAGTGAAATCCATAACGCGATAATCACGCCAACTTTTTGTTCAAAAGTCATCAGAGGCCTCCTCGAGAAGAGAGTCAATCTCTTCCTCGGTGTAACCAATTTCAGCAAACTCATCGATCATCCACTCACGGCCTGATTCTTCCGACATAAAAACCTACCTTATATTTCTTACCGCACCAATTGTAAACTCGTACAGCACGCTAAAAATAAATATTAAGCCAGCTAATAGAGCAGTAACTGGCATTAAATAAATAACCATCTCAGCAACTGTAGAAATAATTAGATTGATAATCTCAGAATTAGCCATTATGACTATCCTTATCGTTCAAGGCTTTTTCGCGCATTTCTTGTAACTCTTCATCTGATACCGAGTTACGTTTTGTTGTGATAGCGCCAGAGAATTCAGCTAGTCTATATGTTAAATACAGATTGATACAGACGAGGATTATAGTGATCACGGATATCTCCTATCTTAATTAAATAATTTCGTGGAGGAGGCGAAATAACGTTGTCCGATATTCTGTCGCCTCCTGTTGCGGTGGACAATAGGTACTAAACTTTACCTTTCATTCCGCGGTTCAACATCCGCCTAGCGAAGTTAATGCCAAAAATGACAGCAACAACGCCAACAATCATGCCCATGTTGTCAGAAATGGTGGTCGTGATTGTATTGGTGAAAGTTGTAATCGTATCGGTTGGAAAAATGCTAGCACCAAAGACTAAAAGCGAATTCATAATCTTGTTACCTTATAATTAGTTAATATTTAATGCGGATATCGACCTATACCGCTTCTCAGAAAGGACGATCAGCTGAAAAATCATCAGCTATAGCTAGTAATGCTTTATCATTCTTTCCGATACGTGCTTCAAAAATTGCAGCCTCCTCGCCAACATAAAACTCAACAACAAGGCGGGAGTACTTAATAGTGCGACCTGTATCATCCTTAAATTCGCGATCATCGACATAACAACGCGCTATTTTAGAACGCAAGTCAGATGGTAAACGCCTCGATGACGGCGGTTGCTGTAAAGGTTGTGTTTGCTGCTGTGGTGACTGAGTTGGAAATCCTGCCATTTATCTTTTCTCCTATTATTATGGCTTTATTGTTCTGAGGCATGAAAAAACCTCTGCGAATCAAATTGTTCACAGAGGTTTTTATAACTAGTCCTGGTAGCACCGGGTGGACCCGAACCACCGACCTCAGGCTTATGAGTCCTGCGCTCTAACCAGCTGAGCTACGGTGCCACGCCTCATGATTGTAACAGATGTGCTTGATTTTTCCAAACCGCCATTGGCGTGTTCTTATGGTTTTATGATTCCGCCGAGCGATAATGGCATTACAACGTAGGTTTCGTTCGGCTCTGCGCGTAATTTGTGAGATAATGGTTATGTGAGATATGTCTTAGCGATCAGCGGCGGGGTTGATTCGGTAGTTCTACTGGATGTAATGTCGCGGACAGAAAAAGATATCGTGGTGGCGCATTTTGACCATGGTATTCGCCAAGATTCGGCTGCCGATGCGCGGTTTGTTGAGGCTTTGGCGGCAAAATACCGGGCGCAGTATATCGGTCAGCGGGAAGAACTGGGTGCTGATGCTAGCGAGGCGCAAGCCCGCGAACGGCGATATGCGTTTTTGAACGATATTGCTGCGGATTTTGGCGGTACTGTAGCGACGGCGCATCATCAGGATGATATTGTCGAGACAGTGGCGCTAAATCTTTGGCGCGGTGCGCGCTGGCGCGGCTTGGCGGGTATGAGCGATTCGCGGATTCTGCGTCCGCTGAGCAGTTGGACGAAACAGCAGGTTTATGAATATGCTGCCAAGCACAGATTAGAGTGGTGCGAGGACGAGACTAACAGCAGCGAAAAATACACGCGCAACATTTTACGCCGGCGCATACAGCAGCAGATAAATCCGGAAGTCCGGTCTGAAATATACGAGTTATGGCGGGCGCAGCGGAAATTGCGGCGTACCCTTGAAGCTGAACTAAAAAGGTTCGACAAACAAATTCTGAGCCGGCATTTTTTGATACAAATCGAGGAAAATGTGGCGTTGGAATTATTATATTATTACGTCTTGCGGCATGCCGGCGCGTCGCTTATGACTGCTCAGCTGGAGCGAATGCTTGTCGCCATAAAAACCGGTCGTCCCGGGACAGTATGGCAGCTTGGTTCTGGCGCGGTGATGAAATTGATGGCAAGAGATGTTATAATAGACGAAGTTGATTAGTATAGGCGAAAGGATTATGCGAGAATGGCTGTTAAGATGCCGAAAAAAAATGGTAAGAACGGAATAAAGCAGGTTGCGCGATTTGGGTTGTTTTGGGCGATTATAATTTTCGTGGCGCTGATTTTTTATGCAGTTTTATTCCCCGCCGCTAACTTGAAAGAGGCGGCGCTGTCTGACGTAGTGCGGCGGGCAAACGAGGGTAAAATTGCTAAGCTGGAAATTCAGGGCAATGACATAAAAGTAACCGGCAAAGATCAAAACAAACCGACTGAGCGTTCGGTTAAGGAATCGGGTAGTATTTACGAGCAGGGCCTGAATAAGAATGCTAAGGTTGAGGTAAAGGTGATTCCGCCGTCAACTACTGGCGAAACGGTGTGGAATTTGGCAGTACTGATTTTGCCGGTGCTGATTATTGTGGTGTTTTTCATGTTCATGATGCGCCAGGCCCAAGGGCAGAATAACCAAGCGATGGGCTTCGGTAAGAGCAAGGCGCGGCTGTACGGCGAGGATAAAGAGAAAATTGTGTTTGAGGACATCGCCGGCAATGATAACGCCAAGCAGGATTTACAAGAGGTTGTCGATTTCTTAAAGCATCCAAAGAAGTACAAGGAACTAGGCGCTAAGATTCCGAAAGGTGTCTTGCTGGTCGGTAATCCGGGTACTGGTAAAACCATGCTGGCGCGGGCGGTAGCTGGCGAGGCGGGCGTGCCATTCTTCTCAATCTCTGGATCAGAGTTTGTGGAGATGTTCGTCGGTGTTGGTGCTAGCCGGGTGCGCGACCTTTTCTCAAAGGCTAAGAAAAATGCGCCGTGTATCGTCTTTATCGACGAGATTGACGCGGTAGGCCGCAAGCGCGGCTCGGGTATGGGCGGCGGCCATGATGAGCGCGAGCAGACCTTGAACCAGATTCTGGTGGAGATGGATGGCTTTGATGGCGACACTAATGTGATTGTGCTGGCGGCGACTAACCGGGCGGACGTGCTCGATCCTGCCCTGCTGCGGCCGGGGCGGTTTGATAGGCGGGTGACAATTACTCTGCCGGAGCGCAAAGATCGCGAGGCAATTCTGAAAGTTCACTTTAAGAAAAAGCCGACCGACGAGACGGTTGACCTGGATAAATTGGCGGCCAAGACGGCCGGCTCATCGGGAGCAGATCTCGCCAATATGGCTAACGAAGCAGCAATTATCGCAGCGCGGCGCAATAAAAAGAAGATTACCAACGATGAACTGACTGAGGCATTTGAGCGGGTAGCGATCGGGCCGGAGCGCAAGGCCAAGGTAATGAACGACCACGAGAAGGAATTGACAGCATACCACGAGGCGGGCCACGCCATCGTCGGGCACGTCTTGCCAGATTCTGATCCAGTTCACAAGGTGACGATCATTCCGCGTGGCGGCACCGGTGGCGTCACCTGGTTCTTGCCGCCAGAGGATAAGAGCTACACCAATGTCTATGAGTTCAAGGATATCTTGGCTCGGGCGATGGGCGGCCGGATCGCTGAGCAGATTATTTACGGCGATGACGGCATTACGACTGGGGCTGGCTCAGACCTGCGTAAAGCCACCGAGATTGCCCGGGAAATGGTGATTGAGCAGGGTATGGGCAAGAGCTTGCGCGATCAAGTGTTCCACGAAGACAACGGCGGGCTGATGTTTGATAAGATGACCCGCGAGCGGCCGTACTCGGATGAGACTGCTAAATTGATCGATCAGGAAGTGTCGCAATTGATTAACGAGGCCAAACAACGAGCGATGCTGGTGCTCAAAGCCAACCGTCCGTTCCTTGACAAATTGGCCGAGGCGCTACTAAAAGACGAGACGTTAGAAGAAACAGCAGTGGATGAGATTCTTAAAGGAACGAAACTGCCAAAGGAAGCAAAGTTACACGCCTAAATTATTATGGGACGCGTCCGGAGAACTGTCGATAAGATCAACCAGCGGCTGACAGTCAAGTTGGCCGCAACCATTTTAGCTGGCTCAACGCTACTATCAAGCTTGCTGGGATTCTTCCGCGACCGGTTGTTGAATGCGGCGTATATGCCGAGTCCTGAGGCGGGATTGGCTGGCTATCCAGTCGGCTTGGATGCTTATACGGCGGCGTTTATGGTGCCGGATTTCATGTTTGCCGTGCTGGTGTCCGGCGCATTAAGCGTGACATTTATTCCAGTCTTTAACGAGCGCTGGATGAAGGGTAATAAACAGTCAGCGTGGCAAATTAGCTCCAGCATGATTAATTTTATGGCGCTGGTGACGCTGGCGGCGAGTATATTGATTATCATTTTTGCTGATCCGCTGATGAAATACCTAATTGCGCCGGGTCTGAGCGAATCAGGTCACGCTTTGGCGGTCAGTATGATGCGGGTAATTGCGGTTAATCCATTTATTTTTGCCATTGCTTCGGTAATTGCCAGTATTCAGCAGGCGGTCGGGCGGTTTATGTTCTGTGCCCTGGCGCCAATGATTTACAATATCGGCATTATCATTGGTACAGTGTGGTTTACTAACGGCATCAATCTGTTCGGCTGGCAGATCTTTGATGGCGGTATTATGGGTGTGGCGCTGGGAGTAGTTCTGGGGTCGTTCCTACAGTTGATCGTGAGTGCTGTTGGTTTGGTTGGTTTAGGCTTTGATTATAATTTTAAGTTATATTGTCGGAACAGAGGTTTTCGTAAGGTGCTGTCGCTGCTGCCGGCGCGGTCGGTTGATCAGGGAATGGATTATGTAGTAAGCCTGGTGGAGGTTAACTTGGCGTCGCGGTTGGCGGACGGTACAATTCGCGCTTATCAGCAGGCGCTGACATTGCATTTAATGCCGATTAATCTTATCGGCGTGGCTATTTCTAATGCCGCCTTTCCGCAGCTAACCGAGCGGCTAGGCGAAGGAAGACTTGATCTGTTCCAGAAGGATCTACGGTCGCTACTGAGGATTATTTTTTGGATGGCGCTGCCGACGTCGGTTGTGATATTTTTCACGCGCGGCTATATTGTCCACTTTATTCGCAATACTGGCGATCAGTTGATGGCGGGGATATTAGGCTGCTTGGTGGTGGCGATTCTGTTTCGGACGATTTATCACATGGCGGCGCGGGCATTTTATGCGCGGCAGGATACTAAAACGCCGTTGTATATTTCTGTATTCTCTATTTCTTTGAATATTGCTTTGGCGATTATTTTAACGATGAACCTTAATATGGGTGCATACGGCTTGGCGTGGGCGCAGTCGACAGTAGCGGTGTTTGAAGTGGTAATACTTTTATTAGTGATGAGCAAGCAGATGCCGAGGATGTTTAATCGGGCGTTTGTCACGGCTATCGGTAAGATGATTGCCGCCAGTGCAGTAGCTGGCGTAGTGTGCTATATCGGCGTTTCCGTGATGCCGTTCCGCGATACTGATAGCAGTTTTTTCAGCGCTTTTCCAAAATTTACGATTATTTCAATTTTTAGCTTCGGTGTTTATCTGCTGATGTCTAAGTTGTTGCGTCTGCCGGAAGTTGATCCGATCTTAAAGAAGGGCAAGAAGCTGCTGTTTGGGCGGCTGGATGGCGTGTGGCGATGAATAATATTCGCAATTTTTGCATCATCGCTCATATTGATCACGGCAAATCGACGCTGGCTGACCGGATGATGGAGATGACGGGGACGGTGGAGAAGCGCGAGATGAAGTCGCAGCTGCTGGATAGCATGGATTTGGAGCGTGAAAAGGGGATTACGATTAAGTTGGCGCCGGTGCGGATGAAATATGAATATCAGGAGGTGGAAGCGAGTGGCGCATCACTGCTCCCATCGTCGAAGACTCTTGCAGAGTCTTCACGTCGGTCGCTAGACGCGGGTCCTGTCAGTCGATCCGCCCCTTCTTCTGAAAAATCAGAGATTTCTTCAGAAGCGGGCGCTACCCCATCGACTGCCACCCGCTTAGCGCAGCCTAATTCTCGGGCTTGTGCAGATGTTGGCGTGAATGGTCTGGCTCAGCCAACTATCTACGATCTCAATCTCATCGACACGCCTGGTCACGTCGATTTTAGCTACGAAGTTAGCCGCTCGTTGCAGGCCTGCGAGGGCGCGGTGCTGGTGGTCGACGCTAGTCAGGGCATTCAGGCGCAGACGCTGGCGAATGTGTACTTGGCGATGGAACAGGATCTCACGATTATCCCGGTGCTCAACAAGGTTGATTTGCCAGCTGCCGATGTGCCGCGCGTGTCCAAGCAAGTGATCAATTTGCTGGGATGTGATGAAAGCGAGATTATTCATATTTCTGCTAAAACCGGGCAGAATGTTGACCAAGTTTTGGCGGCGATTGTTGAGCGAATTCCAGCACCAATTGGACAGCCGCACGACCCAACGCGGGCACTGATTTTTGATAGTTATTATGATGATTATCGCGGGGTGATTTTGTATGTCAGGGTGGTTGATGGCCAGATCAAAAAGAGCGAAGCGATTCACATGATGGCGACTGGCGCCAATGGGCTGGCGCTGGAAGTTGGTCATCTCAGTCCCGGCATGATCCCCGACCCGTCGCTGGACACCGGCGAAATCGGTTACATCGTCACCAACTTGAAGACTACGCGTGAAGCGCGGGTGGGCGATACGGTGACATTGAAAAAATATTTTGCGAAAGATTAATAATTACAAGGAGTGCAGTTAGGCGATGACGTTATCTATAACCCAGACAGCGTAACTTGCTAAGATGCTGCAATTAAAGGGGGCTTTGTATGCGCACAAGTAGTATTGAACTACCATCAGCAGACGAGATTCGTGCGATAATAAGCGAAGAATCATCTCGACTAGCGGTTCACCGTGACTATCTTTCTACGCGGCCATGGTTATTTATGGAGCTTAGCCGTGTAGCGGCGCAAGCGGGTATAGATGAGGCTGTTTTTGAGAAATATCAAGCATGGGATTTTGATAAAGTCGTCGGTGCGCTACACGTTTTTGTGTCGGAATATTCGGCTTATTTAGCTCAACATGTCGACAATATTAAGGCAGAGCAACTCTATGAGCCGCTTAAAACAGGAAATTCTCCCAAGCAATCTGACATCATCTTCGTGTTTGGTTCGGCAAAGAATATGCGGATTGCAAAGGCGGTAGAACTGTATCATTCTGGCGTCGCTTCCAAAATAATGGCAACTGGTGCGGCGCCGCATTGGGCGGCTTCTCAGGGTGAAAATAATATAACCGAAGCGCAGCGTATGGCAGATTATGCTATAACGCACGGTGTTCCGGCGGACGATATTATCATTGAAGATCAGGCAATATCAATCCCAGATAATGTGAAGCGTAGCATTGACCTTTGGGAGGCGATGCAGTGGCATCCGCAGCGTATCACGTTGGTGACTAGTGAATTTAATGTTCGCCGCGCTGAGATGAATATATACGAATTTACGCCGTGGCCAGTGGAAATTTTTACCGCAAGCCCTGAACCTAGCTCAATGATGAAGGCAGATACATGGATAGAGACCGAGAGTGGCCGTCGGCTCATTCTTAACGAATATGCTAAACTTGTTATAGAAAGCGCTATTGATCATCTGCTGGCAGCTAAAGGAAAAATATAAGCGTGGCAGTGGAAGTGACGTATGCTAGCATTGAAAGGAACAGATGGAATAAAATGAGTGAAATGCACGAAATAGGCATTGACATCTGGCTCCAACAGTTATGAGTAATTTCAAAAACTTTACAGAGAAAATTAGATGCCGCGTAATTCCGATAACACGCGACCGCCGCGTGTGGCTGGATGAAAAAGTTGTCGATGATGATTCGTATAGTGCTTTTATAAATGGACGATCATACGAACTCGGTGAGGAATATGATGACTTTTTGTGTGTTACGGTTGACAGTTTTGCCGAGCTAGCAGACGCTATTCTCCGCGAGTTGTATGCACGCGGATTTTCATCGTCAGGCTATAAACTAATCAACGAAAATCATGTTCATTTAGATTATAGCTTTATGAGCGATGGTACACCTTGGATTGCTTGGCATAATGTCGATGCGATAGTTAAGGGCGATATCACTGACGAGAAGGATTATCGTCGCGACAAAACTAAACGCGGTCGGTGGATGGGTTACGCTGAATTAGTTCAGGCTATTGGCAAGAATCAAGCCCATAAGATTTTTGAACAGTTGTAGAATAAGTTGCAATACTCCCTTCAAGATGTAATCAATAAAATAAAAGCGTAAGAAACGTGGCAATTTATTATTGACATTATATTAACAAAATAGTATAATTGCGACCTATGGATACATATCATGATGGTGGCAGTAATAGCGAATTAGGCGCTCAGAAAGAAACTTTTAAGAATCGATTGTCTAAAGCGATCGACAATCCATTAACGCTGGAAAATACGGATACGTATGTCGATGACGCGCTGGACGCGGTTATTAATCTGGTTGGCGATGTAGTTGTCGAATACGACGCCCAGCCGGGTGCTGAGTGGCAGCAGCTTGAATCTGGCGCAGAAAAAGAACACGAGGATGCGGCGCTTGCGTATTTTGAATTGGAGGGCGTAGAAGACATCCTTAATAACTTGGATGACAAAGCTGAGGAATTTGCGGCAATTGATCGGGTGATTGCGCAGGTTAACGAATCTAGCGAGGTGTTCGTGCCGCCAGACAGTACGCCCGTTCCGCAAGCTACAGGCAGCGGTACTGGAATGGAGAAAAAAGGCAAGCAGCCGAAATTAAAAAACCTGCTGGTTATGTTAAAGAGTGAGTTTGACATAGATCCTGACGACTCTGAGGCGGTGTCTATTGTTTGGGGAAGCGTTGATCCGAACATGATGCGCGAGGAACCGTACTGTCAAGTTACCGTACCTGAACTTGATAAGGTTATTCTGGTTTGCGACGAATACGGGAACGTTACATTTGTGTTTAATGGCGAATGGGTGCGCGAGCAAGTTAATTCTAACCGTTCGTCGGAGAATGAACCGGAACGCCCGCTGACGGATTATACGAAAGAGGAGCTGGGTAAGCTAATAAAGGACAATCCAGAACAAGGTGCGCGAATTCTAAACAAGAAGAATTTTACAGCCAATTTGGTAAATGCGCTAAAAGGTGGATTCAGCCAACAGAAATTGGATAAGCCTGTTGATACAAGATATTTAAGAAGCTCAAGAAGCTCAAAAGATTTGCCTCCAGTTCCGGATGGGTATGTTACCGTTAAAGATATGGCAAAAGAATTAGGCTTAGAAGATGGAACGATGATTTCAAGACTTGCCAGAGAATTGGCTAAGAAAGGAAAAATAACAATGGGCGTATATCGTGGTGAAAAAAACCGCCGAATATTTGCTTTTACTACAGAAGATGCCCAAATTATTGTGGACGAGAAAAGAAGGCGAACAAGATCAATTCCAGAAGGTTTTGTTGGGGTTCGAGATATTATGAATGAGACAGGTGCGCCAAAGCATATTGTAAGAAGTACGGCCGAGAAGCTTGGATTGTTGAGTGAAGCTGGACTACCTATTATTTTTTCTCGGTCGGAAGCTAAAGAGATTTGCGCTGCTATAGAGAACCGTCAGCTTATTCCAGAGGGTTATGTTCCTGTCACTAAGTTCGTAAGAGAAGATCAACAGCATAGAGGTAGACAAGACGTATCTTACGAGGATGTTTGGCGTGCTATTGAGCAACTTGAATTAACCCCAGTTAAGGCAGGAAAAATATTCTATCTTTCCGAAGATGAAGCCGGGCAGGTTGCAGCTAAGGTTGAACAATTAGTAAGCGAGCGACTGGCAGTCAAGCGGCACGAGAAGATAAGCCTAAAAAGACTTAGCGACGTGAGTGGAGAGGACTATGGTACCGTTCGTAGGGCCGCAGAAAAACTTGGAATAATAGAGGAAGGCGGAAGTAGTAGAGGAAGATATCTTTCGGTAGCGGAGCAAGGAGAGATGATTAAATACCTCGAAGAGAGACGAGCGCGACGAGCTAGAGCCAAAGGACATCTTGGCGGAACTGCCTTAAAATAGGTTGGCTGCCGCTGGCGGCGGTAATCGCCGGGCTAACATTGACAAGTAGACGAAAGAATATTATCATTAATAACTAATTATGGTTGATAACTATCCGAATTCACCGTTTCACCGTCACGCTAAAGCAGAGCTGCTGCATAATGATGGCGTTTACGGCGGCGATTCACTTGCTGATTCGGCGAACGGCACTGCCCTTGATCCAGATTTAGAAGGTATACTCCGCAGGGATAGGTTCCTAGCTTTTATTGATAGTAAAGATATAAGTCAAGTTGTAGAAAGACTGCGAGAAGAGAAACCTGGCGAGTTTGACATAGCCGAACAAATGACTGAAGCTATCCGAGTGTCTTTGGATGATTACGAAGATCCGGAGGAAAGTTGGAGGTCGCAAGAACGAAGCGAGAGAATATTTGGGGTTTTTGATACTATGGCGAACCTGGCTACTCCTGAGGAGATGGAGCGGTTTCTGAGGAATTGCATGCTTAAAAGGCTGAGAAATGAGTGGAGCGGTAGCCTGAACGCACTCCCAAAAAGGTATAATTATTTGGGCTACTCGAACAGTTCAGAAGAAAAGCCGGGCGGTCCAAAGAAGCTTAAATTATTGACCCAGTACGTCCTGGGTCAGGTAGCTGAAGAGGGGGAAGAAGCGTCTTTGGATCCGCACCGGGAAGAAACTACGAAGAAGCCTGAAAGCGATCATGCGCCTTTTATCCCTTCGCAAATACCGCAAATACGAACAGATTCTTTTATCGGTATCGCTATACCTCAAAAACCAGCTAAATCGTCTTCTTTGGATGTTGTAGAGATTGATGGGATTACGGATGTATGTTATTCGAATGCTATGGGAATAGCAGCGGCTAAAGAAAGAATCGCCAATAATCCGCCTGATTTGGAGAGTTTGTCTCAGCTAGCTGGTTCATCGCCTGGCTGGTATAGGAGATTTGGGCTTCCTGATAATAATTATTCTCAACGGGAAGAGTTAGTTAGAGGCTTTCAAGATTTGCAGGTCGGGCGTTTGGAGCGGATGAAGAAAGCACTGATAGTCGGCAAATATCCTGATTGGTTTTCTTCTTATGTTATAAGCGCCTATACAGAGTTGGGCGAGTTTGATTCGCAGACTGAGAAGTTTAATGCGCGCGAGTCTGGAAGTGCAACACTGCTGCCAGAAGTTAATACCGAGGCGCTCTATGAGGTGTATAAGGAGACGGCGAGATATTACAAATCTGGCAAATTAGAATCTGCTGATTTTAGCGAATTATATGGTAAAGAAGTTGCAGCTGCGACGAGCCTAGGATTAGAACAGCGCCGGGAAGCTCAGCTGGGAGAATGGCATGAAATACGTGTTCGACGTAAAAAAGAAACATTTGATCCCAATGATGACTCGTTTGAACAGCTGCATGGTTTGCTTGCCGGACAATGTACTGATTGGTTCCCTGGCGACGTTGAATCGATAAAGCGTTATTTATACGACAATAGCTTTTATGCTGTCAGTGTACTGACGACTGGAAAAAATAATATTCCTCGCATTATGATGTGTACGGATGAGCGGGGTGGTATACAGATGATTCTGGGTATTGGCGAAAACGACCAAGTTGAGCCAGCTATGATGGGCGTTCTGCGCGAAGAAATAGGCAAATTGATGCGGGGTCAAGATAAGCTGGACACTATGGATGTAATCGACAGTATTGATAAAATTTTTGCTAAACAGCAGAAAGACGAAGAGTTGTCTATTGAAGAAATAAGAAGGTTGTGGTTTGGGTTTAATCCTAATGGCGGCGAAAGTTATTTTTGGAGAAATGGCGGTGCGGCCAAGCTTCGGGCTATCAGGAGCAAGCGTGATTTTGTGGAAGATGTGAAAACTGTTGTTGAGTGCAGCGGTTTTTCCGCCGAACACTTGGCCGAATTGGTATTGAATCATTACGTTGACCAAGCAGAGAAGCTTAAAGGATTTTTCTATGATAGGGGTATATTCTTTACGGATGATGAGCGCTACCAAAAGCGCTATGGTAAAGATCCGCTGGATCATTACCGTAACCGTTGTGGGTATGGCGTTGACAGTAGTTGTACGGATATTGTTAACCGGTTGATAGAGGATGGGCAGCAAGCTGATCTTTTCCAGCGGCCCGGGCTTTTTACAGAAGGTTTGATAAAAGAGATGGGCGGCAAGTTTGACCCGTGTAGGGGCGTTCGTGTTATCGATGGCTCTTTAGATGCAGAGGAGTTGCATTGGACTGCTGATATTGATTTTACCGAGCTAGCAAAAGAGGCTGAGGAGAAAAAGCGCCTGCCGGGTTTCATCGAATTTATAGCCCGAGTGAAGCCTCCTCTGGGTAGTTTTGATATAAATAAATTTGCTGACGACTTGTTGGGTGTAGAGGACTTTAAAGTTATAAGTCAGTTGGCTGACTGGATAGATGAACTAGAAGATGTAGGCTTAAAAAGCGATTTCCGCGGGCTGGCAGCGTGGCGATTGTGCGAACTGTGCGAAACGGTCAATAGTCGTAAAGATAGGCTGTTAGCAAGTATGCTATCAGGCTGGCTTGACGATGATTTTTGGGCTGATATGCCAGGCAACTTGGCTGAATATGTCAGGGCTATGAGAGCGGGGGTTATTCCGCGCGAGTATATGTGAGCGTAGAGCGCAGGTATTTTCTGTTTCCATGGTTAAAAATCTGATAAAATAACCCTATGATTCGGATAAGGAAAGCTGAGGGAGAATCGCTTGAATTTAAGAGCTGTCGCGGTAAGCGCGGCGCAAAGCTGCCAGAAAATTTATGGCAGATTATAATTGTGTTTGCTAATACTCGCGGCGGTAGTGTTTTGTTAGGCGTGAGCGATAGCGGCGAGATTAAAAACCTGACTACAAGAAAGCTCGACGTGAACTGGCGCAGTCGGTGGAATTTGGTGTTATGGAGAAGGTTGGCGAGAACAGGAATGGCCGCTATGTTATTAAAAAATAAGTTTATTGGAAGTTTATCGGACAGTATCCAGGCAAAAAGGGTGGCAGCATGACGGAGAAAATTACCGTCCAACCTCTACCCGGCTACAAAGAAGTCAAGCCCTTCGTCTATGCGGGCTTTTTTCCGGTGTCTAACGAATATTACAATGATCTGAAGGACAGCAACTGAAAGCTTAGTCTTGGCGATATTGATTGACCTCGCTCCTATAGGGCGAGTATACTTGGTTATAAGAAGTAGCTAACGAGATGGGAAGGCTCGTATATTGGGTAGAATTATGGTAAGAATGTCTCGCAGTAACAACATATCATCAGCTAACTTTGAATTTTTGGTTGCGCAAGCTGTCAAGGCGCCATCAGGCCATAATACCCAGCCGTGGAAATTTCGTCAGAACGAGTCGGCGGTAGAAATTTACCCTGATTTTGATAGAAGGTTGCCAGTGGTCGATCCTGACGACAGGGAGTTGTTTGTGAGTTTGGGCTGTGCAACAGAGAATCTTTGCTTGGCGGCGCAAACTAAGGGCTATAAATCTGCCGTTTCGGTTGGTGATACAGGCGTTGTTACGGTTTCGCTCATGGAAAAGGCGGATATTAAGCCAAATCCATTGTTCAATCAGATAGACGCGCGGCAGACTAATCGCAGTGTTTATAGCGGTGAGGAAATTGCCTTAGATGTACTAAAGAAATTACAATCTATCCGCAGTGAAAAGGGCATCTCGGTTCATTATTACGCGCGTCAAACCAAACAGTTTAATGATATTGAACAATACGTTCTTCAGGGGAATACGAATCAAATGCAGAATGAGGCGTTTAAGGCTGAATTGAAAAGCTGGATGCGATTTAATAAGAAGCATCAAGATCAAACACTTGATGGGCTGAGTTACGCCGTGTTTGGTGCGCCTAATGTGCCGCGCTGGATGGCTGAGCCAATCATGGCGATGGCTATCAATGCTAAGACGCAGAATAAGGCTGATCGCGAAAAGATAGCATCGGCTTCTCATCTGGTTCTCTTTATGACAAGAGAAAATAGTCGGCGCGAATGGGTGAACTTGGGTCGGACGCTGCAGCGTTTCTTGCTGACTGCTACGGAGCTTGGGATCGCTCATGCCTATCTAAATCAGCCGAACGAGCAGCCAGAAATTGCCGCAGAAATGGCAAGGACGCTGGGTCTGGACGGAGAATATCCAACCATTTTGCTACGCATCGGCTATGGCGAGCGGCAGGCTTATTCCAAGCGGCGGTCTGTTGGGGACGTTATTGCGGCGGATTGAGTATTTTAATTTGTATATTGTATGCGATATGCAAACTAGTACCAAGAAAGGAGCGACACTAATGATTGATGTTTGGTTTGATTGTCGTCAAGACGCTAATGGTAAAGATCCAGATCAGCACAGCCTGACGTTAAAACGCTATCACGCTAAGTTGTGGACTAAACCACTGCCTGATGGTCGTCAACTGACTATGTTGGACGAAGGGCCATACTTGATAGCCAGTGATGGTCGGTGTCAGATTCCTGTTTCGAGCGATAATATGGCAGCTACTTTTGAAGCCTGGAAACGTAATAAGTTGATTGTTGAGCAGACACCACGAGATGTTTTGACGGCAATAGATAATGTTGATTGGCGCATTGGCTCGGAGATTATTTTCCCCAGCGAACTACGCGGCGGAACGCAGACCATCAATCGTGCGAGAGGTTGGCACCGCAAAATTGGTGATCGGTTTGACCTGACTTTAGAATGTATTGCCCGCTGGTATCAAGGTAAAGACAGCCCGCTCGCTAATGCTTTTGATCGTTATCGTGACTTTTTTGAGTGGTTTGGTGATTTTCAGGGCTATGTCGATTTTTTCTTGTTGCAAGATTTTGTTGATGATAAATACCAAGTTAACATACTGACAGATTTTGATGATTTTCAATCGTCACCGCTACCTCAGACTGTTGAGCAGTATACGGCATATTTGCAAGGCCTGACTGAGGTGCTAACTCTGCGAGCTGAGCGTATTGAGCGGTATATCAATTAGCGTGGTTTTTGTAAAATACATTGCTTAATCGACGTCTTCGGACAAAAATGTTATAATGCACTTTACTAATATGTCTCATATCACCATCCAGCCCCTCCCCGGCTATAAAGAAGTCAAACCCTTTGTCTATGCGGGCTTCTTCCCGGTGTCCAACGAAGATTATAATGACCTGAAAGAGGCTATTGAAAAGCTGAGTCTGAGCGATTCGGCGCTGCAGTTTGAGCCGGAGAATTCGCCGGTGTTGGGCTATGGTGTGCGGATTGGTTTCCTCGGGCTGCTCCATATGGACATTATTCGCGAGCGGTTGGAACGCGAGTATAATCTGGACCTCATCGTCACCAATCCGAGCACGGATTATCAAGTCAGCCTGACTAACGGCGAGGAGTTGGATATCAAGTCAGCCAGCGAATTGCCCGACCCAGCGCAGATCGCTGAAATCCGCGAGCCGTGGATTGATGGTGAAATTGTGGTGCCGCAGGACTATATCGGTGCGGTGATTCAGCTGATTGTCGCCAAGCGCGGCCGGCAGAAAAACCTTAGTTACATCGATGAGCGGGCACTGATTTCCTTTACGGCACCGCTGGCTAATTTGCTGACAGATTTTTATGATCAATTGAAGTCGGTGACCAGCGGCTACGGTTCGTTTAATTATGAACTGGCAGGGTATCAGCCGGAAGATTTGGTGCGGGTGGATTTTTATGTAGCGGGCGAAATGGTCGATGCTCTGAGCGTGATGTGCCACCGCTCGGAGGCACCAGGTTTGGGTCGCGAAATCGTCAAGAAATTGAAAGACGTGGTGCCGCGCCAGAGCTTTGAAGTGGCATTACAGGCGGCAATCGGCGGCAAATTTATCGCCCGCGAAAACATCGGCGCTTACCGCAAAGATGTCACCGGCTACCTCTACGGCGGCGATGTCAGCCGCAAAAAGAAACTTCTCGCCAAACAAGCTCGCGGCAAAAAGCGTATGAAACGCTTCGGCAAGGTTGACATTCCATCAGAAGCGTTTATGGTGATGCTGAAGAGGGATTGATTGCTTGTATTGAAGCGAATATTTATTGGTTTCGGATTTCCTGATTGGCAATCTGTACCAGATGAGTTATCATAAATAAATATTATGTCGGAGATTGAAAGTTTAATTACTAATTATCAGCCAACCGAATCAACCGTCCAGCTGGTGCGAGATACAAAGATTGCGCTGCTGGCGGGGATTTCTGGCGCTGGCAAGGATACAATTAAAAAGCGGTTATTAAAACTGCCGGAATTTCGTGATATCGTCTCCCACACCACGCGCCCGCCGCGGATTAATAATGGCCGTGCCGAGCAAAACGGTGTCGATTATCATTTTATTGATCAAAAAATAGCCGAGGAAATGCTGCTTGGCCATAAATTCATTGAGGCGAAATTTGTGCATGGCACGGTGTACGGAACTTCGGCGGCCGAGTTAAAATTGGCGCATGATCAAAATCAAGTGGCAATTACTGACGTCGATGTTCAGGGTGTAGCAGAATACGAGCAATTAGCGCCAGGTTGTATCGCGATTTTTATCGTGCCGCCGGATTATAAAACATGGCTGGAGCGGCTGAAAAAGCGCTACGCCACCGAAGCAGATTTTCAAGCCGAATGGTCAAAGCGCCATCAATCAGCCATCAAAGAACTGGCGCATGCGCTGGAAGTGCCGTATTATCACGTGATTATTAATGATGATTTGGAGCGGGCTGTCAGGGTGTGCAAGGAGATTATTGAGCGGGGCGATTTGTTTAGCCGCAAGGATGACGAGGCTAGGCTGGCGGCTCGCAATCTCTTGAATGATATAATAAAGCTATGAGCTTGGCAAAATCGCCCAAAAAACTAGCTGCCGCG
Organism: Candidatus Saccharimonadota bacterium; assembly: GCA_905373795.1. Classification (GTDB taxonomy): domain Bacteria; phylum Patescibacteriota; class Saccharimonadia; order Saccharimonadales; family Saccharimonadaceae; genus Nanosynbacter. The sequence goes on from CAJPUO010000001.1 coordinate 307,851, forward strand.
TTGATGCGGCCGTTAAAATCAATCAACGTTTTATTAGACCAGGCGTTCTTTATTTTTGCCGGCCTGGCGTCGTTATGGTTGGCATGGCTGGTTTTTAGGGAAAGCTGGTTTACTGGCGGTTGGTGGATGATCGGGTTGTTTTTTGTGGTTTGGGTAATTGTTGCTTATCTAGCCTTGCCGCGGCTTCACCGGATTTTAAGCAGTATTTACGTGCCGAATTATTTTATCGGCCGGACGCGGACGGCGGATGGAATGTTATGCGATCCAGTCAATTTGGCGGCGCGCGGATCGGAAGAACAGCTGCATAAAGTGATGGACGAAGCGGGCTGGAGTCTGGCGGACGATATTACTCCCCGATCGGCATGGAAAATGGTGATGACTGTTTTACGGCGTAAAAGTTATCCGAATGCGCCAGTGTCGCCGGCTTTTTTGTTTGGACGCAAGCAGGATTTTGCATACCAGCAAGAAGTTAACGGTAATCCTAGCCAGCGGCATCATGTGCGTTTTTGGCGCTGCCCGAAAGGCTGGTTGCTGCCGGGCGGCCACCGGGTGGATTGGCTGGCTGCGGGGACATATGACAGAAGTATCGGCGTGTCGCTGTTCACATTTCAATTGACGCATCGGATTGACGAGGATACCGACATTGAGCGCGATTATATTATTCAAACAGTACAGGACAGTGTCGAGCCGGTGCGGGTGGCGATTTTGAAAGATTTTTCCTCCGGTTATCATTCGCGACACCCTGGAGGAGATTTTGTCCGAACAGACGGCGATTTGCCCATTCTGGAATTGTCGAAAGTAAAGTCGCAAAAAAGCACGCTGCAGCAGTTTGGTATCATTATGGATGGAACAATTCACGACCGCTTGCCGAAAAACCATGAAACGTTATTGAAGGAATTGTGGAGCCGCCGGCCGCCGCAAATTCTGTTCGGCTGCGGGTTGATAGTCGTCGTGTCGCTGTTTACAATTGGGCAGATGCTGTTTGATACGGTAAATTGGCCGGAATTTGCACAGGAAATGGTTGCTGAAACTGCTGTTAGCGTTGAGTCGGTTAATGTGATTGTTCTTAGTACGATGGCTCTGAGTCTTGCGATTGTGATTATTGAGTTAGCGTTAGCGGGAGCGCTGCTGAGGGGTAGCAATCGGGCGCGAATTATGCTGCTGGCAGTGGCTAGCGCGACGATCATTACCGAATCTTTGTCAATTACCGTTGGACGGATCAATATGGCGATGGCTTTTTTGTTTGTGATGATTGGCGCTCACATTATGGTTGTGATGCTGTTTTCATCGGATGCGGCGCGGTTTTTTACAGATAAGCGTTTTCGATGAGTTATTTGGGGTTCACCCAACTAACCCGTAAGCCATAGTAAACCGCAGGAATGCTATTGGGCTG